>JBDOIG010000062.1:0-3794 GCA_041082235.1 Thermodesulfovibrionales bacterium | reverse complement strand
CGGGAATCCCGATTTTATAAGGCCTACATCCTCATGAGAATGAAGGATGTATAAAAGGGCTGTCCTGTCCCTTTTTAATCTCTGGATGCAATTTATCACCTGCTCTTTATCTGATAAATTGAGCCCTTCAAGGGCTGAATAAAGGATGATGATATCTGGTTCAAGGAGTATTGCCCTTCCAAGGCCAAGCAGTGTTTTCTCAAAGGCTGTAAGCTCAGCGATCCTGGTCATTGAGGCTTTCCTGAAGCCAAGTTCATCAAGGAGTCTCAGCCCCTTTTCTTTAATCTCATGGCTTGAGAGTCTTCTGTGATAAAGAGATGGAAGAACCATATTCTCCCATGCCCTGAGATTACTTATCAGGCCTCCTTCCTTAAAAACAACCCCTATTCTCCTTCTGATCTCAATAAGCTCATCTCTGCTGAGCTCAGCTGGATTATTCTCAAAGACCTTCAGACTCCCTGTGTCTGGCCTCTTCATTCCAAGCAAAAGCTGAAAAAACTCCTCACCTTCATCCCTATTCTTGAAGACAAAGGCTGCTGTGGAGCCTTCCTGAATCTGAAAATTCAAGCCCTTTAAAAAATTGCCAGAGAGTTCAGAGGCCACAACTGTTACCTTCGCCACTGATATCACCATTTTAAGCACTTTTTAAAAATGTCACAAGCAGGTTTATTATACCATCCAGCATGAACAGGGAAAACAGGCCTCCTGTAACTGCCTTCGTTGCCCTCTGTGGTATCTCTGTTGGACTCTTTTTCACGGAAAGACCATGCCATATGGAAGCCCCTGCTATTGCAAGGCCAAAGATAAGGGATTTTATAAAAGAGACAATAATGTCCTGAAATGAAAAATTAGCAATTATCGCCTCCCCATATTCTGAAAAGGGTATATTGCTGAGCAGGCTTGCCAGATAAAGACCACCAAATAAAGTGAAGAGCTGAAAATAAATCGTTAACAGAAAAGATGAAACCATAACACCCGCCAGTCTGGGTTTCATAAGATAATCCTCCACCTTTATCCCCATTGCCTCAAGATAAAAGAGTTCTCTATTGAGCTTCATGGTAGCAAGCTCTGTGGATATGGCTGTGCCACTGCGGGTGAGGATAATAAGGCTGGTGAAGAAAGGGCCGAGCTCTCTTAAGCTCAACCAGAGGAGAATCTTTGAGATTGTACTACTAGAACCAGTCCCGGCGAGTGAGGTGGTTAGAAGTATTATTATCAACCCAATAAAAAGACCGCTTCCGCAGACAGCAGGAAGGGCCTGTATTCCTGTAAAATAAATCTGCCTGAGAAGTACTTCTGTGTCACCCAGAAAAAACCGCAAATTTCTGGGGACCCCAAATATGTCAGGATTAAACATAATCTTATTATATGCTTTTTAAGGCAAAAACCTCACCTGAATAAAGTGAATATCTATTTCAAATTTATATCCTGATTAATTTTGTGTTAAAACGCATTACAAGGAGCCATACGACTGAGACAATCGCCATAAGATTATCCAAAAAAACTCCAGAAGGAGTTAGAAAATTTAGCACGCCTTGAAAAGACCTCAAGAAGCGAGCTGATAAGAAAGGCTATTCTAAAATATATTACTCTCAAAAAATTTAAAAGTTTAAGAAAACAGGTATTGCCCTTTGCTGAGGCAGAGGGATTGCTTACGGATGAAGATATCTTTAAATCTATCTCGTGAGAGTTGTTCTCGATACAAATGTTATAATTACAGCCTTTGCCACAAGAGGGCTCTGTGCTGAAGTCTTTGAGATTTGCCTTCTTAATCATACTATTATAATGAGTGAGGAAATTCTTCAGGAAGTTTCAGATAAGCTTCAAGAAAAAATTCATTTGCCTGCCCACTTTATTACAGGCATAATTAATTATCTAAAAGAAACAGCTGAAATAGTTAAACCACTATCTATTAATAAGGCACTCTGTAGAGACATAAATGACCTCATGATAATCGGCACAGCCTTAAAAGTAAAGGTGAGGTTTATGACAACAGGTGATGAAGACCTCCTGAGCTTAAAGAGTTATGAGGGAATAGATATAATAACACCACGAGAGTTCTGGCAGATCTTGAAAGAAAATTCCTAAACCCTCAGCTGGCCGTTTCCAAGCACTATGAACTTTGTACAAGTGAGCTCTTCAAGTCCCATCGGCCCACGGGCATGGAGCTTATCCGTTGATATTCCTATCTCTGCGCCGAGTCCAAACTGATAGCCATCATTGAGTCTTGTAGAGGCATTAACAAAGACTGCTGAGGAGTCAACCTCCCTTAGAAACCTCATTGCCTTTTCATAATTCTCAGTAACAATAGCATCAGAGTGTTTTGAGCCATATTTTGCTATATGCTCCATCGCCTCATCTATATCCCTTACAACCCTTACATTAAGAATAAGGGCAAGGTATTCATTGTAGTAATCCTCTTCCTTTACTGACTTTACTGAGGGATATATCCTCTTTGTTTTTTCACACCCCCTCAATTCAACACCTGCCTCCTCAAATCTCTTAAGCATCACTGGCAGAAACCTCTCTGCGATTGCCTCATCAACAAGCATGGTCTCCATGGCATTACATGTGCCAGGTCTCTGTACTTTTGCATTCAAGCAAATCTCCTCTGCCATCTTGAGGTCTGCATCCCTGTCAACAAAGACATGGCATACACCTTTATAATGCTTCAGGACCGGTATCCTTGAATTCTCTGTCACAGTCCTTATAAGCCCCTCACCTCCCCTGGGAATAATGAGATCAATGACCTCTGAAAGCTTGAGCATCTCCATTACAGCCTCTCTCTCAGGGGTATCAATAAATGTAACAGCATCCTCTGGAATGCCAGTGGAGCCAAGGGCCATTCTCATTATATTCACAAGCGCCCTGTTTGAATTAATTGCCTCTGAACCACCCCTGAGTATTACTGCATTTCCTGACTTAAGGCAGAGGCTTGTGGCATCCACTGTAACATTTGGCCTTGCCTCATAGATAATGCCTATCAATCCAATAGGAGTGCGCATCCTTCCAACAAGCATACCATTTGGTCTACGCCAGAGTTTTGTTATCTCAAATACAGGGTCAGGAAGCTGGGCAACCTCAATAAGACCAGCACAGATTTCATTAATCCTTTTTTCATTCAGGGTAAGCCTGTCAATAAGGCTAGGGCTCAATCCCTTTGCCCTGGCTGCCTCCACATCTTTTTTATTCTCTTCAATCAGGAAATCTTTCTCCTTTTTAAGAAGCTCTGCCATGCTGAGAAGGCAGGCATTCTTCTTCTCAGTGGAGACATTCATTAATCTCCTTGATGCCTCCTTTGCCCGCAATGCCTTTTGAAGAACAAAGTTTTTTATATCCATACTGCCTCCTGTCCTTTGAAGTTATTTCTAAATCTATCTAAATTTTATTTTTGTTTTAGAGCAATCGTTAATTTTCACAGCATATTAAAAAATCTGAAGGCCTCTTTGATTGCCTTTATTTTTTTCCGTGGACAGGGATTTTTTCTATCTCCCTCTCTATTGGCTGCTGGTCTTGGATTAAGTCCACATATCTCTTTTACATGCGCTATCCAGCATGTCTTTGGAGTAAAACCATAATGCTCCTTTACCCACCGTTGAATTTCCCTGTATGTTGCCATTTATAAATTATATCACAACAATGCCTGTCATCCCTTCTTATAACCCTTTATTACCACCGCTGGGATGGTAAGTCGGCGGAGTAGAAATTTAAATAAACATTAAGCCTCAGGTGTAAGTAGCACAGGGCCTTTTGGGTCCTTCTTGATATAAGTTATCAGGGCATAGGAATCATGC
>JBDOIG010000056.1:0-3865 GCA_041082235.1 Thermodesulfovibrionales bacterium | reverse complement strand
AATAAGGTCATTGCGGTTGCTGCACATGATGATACACATTGCAAGGCATCATTTTCCAACTATGGCACATGGGTGTCCATAACAGCCCCCGGGGTTGATATACTTTCAACAACACCAATAGGAGGGGTAACATATTATGGAAATGGTTTTACCATGCTTGATGGCACATCCATGGCATCTCCTTTTGTAGCAGGTGCAGCAGCAGTTGCCTGGGCACTGAATCCTGGCTATACAAATGCTCAAATCGGCCAGCTCCTTACAACAAAGACAGGGTTTACCCCTAACAGGGACGGCTCATGCTGGCCCAATGATGGCTCAACCTTTCAGGCACTGAATCTTTTGCATATTATAAAACAATCTGAATACGAGAGTTGTAATCTTGCAGGTGTCTATGGTTATGCTCTGAATGCAGAAAATGGTGAGCCCATTACAGGAGCAAAGGTCCAGCTCTTAAGTGGAACAACCATTAGAGGAACAGACTATGTGCCATATTATGGGTCTCGTACAGATCCGTATTCACACTCTTTTGTCGATGAAGGCTATGGTCTGTTCAACATCTATACAGATGCTATTAATTCACACCTGAAGCTTACAGTCTCAAAGAACAGGTTTGCAAAACCAAAACTTGATATCACAACAACCACATGTAGTTGGAACTATGCAGGCAATATCCCTGTGCCACCAAATAAACCCTATTACTGGCTTGCTATAACATGGGAATATGGAAATACTGATGGTCTATATGATGCCTATCTCCTACATCCTGACGGGATATATATAGGTTTTGGGCAACCAGGAAGTCTTATAGATTATCCCTGGGCACGGTGGTTCTGGGATAGTGATATAGAACTTACTGATACCCTCAGGACCTTTTCAGAGGTCATAAGGATAAAGAAGATGAATGCAGGGATATATAATTTCTTTGTTGATGATTTCTGGAACGGAACATCAAGCACCTCCTGGCAGACCTCTGGTATAAAGGCATATATTTACAGATGGGACCCTATAACCTTAACACAAAAGCTTATAAAGGTTATAACACCTGTGTCAGGATGTACAGGAGAATACTGGTATATTGGAGATATTCAGGGTAATAAAGTTACAGAGGTAAATAGCTGTTCTGATGTGAGTCCTTAATTTTTAACAGAGGGCTGGGGCTAAAGCCCCAGCCCTTTTTAACTTTACTATCTTTTATAGTGGACTTATTGTAAAAAACCCATCACTCAGGTCACTTCCAATGACATTGCCTGCACTGTCCTTGAGCACCACCTTCACCTTACACTTTGTCTTTTTGGTTGATACAGTCGGAACTGTCCAGATAATACTCCATGAACCAGAGCCACCACCTGGAAAGATAATCACAGTCTTCCATGTGAGCCCTCCGTTAAGTGTATAGGAAATAATCATCTTTGCGATAGGCTTTCTGGTCTTATTGATTGTCCAGGATATGGGAATACTATCTCCAGATGTAAGGGACTCTCCTCCATTGGGTGATAGAAGTTTTATTACCTCAATGGTAAATGTTCCATCTGACCTGTCTGCACCTAATTTTACATTGCTTGAATTAAATGCTATTACTTTTATCAGACACTTTCTTTTATTATTCGTTGGTACAGGGACTGTCCAGTCATAGGTATTTCCTGTTATATTGCTGGCTATTGTTGTCCATGTCATGCCATTGTCCATGGAGAGTTTTAATGTAAAGTGATGGGCGGTGGGCGGTGCCTGCCACTGGATTGTATAGATATCTCCTGAGGGAATTGCCTCTCCTCCATTGGGAGACAGAACCTTTACTGCGGTGGCTGTAAAGGTGGCTGTTACTTCTGAATCCTCTGTTATTGTAAAGCTACATGCCCCTGTTCCTGTGCAGGTACTTGCTGAGCCTGTACCACTCCAGCCAGAAAAGACAGAACCTGTATCAGCACTGGCAGAAAGACTGATCTGGCCTTCATCAAGGGTGCACCTGCCAGTATTACCATCCCATGCAAATAAACATCCTGAAACATGTACTGTGCCTGA
The DNA here is from genome assembly GCA_041082235.1 of Thermodesulfovibrionales bacterium. Lineage (GTDB taxonomy): Bacteria > Nitrospirota > Thermodesulfovibrionia > Thermodesulfovibrionales > CALJEL01 > CALJEL01. The sequence goes on along the minus strand of JBDOIG010000056.1, from coordinate 1,846 downwards.
ACCTGTGCCTGCCTTTGTTACAGTAAGGCTGTATCTATATCCCTCATAGGCACCCATGTCAACAACCGGTGCTGACCCTGAACCAGTATCTGGAACACTGAGGATATCAACAAAACGGGAATTACCATCAAGGTCTGAAATAACTCCCTGAGGCACAAGGCTGTTACTGCCAGCATCTATTACAGGTGATGTAGAAAGGTGAACCCTCAGGTCATCATTCAAGGGGTCAATAAAGACAGGGTCACCATCTATATTGCCACCTCCGTCTGTTCCACAATTGCCATCCCAGACATTTGAACCACCGCATCCCTGAATATCACTGTAGGCAAATGTGGTTGTACCTGTTTTGAAATATCTATATACCTCAGGATCTGATATGCCTGCTGAGTTTCCCCATAAGATTGAATTTGCAATTGTAAGGACACCAGAGGGGTCATTGTCATGATAAGTTATAGCGCCTCCATAAACATCAGCAGCATTATCACTGAAGGAGAGGTTTGTTAGTGTCCCGCCTGTGTCTACATAAATACCAGCACCAACCTGAGCTGTGTTTCTTGAGACAACACCATTGGTGAATACTAAATTGTCTGCATATATAGCTCCTCCATAGCTTGCACTGTTTTGAATAAATCTGCTATTTAATATATTAAGGCTTCCGCTCGGGACACTTATTGCTCCGCCCTGCCATCCTGCTGAGTTATTATTAAATGTAGCCTCTTCTATTGTCAGATAGGAGTTGGTGTCAGCAGAAATAGCCCCGCCATTATCATTAGTTGCTACATTATTGGAAAAGAAGAGGCCTGTTCCCTGAAGGTGGAAAGAGTATCCTGCAATCGCACCTCCGTATTGATTTGCCTGATTGTTAATAAAATTCACACCAGTAAGAATAAGATTATTATTACCCCAGTTATATATTGCTCCACCGCTGTTATTAAAGGCTATATTTGAAATAAAGACAACAGTAGTAAGTGAAATACTCGCATCCTGCATATTATAAATTGCACCTCCATAACCAGCAGCATAGTTACCCTGAAATACAATGTTTCTTAATTCAGGTAAACCAAAATTAATCATACCTCCTCCAAGGCTTCCATAGGAAACACCAGAATCATTCGCCTGCCCTGAGGTAATTACAAATCCATCAATTATGGCATCACAACCAGAATTGCACAAGATCACATGATAACTATTGTTACCCTGAATATCTGAAGGGGTCTCTGCAATAAAGTTGCCATCAAGATTAGTATCATTATCATCTATATCTCCGCTTAATATTGTTAAATTTGTTTGCCAGTCCCTCTGGTTAAGGGATGTCTCTGTGCCATTGAATCCTCCATAGACCTTAATTCCAGGATAGAAAACAAATGCCTGGTTTCTATTTGATACAGAAGGCTTATGAACACCTGCCTTAACCCATACCTGGTCACCTTTACTGGCCTTACTTAATGCTGTAACAAGTGAACAGGCATCCTGCCAGGCCGTGCAATCACCATTACCCTGAGCAGATGGAGCAGCATACAGAATGGTAGCCTCAGAAACCGCAGGTAATGAAGCTGTTAGCAAGGCACAGACAACCATGACAAAGATAACAGACAGAGACCTTTTTAATGCTTTTGACATGATATTCTCCTCTCATATTTAGATTTTTTATCCTTATGGATAACATATGGACAATTAAAAAATAAAAGGCATCCCTGAATTGCATTCAATCTTTCATATTAAGTTTATAGTTCAGGGATGCCTTTATCTATAAACTGAATATGTCAGATCAGTAGATTATGTAAATGGTAAAGGCTCTTTTCACACCTCCTGAGATAAGGCGGGCTGAAAGCCCGCCCTGCATTAA
>JBDOIG010000050.1:0-5168 GCA_041082235.1 Thermodesulfovibrionales bacterium | reverse complement strand
AAAATTAACCAAAAATTAACACCTATTAACCCTAACTTTACTTTGTTTCATGATAGGATTTAATAGATGCCCCTCGGGCAATGTAGAATCCTTTTCAGGGAGGTTTTATGAAAAAAGGTTTCCTGATATTTATTATTGCTACCTTATGCCTTGCTATGACTGTCTATCTTGTAAGCTCAGTGGATGCAGTGAAGACAGCTCCAAAGGAAAAACCCGTGAATGTGGAAAGCTGCTATATGTGCCACGGGCCTATTAAAGAGCTTCACACAATCGGTAAGCATTCAAAGGTTAATTGTGTAAAGTGCCATAGCGGACTTGAAAAACATCTTAAGTCTCCTGGACCCGAGACGAGGCCTGTTACTGATATGAGCTGGGAGGCCTGCGGTCAGTGCCATAAGGAGCAGTATGATAGCTTTATGAAAGAGGCTTATCACAGACCAGCAAGAGATGAAAAATCCCAGCTTACAAACAGGTCACCTAATCCCTTCTGGGACAAGCTCATGATGGGACATGGATTTACAAAAGAGCATGCCCTTACAAGGAGCCATAAGTGGATGCTTATTGACCATCTTGTAGTTGACAGGGCCTATGGTGGAAGGTTCCAGCCAAAGAATGGATGGCAGTATGTCCTTGAAGGTGGTAAGGCATGGGATGTGCTCATGGATACAAAACCAGATGCAAAGGAACACAAGGCATTCCTGCCACAGGCTGCTGCAGCAGCAAATCCTGTATGCCTGAATTGTAAGACTCAGGACCATATCCTTGACTGGGCATATATGGGTGATCCTGACAAGGGTGCAAAATGGTCAAGGACCTCATTTGTCCCTGAGTTTGCAAAGAACCTTCAGCACGGACTTAATTGCTTTATCTGCCATGACCCCCATGCTGCAAAGCCAAGGATTGTTCGTGATGGCCTTATAGATGCACTCACAAGACCTGATGGAGATACACTCTGGCATAAGGACCCCAAAAGGACAAATATAAAGGTGATTGACCTTGGGGTGAGGGGTTATACAAGAAAGATTGCCCTGCTTGAGAGGTATGACACAAGGCTTCAGTGCGGACAGTGCCATGTGGAGTATAACTGTAATCCTGGCTACGACCCGACAAATCCTGATACATCAAAATACACTGTGACAATGGCAGACAGAAGGACGAATCATTTCCCCTATAAGGATGTCTTTGAACTTTATGACCACTATGTGAATAAGGTTCATTTCCTTGATTTCAAGCATGCCCTCACAGGAGGACTCCTCTGGAAGGCCCAGCATCCCGAGGCAGAGGCCTTTTATAATTCAAAGCATGCAAAGGCAGGAGTTGGTTGCAATGACTGTCACACACCAAAGATTAAGGACAAAAAGACTGGAAAGGTCTATACATCTCATTTTGCAGTAACACCAAAGGTTCAGCTCAAAGATACCTGCCTCAGGTGTCACAATAATTGGACAGAGGAGCAGGCTAAATATGTTATTGACTCAATCAAGGCATATACAAAGGGAAGGATGAGGAAAGCAGAGTTCTGGCTATCAGCATTAATAGACAAGATTGTTGAGGCAAAGAAGGCAGGTGTGGATGCAGAGACCATAAAGAAGGCGCAGGATCATCACCTCAGGGCCCATATACTCTGGGAGTTCTGGACAGCAGAGAACTCCGATGGATTCCACAATCCAGAGATGGCAAGGGAATCACTTACAAGGTCAATGGATGAATCTCAGAAGGGAATAAAACTCCTCAATGAGGCATTAGCAGCAAAGGCACAGCAGTCTCAACAGAAGTAATAAATAAGGGCGGTGCCAGAGGCATCGCCCTTTTAATTTTAAGGAGGCTGTGATGAAGGTTTATGTGATAATTTTTCTTTCTGTATTCCTTATTTCTGGCTTATTTATCTCTTATAGTTATGGTCACAGGAATAGTTCTCCAAATATGGAATGCATAAGCTGTCATGAAGGAGAGATGGTTGCTGAGATTATAAAGATTGATGGAATCCCTCAGTCCTACATTCCAGGTAAAACCTATACAATGACAGTTATTGTAAACACAGACCTTGAGAGCATGAGTGAAAGTAAAGGCGGTTTCAGCCTTGAGGCATCAGCGGGGAAATTACTTGTTAAGGATAAGAAGAATACCCAGCTTATTAATGGATTTCTCACCCATACGCAGGTGGGAAATGAATTGAGAAGATGGACCTTTCAGTGGCGTGCTCCCTCTGAAAAGTCAGATGTGGTGCTTACAGTCATGGCAGTGGCTGCAAATGGAGACTATTCACCTGCCGGTGACATTGTTGGTGCCATGAGTTATTCAATAAAACCTTCAAACAGGGAGGTAAAGAAATGAAACTCAGCAGAAGGGATTTTCTTAAGACAAGTGCAATAATTGCTGCTGCCTCTGCAGCAGGCATTGAGAGCCCTTTAAAGGTCCTCGCAGCTCCAATTTCAGTAAAGACAATCCCGGTTGGTCAGTGCAGGTTCTGTGCTGTAGGATGCACAATAGTGGCTGATTGCGAGGTGGATGACTCTGGAAAGGTTACAAAGGTACTTGCACTTAAAGGTGACCTCAAGAGCCCTGTAAACAGGGGAGTGCTCTGCACAAAGGGATTTTATCTTCATAAGGCAATTGCCTATAAGGACAGGCCAAAGGGTGCCCTTATCAGAAAGGAATGGATAAATCCAAAGACAGGAAAACCTGACCTGAATAATTCTCCAAGGGTCCTTCAGGGAAAGACCACAAAAGACCCGAGGGGACTTAAGCCATCAGAGTCAGATCTCAAGGAGAATTTTGTTGAGATCCCCTGGGAGGATGCAATAGAGTTTGTTGCCACTGCTGTGGAAAGGGCAGTTAAAGAGCATGGCAGATTCAGTGTAGCCTATTATGGAAGTGGCCAGCTCGGCACAGAGGAGACCCATGTTATGAATAAGGTCTTTAAAGGTGGAGGACTTCTTGCTAATAATTCCATTGAAGGTCAGCCAAGGATGTGTATGGCCTCCGCAGTTGTGGGCTATCTTTATACCTTTGGTAAGGATGAACCCTATGGTTCTCTTGATGATATAGATGTGCCTGATTCTGACTATGGTAAACATGCAGACACTTTCTTTCTCATTGGCAACAATACAGCAGAGGCACATCCAATAATATTCAACAGGATGGCTGCATTGAAGCAGAAAGCTCCTGATAAAATTAAGGTAATTCTTGCTGATCCAAGAAAGACCCGTTCTGGCACCATAGCTGACCTCTGGCTACCTTTTGCAAGTGGTAGAGACCTTGTGCTCCTGAATTCCATTGCCTATGTAATTACCCATGAGCTTGATGAGGCAAGATATGATGTTGAAAAGGGTACTGTGGATGCAAACTGGAAATATCTTGATAAGAAGTTTATTGAGAGACATGTGAGCTTCGGAATCCATGAAGATGTAAAGAAGACATGGATAAAGACAGTCTATGGTGGTGCGCGGGGTGAGGCATGGGATCTCACATATACAAATACTCCAAGAAAGGTATATCCTGACCCAAAGAAGAAATACAATTCAGAGGAAGAGATAACAAAAGATCTTTACAAGGGATTTGCCATATTCCTGAAGTTCCTTGAGGACTATAAACCAGAAAAGGTCTCAGACATAATATTTGAAGGAGAATCTCCTCTTCTTTATGACAGGCAGACAAGGACATGGAAGAAGCTTGGTGGTCCAGAGGCAATAAGGCTTGCAGCAAGATGGTTTGCAGAGGGATATACACTTTCTGCCTGGTGTATGGGTGTTAATCAGAAACTTCAGGGGACATGGGTAAATGCCACACTTCATATGCTCCATTTGATAACAGGTAAGGCTGTAAAGCCAGGAAGGCATTCCTTTAGTTTCACAGGTCAGCCAAATGCCTGTGGTGGGATAAGGGCACCAGGTGCACTCTGCCATGCCCTTCCCTATGGAAGACTTGTTGCAAATCCCCTTCACAGGCAGGCAGTTGAAAAGATATGGAAGGAAAGGGCTGCTGAATACCTGAGGAAGAAGGGCTTTTCAGAAGAGGAGATAAAGGCAGAGACAGAGAAGATAAAGATACATGACAAGCCAGGTCCCCATACTGTAGAGATGTTCAGAAGGCTTGGTGCAGGTCAGATAAAGGTTCAATTTATTTCCACTGTTAATGCAGGTCAGAGCCTTCCCTATGCCTGGCCCTACAGGCTTGCAATGGCTGGCGCAACCAAAGGACAGCCCTGGCCCCTTATTGTTACACTTGAGGCATTTCCGAATGCAACCACACAGGTCTCTGATATAGTGCTCGGTGCCTCAAGCTGGTTTGAGAAGGAGTTTATATTCGGAAACCTTGAAAGAAGGTATCAGGTTATTAAGCAGGTTATTGAACCCTATGGGAATACCCTTCCTGACCATACCGTCTTTGCCTGCATTATGAGGAGACTTGAGGAAAAGGGTATTGTTCCAAAGGGACATGTCTCACAGTTCTGGCCTGAGGAGTATGATGGAAAGGACTGGCTTAAAAAGACCATTGAGGCAGGAAAAAAGAAGGACTGGAACAGAAAGTTCACCTGGAATATCTGGGATGAGCTCAGGCAGCTTTCAAAGGGAACAGGCTATGACTTCAGTGGAATGAAGAGGGAGCTCCTTCTTGAGAGAAACTGGGGCTACAGGATCCCATTTCCTGAGGAGGTTCACAAAGATCCGGAGATTAAAAAGAGATATGATAAATACAATTCAAGAATCCAGTATGCCCATCCCTATGATCCCCATATAGAGTCAAAGACTAATTTCTATCTTAAGAATATGAAGGCCTTTAATCCTGTTTATGGTGCATGGCTTGAGAAGAATATCAATGAAATGAAGGCAGATACTGAGTATCACAGAAAGGAGGCATTGCCAGGGGGATGGTATGCAAGTTTCTACAATTCCAATGCCTTTATTCATGGCATAATTGAACTTCCAGATGGTAAGAAGGTCCCCTGCTGGGATGGTCGTGCAATTGCCTGGGCAAATCCATGGTGGGCATGCAGGTTTGACGGAAAGGGATTTGTAAAATACAGGACAGTTGAGGTTGTAGAAAGAAGATTCAATCCCGGGAAGGTAAATGAAAATAGCACCCTTCCTTTTGATGAGGTGGCAAGATACACTGCCAGTGTCACAGGAGACCCTGATTCTGACAGAAATAGCCTCAAACTCATAGCC
>JBDOIG010000010.1:0-1359 GCA_041082235.1 Thermodesulfovibrionales bacterium | reverse complement strand
AAGATGCTTGAAGCCTTATCCTACGGATTTGTCCAGAGGGCACTTATAAGTGGTACATTACTTGCCGTTTTTTCAGGTATAATCTCTGTCTTTGTTGTCTTAAGAAGGATATCCTTCCTGGGCTCTGGCATTGCCCATGCTGCCTTTGGTGGAGTGGCAATAGGCTTTATCCTTGGAATAAATCCCCTGCTCTCAGCAATCCTTTACAGTCTCTTAATATCCTATGGGATAGAAACAGTAAGCACTCAGGGAAGACTTGCAGAGGATACAGCTATAGGAATATTCTTTACTGCCTCCATGGCACTTGGTATAGTGCTTATTGGAATTTCCCATAAATACAATGTGGACCTCTTCGGTTATCTCTTCGGAAGCATACTTGCAATCAACCAGGAGGAGGCTATTATTGGCAGCATAGCGATAATAATCCTTCTCATCCTTATCATTCTTATCTCAAAGGAGCTTTATCTTATTACCTTCAATGAAGAGCTTGCCTTTGTAAGTGGAATAAAGGTGAGGACAATAAAGGCAATCTTTCTTCTGAGCATGGCTGCCCTAATAGTGCTGGGCATCAAACTTGTTGGCATCATACTCATATCTGCATTGCTTGTTATTCCCGGTGCAACAGCCCATCTTCTAACAAAGAGGATAATGAGGATGGTCACTCTTTCCTGTGCCATAGCACTTATATCAGTAGCAGGAGGTATCTTCCTTTCCTTTTATTTCAACCTTCCTACAGGAGGGACGATCAGCCTTCTGCTTGCAGTTTTTTTCATTGCTGCCTTTGTGATGAAAAGAACAATATGAATTAGGGAGGCACACAAAGAATCTTTAGATTTCTGGAACTCTGCTACAGCTTACAAAGAAGGCACCTTGTGATGGATGACTCATTGCGCATTAGGGATGAGAGAGGTACTGCAAAGTTCAGTATTGACTTTACCAATCTTATTTAATAGATTGACTCAAGTAAATATTCTGTGGGAAAATACACCATGAGACTTATATCAATTCTCGTAACTGTGAGTCTTCTCTCTGGCTGTTTTATAAACATCTCCCTGTGGCCAGAAGAACAGCCTCTTAAGGAACAGCTCATTGAAGGAACAGGGAGACCAAAGATACTTCTCATTTCTTTAACAGGTACAATCACAGAAGACGGAAGAGATTCCCAGGTGGCACTCATAAAGGAGATGCTTCAGATTGCTGAAAAGGATGCACATATAAGGGGGCTTGTCCTGAGGATAGATTCTCCGGGCGGTACTGTCAATGCCTCTGATGTCATATATCATGAGATTAAAAGATTTAAGGAAAGAAAGAATATACCAGTTTATGCATCCATTGATGGTATAGGTGCATCAGGGGCCT
>JBDOIG010000009.1:0-1517 GCA_041082235.1 Thermodesulfovibrionales bacterium | reverse complement strand
AGGCCCCTGATGCACCTATACCATCAATGGATGCATAAACTGGTATATTCTTTCTTTCCTTAAATCTTTTAATCTCATGATATATGACATCAGAGGCATTGACAGTACCGCCCGGAGAATCTATCCTCAGGACAAGCCCCCTTATATCTGCATCCTTTTCAGCAATCTGAAGCATCTCCTTTATGAGTGCCACCTGGGAATCTCTTCCGTCTTCTGTGATTGTCCCTGTTAAAGAAATGAGAAGTATCTTTGGTCTCCCTGTTCCTTCAATGAGCTGTTCCTTAAGAGGCTGTTCTTCTGGCCATAGGGAGATGTTTATAAAACAGCCAGAGAGAAGACTCACAGTTACGAGAATTGATATAAGTCTCATGGTGTATTTTCCCACACTTTATCCATCTTCTTTATTATATTCGCTTACTTGACCCTGCAGCAAGCTCCAGGAATAGGCTCGCTATCCATTTATCGCTCTTTTCTCAAAATTGCTGTGAAATTATGGGCAGACTGCCTCAAAGCCTTTACAAAGTGACGATATTTATTTATATGTAGCAAGAGGTTTTTCATCAGATGGTGAAGTCAGATATGTATCGCAAACTGATTAATAAACATTACATAAAGGGGTCACAGGTAAAGTCTTTTCAGCATCCTGCCCTTTTATTTCCAGATGATTTGACATGTTTTATCGGCAATTCACGGTCTTTTTGTTTCTTCTTTTTATGATAACCGCTATTGTTGTAATTACCATAATCCAGGAGACCGGATATTTAATCCCATAGACTAAAGGTGTTAATATCCATCTTGTAATAATCCTTGCTATCTCGTGCTCCTTGATATATTTAGCAATTGGAGGAGAGAGCCTGTAATAGGCTCTTACAAAGGCATGGCCTAAATAATTGGGTATCTCTACCTTGAAGCCAAAAACCCGAAATTTAAGACTATTCAGTAACCACTTATCCCTGAATTCCCTTAATATCCTCACCTCTGGTGCAAGGGAGCTTCCATAAGTAGCTGTGGCAATGAAGCAGCCACCACTGTTATCTTTACTGCCTTCTACAGGGATATTCTCAGCAAATACAGTATTTGAAAGGGAAGACTCATTACCTGAGGAGTCAACTGCTGTCACATTATAGGAATAACCATTCAGGGCAGCAGCATCTGTATAGGTAGTGGAGGTGGTCTGAGCAATGTAAGAGCCGTTTTTATATATCTTATAGTATGCTGCATCATTAACTGGTGACCACGAGAGGGTCTTTGAATTCATTGTCAGGTTTTGTGGTGGCAATGGACCAAAGCCAATAAGAAGGTTTAAAATACCATTTCCTTCATTTATATTCCTTAAGTTTACCCATCCATAGGGCAAATAGGGAATTGAAGAGGGATTTCCAATTGGTGTGAGCTCAGACCTGCTGGTTGAACCAGGAAAGGGATCACCAGAGCCTCCACAGTCATCTCCATTTGAACAGCCATATCTTAGAAGATTCCAGTCACCGTCTGCCTCTATGAGCTTTACCCCGGGCCTG
>JBDOIG010000311.1:0-10207 GCA_041082235.1 Thermodesulfovibrionales bacterium | reverse complement strand
ACCAAGATATGGCAGACCCCAGAGAAGGCCAGCCTGGCAGGATGAACTCCAGAGTCTTGAACTCAAGGATATCCCAATTCCAGATGATTTTAATTCTGTGCTTCTCAAGCTCCTCTCATCTCCGAATATTGCCTCAAAAGAGCTTGTCTGGCAGCAGTATGACCACATGGTAAGGACAAATACAATAGTGAGGCCTGGTTCTGATGCAGCAGTTATAAGGATAAAAGGCACCAATAAGGCAATTGCCATGAGCGTTGATTGTAATTCCCGCTATTGCTATCTTGACCCCTGCAGGGGAGCAATGCTTGCTGTGGCTGAGGCTGCAAGGAATGTAGCCTGCTCTGGTGCAAGGCCGATGGCTATAACTGATAATCTGAATTTCGGAAATCCTGAAAAACCAGAGGTTATGTGGCAGTTTGTGGAATCCATTAAAGGAATAGCAGAGGCCTGCCGTGTACTTGAGACACCTGTTGTTTCAGGGAATGTGAGTTTTTATAATGAGACCAAAGGCAATGCCATATATCCTACTCCGACCATTGCCATGGTCGGGCTGATAGAGGATGTAAGAAAGGCAAAGACCATAGCGTTCAAGCCAGGGCTTGAGGTCTTTCTTCTTGGTGATACCTATGATGACCTTGGAGGTAGTGAATACCTTAGCCTGATACACGGAATTGAAAGGGGCCTTCCTCCAGTTATTGATATTGAAAAGGAAAAGAGACTTATAAGGCTTCTTGAGGAACTTGTAAAAAGAGAGATTGTCCATTCATGCCATGATTGTTTTGAAGGAGGGCTTTCTGCGTGCATTGCAGAATCTGCAATTTATGGAAATACAGGAGTTGAAGTTGAACCTGGTGAACTCTTAAAGAATAATAACCTCAGACCTGATAGCCTCCTTTTTGGAGAGTCCTCAGGAAGGGTGGTTGTGACAGTGGAGAAAAAAATGAGTAAAGAATTTCTTGAGCTGGCTGAGAAGTATAATATCTCCTGTCACTGGATTGGTAAGACAGGTGGCGACAGGCTCATTATCAAGGGATATATTGACCTTCCCCTTTCTCAAATAAGTGATGTTTATAAAAATTCATTAAAGGAATTATTCGGATGAAGATGCCCGAACTTGCTGATAGAAATGTTTAAGGAATAGCAGTTATGCTCAAGGCCTTTATAAGGCGACAAAATTTTGTATTTATAATGCAGCAAGAAGTTTATGACAAAGATGTGAAGGAGGTTATGGTTCGGTAATGTTGATTAAAGAGATTCCATTAAGGTGTCACGATAAAGGCTTTTCGGCATATCCTCCCATTCCTGCGAGTAGATTAGGGAAGAGGAGGTTTATTTATACGCCAAGAGAAGAGTGTGGTATATTCGGTGTTTATGGCCATCCAGAGGCATCAAATCTTACATACCTCGGGCTCTATGCCCTTCAGCACAGGGGGCAGGAGGGTGCCGGTATCTGTTCCTCTGATGGTAAGCATATATATGTTGAAAAGGCACTTGGACTTGTTGCAGATATATTCACAGAGAAGAGATTAAAGAGACTGCCAGGATTTCTTGCAATAGGTCACAACAGATATTCAACAGCAGGTGGTAGTTTTCTTAAGAATGTCCAGCCCATAGTTGCAAACTTCTCCCTGGGGACAATATCTCTTGCCCATAATGGAAATCTTATTAATGCCTATGAATTGAGGGAAGAGCTTGAAAGAGACGGAGCTATATTCCAGTCGAGCTCGGATAGTGAGGTCATAATTCACCTTATTGCTCATTCAAAGAATAACTCCCTTCATGAAAGGATTATCTCTGCTGTTCAGAGGGTCTCTGGAGCCTTTAGCCTCCTTTTGATGACAGAGAAGGAATTAATTGCAATAAGAGACCCCTATGGTGTAAGACCCTTAAGCCTCGGCATATTTGATGGTGCCTTTGTAGTTGCTTCAGAGACCTGCGCCTTTGACCTTATTGGTGCAAAGTATGTAAGGGACATTGAGCCGGGTGAGATGCTTGTTATTAATGAGCATGGTCTTACATCACAGAAAATACTTTTCTCTTCCAGGAGGTCTTTCTGTATATTTGAGTTCATATATTTTTCAAGACCCGATAGCCTTATATTTGGTGCTCAGAGTGTGGATAAGGTAAGGAAGGCCCTTGGCAGGCAGCTTGCAAGGGAATCAGATACAGAGGCAGATATAGTTATTCCTGTCCCTGACTCGGGTGTGCCTGCTGCACTTGGTTTTGCTGAGGCCAGCGGTATACCCTTTGACTTTGGTCTTGTGAGAAATCATTATGTTGGCAGGACATTCATTGAGCCAAAACAATCAATCAGGCACTTTGGCGTTAAAATAAAACTCAATCCAATAAGGGGTGTCCTTGAGGGAAAGCGTGTTATTGTTATTGATGACTCTATTGTTAGAGGGACAACCAGCAAGAAGATAGTGAAGATGCTCTTTGAGGGTGGCGGTGCAAAGGAGGTCCATATGAAGATAAGCTCACCGCCGACCATAGGTCCATGCTTTTATGGAATTGATACACCAACCAGGCAGGAACTGATTGCCTCAACCCATCTTGTTGAAGAGATAAGGAAATACATAACAGCCACAAGCCTTCAGTATCTGAGTCTTGAAGGGCTCCTATCAACTGTTGAGAATCCTCAGGATTATTGTATTGCCTGTTTTGACAGGAAATATCCTATTTCCTTTCCCAGAGAGGAAACAGAACAGCTTGAGATGATATTTACTGTTTAATGAACTGTGCCCTGGAATGTGCTTATAGAAATAAGGTCCACCTTTGAGGGACAGAGTCCCTCAAACTCCCTTTTTAAATAATTAATCTTAATTCCTTATTTTGAGTCTCAAAGGGACTCCGTCCCTTTGACTGAAGGAGTAAAAATCCCATGTGGAAGGATAATATCTACTTTGTCCTTGTTGAGCCAAGAGAGCCTGGCAATATTGGTGCAGCTGCGAGGGCAATAAAGAACGCGGGTTTTTCAAATTTGGGTCTTGTCAATCCTTTCAGAGGAGTGCCTTTTGATGAAAATAATATCAGAGGCATCCTGGAGAACTCTGAGGCAAGATGGTTTGCAAGAGGTGCGATCGATATCCTCAAGAATGTAGAAATTCATAGCAAGCTTCATGATTCAATTTCTGATAAAGCCCTTGTGGTTGGTACAACAAGACGAACAGGAAAGAGGCGAGGCGTTATACTCTCTGTTGAAGAAGGCATAAAAAGGATACTGGATGTGGCATCTCACAATAAGATTGCTATACTTTTTGGCAGGGAAGATAAGGGACTGTTTAATGAAGAGATAAAGGAGTGTGGTTATCTTATGACCATAGGAGCCTCCAAAAGGGCACCTTCATTAAATCTCGCACAGGCTGTTCTTATTATTGCCTATGAATTGAATAAAATGGGGAGGAAAAGATATGGTTCAGGAGATTCTATTGAGATCCCTGACCTGAAACTGGTCAGCCACGGTGATATAGAAGGCCTGTTGAGAAGGCTCAAAACAGCATTAAAGGCACTCGGGTATATTCCGAAGGGTGACAGGGATCTGGAGAATAAGATAATGGACAACATGGGATTCCTTTTAAAAAGGGCTGGTCTTACAGAATGGGAACTCAATATGCTGCATGGGATATGTACAAAGATAATTGATCGGTCTCGGGGTATGGTAGAATAAATAATGAATAAAGGAGAAATAAATGATCCCCTATAAAGACGACAACCCCACAAACAGATTCCCCTTTTTCACGATTACCATAATAGGTATCAATATAGGTCTTTATATCATGCAACTCTTTTCTGATAATTTAGAGAGGTTGGCCCAGCTTTATGGCGCAATCCCCTCTGCTGTACTCACCTTTGAATCATCACAACCAATTCATCCTTTTCTTACAGTATTTACATCCATGTTTCTACATGGTGGCTTATTTCACCTCGCAGGTAATATGCTTTACCTCTGGATATTCGGTAATAATATAGAAGACACACTCGGTCATGTAAGATTTCTTTTGTTTTACTTGCTTGCTGGTGTCGTTGCTACCTACAGTCATGCCTTTATAGAGGGCAGTTCCTCTCACATACCGATGATCGGTGCAAGTGGTGCAATCTCAGGGATACTCGGTGCATATCTTGTCCTTTATCCCCATGCAAGGGTACATACCCTTATGTTTTTCGGTTTCTTTGTACAGGTGGTGAGGATCCCGGCCTTGATAGTTATAGGATTTTGGGCTATTATACAGATATTGAATGGTCTTGTAACAGCAAGCATTACGCATCAGGGTGGTGTTGCATGGTTTGCTCATATTGGAGGTTTTTTGTTCGGTTTATTTACAATAAAATTATGGAGGCCAAGGAGGTATTACCTTAAATGGTAGTGACATGTCCGCAGTGTAAGGTAAAGCTAAAGATTGATGATGCAAAGATCCCGGCACAGGGCGCAAGATTCAAGTGCCCTAAGTGTTCCGGGGCCATATTCGTAAAACCCTCTGAGATTATAAAACAGGCTACGCCTTCAGAACCGGCTGTAACGAAACCAGAAAAGGAGGAGATAAAGAAAGGCATAGAGGGCCTTGATATTAAAAAGGTGCTGATTGCCCACGGAGAAAGAAAATTACTTGATGAAATGGTAAGGCTTGTAAGAGAGGCTGGATATATCCCTGTTATCTCACAGGATGGCATTGAGGCTATTGTGAAGGCATCCAAGGAGTTACCCTTTGTGGCTGTGCTTGATGTGGCGCTTCCAAAGGAATACGGTTTTGATGTGTGCAGGAAGCTTAAGGAGATTGAATATACAAAGGATATTAAGGTTATACTCGTTACATCTGTGTATGATAAGACAAGATACAAGAGGCCACCTGTGTCACTCTATGGTGCTGATGATTACATTGAGGATCATGAAATCAGTGAACTGCTTATTAATAAGATAGAGACCATTAAGGCTAGTTTAATATCTGGAGGCCAGAAGGTCTTACCGCAAGCACCCAGGGATGTTGCTCCCTCTGAAAAGGTAGAAAAGGTTGAAAGGCATCTTCCTAAGGGTTTTGACAGCTTCATTCCTCCTACAAAACCTCCTCAACCAAAAGAAACCCCTGTTGAAGCTCCTGAAAAGGAAGTGACGGCTGAAAAAGGGATGCCTCAAGATGAGCTCATAGAAAAGGCAAGGAGACTTGCAAGGACAATTATATCTGATATCTATTTTTATAATCCCCAGAAGTTTGAGGAGGCCATAAAGAAGGGCACTTTTTATGAGACATTCCAGGATGAGATTAAAGAAGGACTTAAATTATATGAAAGCAGGATACCCTATGAGGTTAGAAAAAAGGCAGATTATTTTAAGGAAGAGATAGAGGCATTTATAGAAGCTAAGAAAAAATAATAAATTTGAGAAAAAAGGGAATTTTTTAAAAAAACGGGACTTTTTAGGATAAAATCCATCTTATTGCCTCATATTAGCCCTTGATTAAAGGATTAAAAGACTAATATATTATTAGCACTCCCATTAATAGAGTGCTAATAATATTTATCCATATGCCCACTTTGTGGGCAGAAATTCTATAATTAAAGGTCAGGAAAGGAGTTGAGCCTATGAAAT
The DNA here is from genome assembly GCA_041082235.1 of Thermodesulfovibrionales bacterium. GTDB lineage: Bacteria > Nitrospirota > Thermodesulfovibrionia > Thermodesulfovibrionales > CALJEL01 > CALJEL01. The sequence goes on along the minus strand of JBDOIG010000311.1, from coordinate 4,626 downwards.
TTAAACCCCTGAAGGAAAGAGTCTTTGTCAGATATTCAGAGGAAATGGAAAAGACCCCTGGTGGTCTTTATGTGCCTGACACAGCGAAGGAAAAACCCCAGAAGGGAGTGGTTGAGGCAGTGGGTACTGAGGTGAAAGAGGTAAAGGTTGGCAACACCGTGCTTTTTGACAAATACTCTGGAACAAAGATAAACCTTGATAATCAGGAGTATCTGATTATAAAAGAAGAAGATATCCTTGGGATATTGGAAGAATAAACGGGTGGTAAAGGAGGTTGAACGATATGGCAGCAAAACAGCTTATATTCAATGAGCATGCAAGGCAGAAGATTCTTGATGGAGTAACAATCCTTACAGATGCAGTAAAGGCAACCCTTGGACCGCAGGGAAGGAATGTAATAATTGATAGAAAATTCGGGTCACCTCTTATTACAAAGGATGGTGTTACGGTTGCAAAGGAGATAGAGCTGAAGGATCCTTTTGAAAATATGGGAGCCCAGCTTGTCAGGGAGGTGGCAAGCAAGACCTCAGATACAGCAGGTGATGGAACAACAACTGCAACCGTCCTTGCCTATTCAATTTACAAGGAAGGCATGAAGCATGTTGTTGCTGGTGCAAATCCTATGGAGCTCAAGAGGGGTATAGATAAGGCAGTTGAGACAGTTGTTGAGGAGCTCAAAAAACTCAGTAAACCTGTTCAGGACAAAAAAGAGATTGCTCAGGTAGGTGCGATATCAGCAAACAATGATCCTGAGATAGGAAACCTTATTGCTGATGCAATGGATAAGGTTGGAAAGGATGGAGTAATTACTGTTGAGGAGGCAAAGGGACTGGCTACAACCCTTGATGTGGTTGAGGGAATGCAGTTTGACAGGGGATATATCTCCCCCTATTTCATCACAGATCCTGAAAGAATGGAATGTGTATATGAAGATGTATTCATACTGATTCATGAAAAGAAGATCTCCTCAATGAAAGACCTGATCCCGCTTCTTGAAAACATAGCAAAGATGGGAAGACCACTCCTTATTATTGCAGAGGATGTAGAGGGTGAGGCACTTGCAACACTTGTTGTTAACAAGCTCCGCGGGACACTGCAGGTCTGTGCTGTCAAGGCACCTGGTTTTGGTGAAAGAAGAAAGGCAATGCTTGAGGATATTGCAATCCTTACAGGTGGAACAGCAATTACAGAAGACCTTGGTATAAAGCTTGAGAACATAAAGCTCTCAGACCTTGGAAGGGCAAAGAAGATTGTTGTTGACAAGGAGAATACCACGATAGTTGAGGGTGCAGGAGATCCTCAGAAGATTCAGGGAAGGATAAAACAGATAAAGACACAGATTGAGGAGACCACCTCTGATTATGACAGGGAGAAACTCCAGGAGCGCCTTGCAAAGCTTGCTGGTGGAGTGGCAGTAATAAGGGTTGGTGCTGCCACAGAGACAGAGATGAAGGAAAAGAAGGCAAGGGTTGAGGATGCCCTTCATGCCACAAGGGCTGCTGTTGAGGAAGGAATAGTGCCTGGAGGTGGGGTTGCTCTCTTAAGATGCATACCAGCCCTTGAGAAGCTGAAACTTGATGGTGACAGACAGATTGGCATGGAGATAGTGAAGAAGGCACTTGAGGAGCCAATAAAGAACATTGTCCAGAATGCTGGTCTTGAGGGAGCTGTGATAGTGGAGAAGGTAAAGGCATCAAAGGATGTAAACTATGGATTTGATGCCCAGAAGGAAGAATTCACAGATATGATGAAGGCAGGTGTAATTGATCCAACAAAGGTTACAAGACTTGCCCTTGTGAATGCTGCCTCAGTGGCAGGATTGATGCTTACCACAGAGGTAATGGTCACGGAGATCCCGGAGGAAGAAAAATCAAAGATGCCAGCCCATGCAGGAATGGGTGATATGTACTAAAACATAAAGGGGCTCTGCCCCTTTAAAACCCCAGAAAAGATTTATAAGGGAGTGGAGGTGATGCCCCACTCCCTTTACTTTAGTGTCTGAACGAATTCATTTACTATTTTCATTTTTGATTGAAAAGGAGAAAGCTTTTTGTCAAAAAATGTAATTTCATGCCTGCACATGGGGTGTATTATTTTTCCCTTGCTACATAAACTCCATCCCAGTCCTCTGGTGGAGGATTCAGTAGATAACCTTTACATCTTTCTTCAAAGACCTTTGAAGCCCTGTCATTGAATTTATTAGCAATTTCCTTAAATATCTCCTCTGCCTCAGGAAAACTTCTTTGCCTGTAAAGATAAATGGCTTCTTCAAATCTTTTAATTCCCTCTTTAACTGTAGAATCATCAGGCATAACCTCGTATATCCTTACTGGCTCTTTTTTGCCCTTTACCTTTATCAGGTCAAGCTCCCTTGTAATGAATTCACCTTTGGGGAGATTGAGGTATGTGGATGAGCTTATGATTATGTTTGTACCGTAAAGTTTATTCAGTCCCTCAAGCCTTGAGGCAAGGTTCACTGTATCACCAATTGCTGTATAATCAAACCTCATATCAGTTCCCATATTTCCTGTAATTGCCTCACCTGTGTTTATCCCTATGCCTATCCTTATCTCTGGATAACCCTGTTTTTTAATTTTTTCATTAAGCCCTTTGAGCTCCTTTATCATCTCAAGGGCTGTAAGAACCGCCTCCCTGGCATGCTGGGAAAGTTCCACTGGTGCATTATAGATTGCCATGATAGCATCACCAATGTATTTATCAAGCATTCCCCTGTGCCTGAGTACAATCCTTGTCATTGGGTCAAGATAATTATTGAGAAGGCTTACGAGCTTTTCTGGCTCAAGGGCCTCAGAGATAGTGGTAAAGTCCCTTATATCAGAAAAGAGCACAGTTATTGTCCTTTTTTCTCCGCCGAGTTTCATTGCATCAGGGTTTTTGATAATGATATTTACAAGCTCTGGAGATACATAGCTTGAGAATGCCCTTTTGAGAAAACGACTTCTCTTCTCTATTATTAAATTCCTGTATGCCTCTGAGGAGAGATAGAAGATAAGGAGTGACAGGAAGGGATAAATCACAGAAAGGTTAAAGAGATATCTTTTAAAAAGCCATATATTGAGGCTAAAGACAAGGCTCACAGTAAAGATAAAAATAATGAGGGATATATAGGTCTTTGATGCCCTCATCATAAGGGGGATGAGAAGCAGTACTGGAACAGAGATAAATAATATATCAAGGCCTGCCACCCAGGCATTATAAATGAGGTATTCACCTTTAAGGATATTTGATGCTACTGTTGCATGTATCTCCACCCCTGGCATCACAGGGTCAACAGGTGTATTTCTGATATCAGCAATGCCTGTCTCTGTAGCACCTATAAAGACTATGGAGTCTTTAAATTCTTCCCTTTTTATCCCTGACTTTATCACATCAACTGCTGATACTGTCCTGAAAGAACCACCCTTTCCATAGTAATTAATAGAAAGGGCTCCTGTCTCATCAGCTGGTATCTGCTCGCTGCCAAGGAGAAGCCTTCCAATACCAAATTCTTCAATCTCCACTATGACTGGTAGACCTTTATAATGCCTTACTGCCTGTAGAGCAAGGCATGGGTAAAGCTCTCCATTATAGATAAACAATAGATTTGCCTTTCTGTAAAGGCCATCTTCATCAGGCAGGATATTAAAAAAACCTGTCTCTGCCTTTATGGATGGTATGTTGAGCTCTGCATAGGGGAATTCCCTGATCGGTATGGCTGTTAAGTTTCCTCTGGTCTTTATGAGCTTTATCCTTGAATCCCTGAGAACTGAGAAACTTTCCTGATAAATAATTGTTTCTTCATCCCTTAAATAATAACCTGCAATCACCTTTGAGTCTTTATTAATTGTCCTTGAGAGTATTCTATCAGAATCAGGGTTAGAAAATTCAGAAAACACAATATCAAGGCATATAACCTTGGCTTCCTTTAAATTTTCAATCAACCTTGCAATGACCTTCCTGTCCCATGGCCACCTGCCAAGTTCATCAATGCTTTTAGGGTCAATGGCAACTATCTTTACCCTCTGATCTGGCTCAATCTCGCCCCTGAGCCTGAATCTCACATCCCTTAGTTTCAGGTCAATGGAGTTAAGGAAATCAGCCCTTGAGAAATAAAGCACCGAGGTCAAAAGGATTGATATTAATGCTATAAGTAGATAAAAAAGGCCTTTTGCCTTCATGCATTATTATGACACAGGTCATAGAGGAGAATACAGGCCTTCCATGTATAATTAAAACCATGAACTACAGCAGCAATTTAAGAAAGCTCAGGTATCTTGTTCAGTGGAGCATCTTTGCCATAGTTATTTATGGTGGCTACAGGTTTTATCTCTTTGTAGATAGCCTTGAGAGAGGAATTATCCCTTCTTTTGAAAGGCCGTCCCTTGTTGATGGCTTTATGCCCATAGGCGGGCTTATGGGATTAAAGCTGTGGCTTATGGAGGGTTTATTTGATCCTGTCCATCCTGCTGCCATTGTGATATTAGTTGGTGCATTTTTACTCGCCTTTTTCCTGAGGAAGTCCTTCTGTGGATGGATATGCCCGGTTGGAACATTGTCAGAGCTGGTTTATAAAACTGGTGGCATTATATTTGGAAGAAATTTCAAACCGCCTCTTTATATTGATTA
>JBDOIG010000247.1:0-1818 GCA_041082235.1 Thermodesulfovibrionales bacterium | reverse complement strand
AAGCGTATACAAGGTAAAGACAAACAGCCTGTGGACCTATATACGGAGCATAAGCCAGAGCTATGGCTTTATCTATGATTATATAGTTATGCTTCCTTTTATCTATGACCAAATAATCGTCCATAATTAAGCTCCCTATACCTAGAGAGTATAAATCATAAAAGTGTGACAGTCAATGACTGAAAAAAGCTGTGTTATTGCAAGATAAAAATGTCATCTTTTTTGCAAAATAAAAATGTCACCTTAACAAGACGCTCCTCTCAAGATTATTATCTCCCTCATCATACAGATCCGCTATATCTACGTATCTCAACTTCCTACCCTTGTACAATATCGATATTCCACCGTCTAAGTGCTCATATACCTCCACTCGTGCCTTCGCATAGCTACTCCTCTCCCTATCCTGTATTATCTGATACCTCCTACCCTTATAAGAGATCGTGTTATCCGGATAAACCTTTCTGCTATCCTTTATACAAAGTATATCCCTTAAATCAATCCCGATAGGTATATCCCTATATGCTAACCTACCATCTCTTGCCTGCCTGGAAAAACTTTCATTCCATCTCCGAATGTATTCTCCCTGCAAATACTTATTCGCCTCTGCTATCGTGCTTATCCCCTTAACCTTAAGCTCCTTTATTAACCTATCCTGTAGTGTCTGAAAGTCTCTCTCTATCCTGCCCTTAGCCTGCGGCGAGTCCGCATATATTACCTCTATACCTAATTCCCTGAACGCCCTCCTTATCTGTGTATCAGGATACTCTTCACCCGAAACATTATAATGAATACCTCCATGCCTCTGTGTCTTAAACTTGGAATCCTTGTCTATGTAAAAAGCTCCAGGCAAACCCTTCTCCAAGAAAAATTCCTCTAAAACCTTCATGTTCTCCACTGTCGAGTCAGAAGTCACAAACTTGCCATGCTGTATCTTATTTGTAGCATCATCTATTAGCAGGATGAGATATATCTTCCTACCCAGGCTGGGAATCCATAAATGCTCTGATGTGTCCAATTGAGTCAATAAACCCTCCTGTGGCATAGGCTCCCTGCGTATCCTATGCTTTGGCTGCTTCTTCGGCTTCTTTGTGTAAAGCCCTGATGTTCTTAAGATCTGTCTTACCTTCTCTCTTGATATGTTTATCCCTTCATCTCTGTTAAGATACTCAGTAAAGTGATTGATGTTGAATCCAAGATATTTATCTTCATACAGCTGTTTTATCTTCTCCTGAGTTGTTTGAGGTATCCTCCTTTTAGACTGCCTCCCTCTCGAGTGATGGATCACACCTTTTATACCCTCTTCTTTTACCTTTCGTCTGAGGCGATATATTTGCCTTATAGACAGACCCAAGGTCATGCTTGCGTCTTTTACCCGTATTCGTCCGTCTAAACTTTCTTTTATTGTTTCATAGCGATGTTTTTCTTTCATTGTCAGAGTAACTTTTTCCTGCATATATCACCACCTCCTAACTTTGCAGGTGATGATATTTTACATAATTTACCCTGACATTTTTACTTTGTCAAAAGATGACATTATTATATTGTCGTAACAGTTTCTGAAAGGACAGGTAAGGATACCTGTTCATACCAGCCTGTGCCAACGAGTCAAAGATGTCTCTGTACCAAAGAATTGGTGGGGCAGATATCCTTGTCTGCCCTTAGCCCTACCTGCTCTTGGATGATGGTGAAGAAACTTCACATTTTGTTTCCATATCCTGTAATCTAATTCTTATGATTGATGGAAGATATTGGCTTGAATTCTTATTAAGAGGTGTTATAATTTGTAATAATGATATTTCCCCAAATGTAGTTTATCAA
>JBDOIG010000295.1:0-1349 GCA_041082235.1 Thermodesulfovibrionales bacterium | reverse complement strand
ATAAGACAAGTCTTTTTTGAAAGGGTGTCATATTGTTCCTCCTTTCATGGCATATATGGATTGGGGCTCATGCTTCATAAAATAACTCAATATGCTGGCAGTGAGGATACCCTCAATAATACTGAATAATAACATATGCTCCAGTGCCATTGCTGGGATGGCAATCTTCAATGGATAAGGTGCATATAGGGGATTACCTGCTGGATCATGGGCAATCAGGGGTTGGATGCCAAACTCAATAGCTGTAAGCAATGCACCTGCTGTAAGGCCTATATATCCTGAAAGGAATGCACCTGCATATCTTCTCTTTTTACTCTCCTTATGCCCTGCAATTGCCCTGAACACCCAGTAGGAGACAAAGGGTATCACCACTGCCATATTAAAACAGTTAGCCCCTATTGCTGTGATACCTCCATCTCCAAAGATAAGGGCCTGGATTATCAAGACAGTGCTCACAGCAACAGTAGCAGCCCATGGTCCAAGAAGAATCGCTGTTATAGAAGCACCAACCGCATGACCTGTTGTACCACCAGGTATTGGAATATTAAACATCTGTATCAAGAATGAAAAGACACCTGCCATGGCAAGATAGGGAACCTGCCTATCAGATAATTCCTTCTTAAGTTTTTTAATTGCAATGGCCCAGAAAACCGCACTTGCACCATAAAGTGGAACAAATGTCTGAGGGCTAAGATAGCCATCTGGTATATGCATAGAGTCCTCCTTAAAATCTCAATGTACTCCCAGCCATAAAGCTGAGGTCTGTCTCTGGAGTTGTAAGGCCTGTTTTTACTCCTCCAGAAAGGTCAAAGACCTCAGAAAGAGAATAAACAGCACCTGCTATTAAAAAAGCAGGTTCCTTATCAGAGGTCCTATCAGGAGCTTTCCCCATGCCAATATTTCCAACTATCTTAAGCTCCTCTTTTATCCTGTACTCACCTGCAAGTGAGAGATGCCACAGGTTCTTCCTCTCATCAATCCGGTTCTCATTCCTTATGTATCCAGCATTAAAAAATAGAGTAAAGTCTTCAAATTCCTTATCAAGGATTAAAAATAACCTGCCCGTAACCCGGCCTGAGCCAAGACCCCTTTTTTCATCTCCTGAAGGTATAGTGATGGATGGTTTTAATGCTGCATTAAATCCTTTAAACTCATAGAACCTGTATTTAAGCCCGAGCTCAATGTCTGAAAACCCACTTTCATGAATACTTTCACCATCTTCCTCTTTCCAGTAAATATAAGGAGCTCCAATTCCTATATCAAGGTTATCAGTAAGACCATATGTAAGTGTATTATTCACACTCAACTCTTTGCTCTTAATACCTTCCTCCTTGTCATAACCATACTCC
>JBDOIG010000212.1:0-1707 GCA_041082235.1 Thermodesulfovibrionales bacterium | reverse complement strand
GAGGCAGAACTTCTATTAAATTTTTATTTCTAAGTGAATGATTCCTTAGGGGCTCATTCTCTTCTTGCCTCTTATCCCTCAAGTGCTATTATAATAAAGAAAACTTCAAGGAGCTGACACCATGGATAAATTCCTCATCAGAGGTGGTAAGAGGCTTTCTGGCAGGGTATCTATCAGTGGTTCCAAGAATGCCTCCCTTCCGCTTATGGCTGCAACGCTTCTCTGCCCATCAAGGCATATTATTAAAGGTGCTCCTGATCTCAGAGACATTCGCACCATGTCCCGCTTGCTCCAGACCTTCGGAGCAGAGGTCTCTTTTAATAAAGATACACTTGAGATATGCACCAGTAATATTTCTTTTCTTGAAGCACCCTATGAACTTGTCAGGACCATGAGGGCCTCTGTGCTTGTGCTCGGTCCCCTTCTTGCGAGATATGGAAGGGCAAAGGTCTCTTTGCCAGGAGGTTGTGCAATAGGTTCAAGACCTGTAAACCTCCATATAGAAGGTTTAAGATTGATGGGAGCTGAGATAGTTCTTAAAGGTGGCTATATAATAGCTAATTCAAGGGGAAGGCTCAGAGGTGCAAGGATTTATTTTGATATACCTACTGTTACAGGTACAGAGAATATTCTCATGGCTGCATCGCTAGCTGAAGGGCTTACGATTATAGAGAACGCAGCAAAGGAGCCAGAGGTGGTGGATCTTGCCCATGCTCTTAGCCTTATGGGTGCAAAGATAAAAGGTGCAGGTACAGAGGTAATAGAGGTGGAGGGTGTAAGAGAGCTCAAGCCTTTAAGTGGCTATAGGGTTATACCTGACAGGATAGAGGCAGCTACCTTTCTATGCATTGCAGGAATAACAGGAAGTGAGATAACAATTGAAAATGTGATACCAGAGCATCTTGACTCTGTTATAGTAAAACTGAGGGAGGCAGGTCTCGATATAGAGGTAGAGAATCAACATTCAATCCATGTGAAAGGTCCTGAAAAGATAAGGTCTGTAAATATCAAGACCATGCCCTATCCAGGTTTTCCAACAGATGTGCAGGCCCAGTTCATGGCACTTATGTCTGTAGCTGAAGGAACAAGTATTATTCGTGAGACCATATTTGAAAACAGATTCATGCATGTAGGAGAGTTAAGAAGGATGGGAGCTGATATTATTACAGAGGGACCAGTTGCTACGGTGAAGGGTGTAAAGGAATTAAGGGGCGCTCCTGTAATGAGCTCAGACCTCAGGGCATCAGCAAGCCTTGTTATTGCGGGTCTGAGGGCAAAGGGAGAAACAGTTATTGACAGGGTATATCATCTTGACAGGGGATATGAAAGGATGGAGCTGAAACTTCAGGCTATTGGTGCAGATATAGAGAGGATAAAGGCTAAAAGTGAGAGATAAAGTGAAAGAAGGCAATAACCTTAAAGTTATTCATTCCGAATTACCCATCACTGGGCAGGCAGACATTGCTAAGGTGCCTGAACTCCCAGGTGTGTATATCATGAAGTCAAAGACAGGGAAGGCACTTTATGTTGGTAAGGCAAAGGACCTCAGACAGAGGCTCAGGTATTACTTTCAAGAAGAACTTGATATCAGAAAATCAAGACTCATGGAAGAGGTTGAAGAGATATCCTTTATTATTACCCGGAATGAAGTAGAGGCACTTATCCTTGAGGCAAATTTAATAAAACAGTATAAGCCAAGATACAATG
>JBDOIG010000187.1:0-31378 GCA_041082235.1 Thermodesulfovibrionales bacterium | reverse complement strand
CTAAAGGTTTATCACCAAACTGGTGAAGTAATTGAGGGACAAAGTCCCTCAAACTCCCTATTAGATAATTTTAATTCTATTTTTGGGGTTTTAAAGGGGCGAAGCCCCTTTTATGTTTGGTAATGTTGATTAAAAAGTTTACATTAAGGTGTCGCAGAACAGGGTTCTCAAAAATCTGAAGATTTTTGGAGGTAGTGGTATTGCCCTCTCGGCATTCTGTCCGTTTTATTTCAAGCTGACTTGAAACATTCTATCGGCATCTGCGGCTATTTGCTTTCCTTGACAAAGGGCTTTATACTTTGAGAAAATAAACACCTGATATAAAAGTAATGGTGTATTACTGATTGTAAGTGACAGGATTCCCAGAAATTATAAATTTGTGGGATTAGAGCAACAAATTATGATATAAAAAGCTATCAGCTTTTAGTTAATATAGCTGGAAGCTGACAGCCTTTAAGATAATTCCTTGCGAAAGGAAGTCTTTCAATTTTGAGACAGGGAAAATACCTTTCCTTAGTGAGGATTTAAATGGGAGGAAGATATGGATTATTTTCTTAGTGAAGAACAGTTGATGATCCGTGACATTGCGAGGAAGATAGCTGAAGAAAAAATAGTGCCTGCCAGGGAGGAGCTTGATGAGAAAGAGGAATTCCCATGGGAGATAATGAAGACAATTGCTCAGGCTGACCTCCTCAGGATATTTATTCCTGAGGAATACGAAGGTCTTGGAAAGGGTGCTCTTGAGCTTTGTATAGCAGTTGAGGAACTTTCAAAGGCATGCCTTGGAGTATCTACCACATATGCTGCAAATGCCCTTGGCACATACCCTATAATACTCTTCGGTAATGAGGAGCAGAAAAAGAAATACCTTCCAGATATTGCCAGTGGTAAAAGACTGGTTGCCTTTGCCCTCACTGAGGCAAATGCAGGAAGTGACGCAGGAGGCATAGAGACAACCGCAAAGAGAGAGGGAGACTATTATATCCTCAATGGCACAAAGCAATGGATTACAAATGGTGGAGAGGCTGAGATATATACAGTGATTGCCATAACAGACAGGTCAAAGGGCGCAAGAGGAGCCTCAGCATTTATAGTTGAAAAGGGGACATCTGGGTTTTCTTTTGGTAAGAAGGAAAAAAAGATGGGGATAAGGGCTTCTGCTACAAGGGAGCTTATCTTTGAAAATTGCAGGATTCCTAAGGAGAATCTCCTTGGAAGGGAAGGTATGGGCTTTATCGTGGCCATGAAGACCCTTGACCATTCAAGGGTTGGAGTTGGAGCACAGGGAGTTGGTGTTGCCCAGGGAGCCTTTGATGTTGCCCTTGAGTATGCAAAGAAGAGACATCAGTTCGGTCATCCTATAATAAGCTTTCAGGCAATACAGCATATGCTTGCTGATATGGCTACAGAAATAGAGGCTGCAAGGGCCCTGGTCTACTCCGTGGCAAGGTATATGGACAGCGGAGCAAAGGATTTTTCAAAGGAATCAGCAATGGCCAAGGTGTTTGCCACTGATATGGCGATGAGGGTCACAACCAATGCTGTACAGATACTGGGTGGTTATGGATATATGAGGGAATATCCTGTGGAAAAGATGATGCGTGATGCAAAGATACTGCAGATTTATGAAGGAACAAATCAGATCCAGAGAAATGTAATAGGTCAGGAGCTTATAAAGGAATTACTTAAGAAAAAATAAATTGAGGAGCTGAGATGATAACCAAGACCGAAAAAATATGGATGCATGGCAAATTTATACCCTGGGATGAGGCGAATGTGCATATCCTCACCCACAGTCTTCACTATGGTCTTGCAGTATTTGAAGGTATTAGATGTTATCAGACCGACAATGGCCCTGCTATATTCAGGCTTGATGAGCATATTGAACGTTTAGTAAAATCTGCCTCTATATTTATGCTTGAGATACCTTATTCAAGGGATGAGATAAAAAGGGCTATAATCGAGACAGTAAAAATAAATAAGGTAACAGAATGTTATATAAGACCTATTGCCTATCTTGGATATGGTGCCATGGGTCTTTTTCCAAAAGGCAATCCTGTAAATCTGGCAATTGCAGTATGGCCCTGGGGTTCTTATCTTGGTGATGAAGGGTTGAAGAATGGTATAAGGGTAAAAATATCTTCATATATCAGGGGACATGTAAATTCCTTTATGGCAAGGGCAAAGGTAAGTGGTTATTATGTGAATTCTCAGCTTGCAAAGCGTGAGGCAGTAGCAAATGGTTATGATGAGGCACTGCTGCTTGATGCGGATGGATATGTCTCTGAGGGAAGCGGAGAGAATATATTTATTATGAGAAAAGGTATCCTGAAGACCACTCCGCCAACCTCCATCCTTGAGGGTATAACACGGGACAGTATCATAACTATAGCAAGGGATGAGGGTATTCATGTGCGTGAAGAGAGGTTTACACGGGATGAGGTATATACTGCGGAAGAGGCATTTTTTACAGGTACAGCAGCGGAGGTAACTCCGATAAGAGAGGTGGATGGAAGAACTATCGGAGATGGAAAGCCAGGACAGATAACAAAGAGATTGCAGGGTCTTTTTTTTGATATAGTAAAGGGCAAGAATAAGAAATACACCCAATGGCTTACCCTTGTAAGGTAGTTACTACTCTGTCTTTTCTTCTGACCTAATTTCCTTATCATTAGCTGTACTGCTATCTTCTGAGTCTACCTGCTCTATTTCCTTTTCAAGTTCATACTCGGGTGGGATTATACCCCTTTTCCTCATTATTTCAAGTATGAATGCTGACCTGTTTTCAACATACCTTGAACCATTAAGTTTGTATCTCAGGGGATTTGGGAGAATAGCAGCCAGCCTTGAGGCCTCCTCGGGTGTGAGCTCTTTTGCTGATTTTCCAAAATAATAATTTGAGGCAGCCTCTGCACCAAAGATTCCTGGCCCCCATTCAACTACATTGAGATAGAGCTCAAGTATTCGCCTTTTTGATAGAGCTTTTTCCAGTTTCCATGTGATTATAGCCTCCCTTAGCTTTCTTGCTACCGTCTTTTCAGGTGTAAGGAAGAGATTTTTTGCAAGCTGCTGTGAGATCGTGCTTCCACCTGCTACAAATTTTCCTTTTTTTAAGTCCTTTTGGATTGCCTCTTTAATTCCTTCAATATCAAAGCCCTCGTGCATATAAAACCTGTCATCCTCAGCAATCAATACAGCCTTTATTAGATATGGTGATATCTCTGAGAGATTAACCCATTTCTTTTTGATGTGATAGCCCTTTGGATTAATTTTGAGCCTGTACTTCATCAGGGATGTAAATTCAGGATTTTTATGTCTGAGCCAGGCGGTATCGGGTATTGTGAATAAATAGGCAATAAATAAAAACAGCAGGGCAAGCAGTGAAAAGAGAATAAGGGATTTGAGAAATTTCCTTCCGGGGGTCATCTTTTAAAGGACTATCTCCGTTCCTATTCCTTCCCTTGTAAATATCTCAAGCAGGAGGGCATGTTCTATTCTGCCATCAATGATATAAGTCTTTGATGTGCCTTGCTTGAGGGCAGCTATGCATGCCTGGACCTTTGGTATCATGCCACCTTTAATCACCCTGTCAATAAGTTTCTCGGCCTTTGATGCCTTGATAGTTGATATGAGATTACCCTTCTCATCCATTAATCCTTCTACATCAGTCAGGAGTATAAGTTTCTCTGCCTTAAGGGCACCTGCAATAGCAGAAGCCACATAATCGGCATTTATATTAAGTGTATTTCCGTCTCTGTCATATCCAACAGGTGCGATTACAGGTATAAAGTTTTTTTCTTTGAGTGTATGAAGAATGGAGGGATCAATCTCCTCTACATCTCCAACAAGGCCAGGGTCTATGATCTCCTCTGTCCTGGTATCAGAGGAAAGTTTTTTGATCAATTTCTTTTTTGCCTTTATCATCCCTCCATCTTTACCGCTCAGACCCACTGCCTTTCCTCCATGACTGTTTATGAGATTAACAATCTCTTTATTAATGATTCCGGCAAGAACCATTTCTACAATATCCATGGTCTCCCTGTCAGTAACCCTTTGGCCCTGAATAAAGGTTGGTTTTTTGCCCATCTGTTCCATTGTCTTTGATATCTTTGGGCCGCCTCCGTGAACCACTACTGTATGAATTCCTATAAAATTCAGAAGCACTATGTCCTGGGCAAAAGATGATTTCAGAACCTCATCTGCCTGGGCAGCACCTCCATATTTTATTACAAAGGTCTTTCCGTAAAAGTTTCTGATATAGGGTAGTGCCTCTATAAGGATAGAGGCCTTCTCAGCAAGTTTCTTCATTCACCTCCTCCAGAGGATTAATTAAAAATGAATTTTAAATCCTGGAAATACATTCTGTCAACTGTGTGCGTTAGATCCTGTAAAATGTCCGTGAACTCTAACTGGTTATATCATAAACTTAACTATTACAGCCACAAATAAAAAGACTATTAAATGGGTACCGAGCCTCTTCCCAGCAGCTTGCTGCAGGGAAGATCAATCTCACTCCGTTTTTAAAAAGAGGGCAAAAAATTCCACTATTTAAAGTTAGGAAGGATTTTAAAAACAGGAAGGATGACAAAGGAATATAAAGGATATAAAAGGAGACTATCAAAACTCATAGATGATCTGTTTTACAAACAGGGAATTTTGCTCTGCCACGCTGTGGGAAAACACTCATTTGAGTGGTGAAAACACGCATTTTGTAGAAAATTATATACAAAACTATTTGATAATTAGCAGGTGAAAACAGGCACAATTATTGCTTTTTAAATTTTTGAAAGTTAATAATTAATAAATACTCAATAGTGACCGAGCTTGCTGCGGATTAAGTGAGCGAAGATAATAAATTAATTTTATTGCAATAAGATTTTCATGCAGTTACTGCATGGTATCTTCAGTCCAGGAGGGTTCAGGGCTCATGAACAGAAAGCCTATAGTTATCCTTTCAGAGGAAGGAGAGGATGTTTATAGTACCTTTTCATTAGAAGGAGAGTCTATATTTGTATATCCACTGAGCCAGCCAGAGACTATCAGGAAGATTGAAATGGATCTTCTCATTATTGATTGTGGTTATAATCCCTATAAGGGTATAAATCTCTTAAAAGAAATAAAGACCCGGAGACCTGATATACCTGTTGTCTTTTTAACTGAAGAGAGTTCTGAAGAGATAGCAATTAAGACCTTCAAGGCAGGGGCAAGAGAATTCTTTAAAAAACCAGTAAATTTTGATGAATTCAAGAAGAGGTTAAACGACATCCTTATACTTAAGAGAGGGGCAAAGGAGCGGAGGTATCCTTTCTATGCCCTTGAGATATCAAAACTTTTTGATTCCCTTGAAACCGAGATGCCCCAAAACATCTTCAGAGTTATATATTTTTTAAATGAGCACATTGATCAAAAACTTTCAATACTTGACATGGCAAGAGAGGCAGGTTTGAGCAGGTTCCATTTCTGCAGGACCTTTAAAAAATATACAGGGAAGAGCCCCAAGAAGTTTCTTTGTGTGATGCGACTTGAGAAGGCAAAGAGACTGCTTCAGGATTCAGGTAAATCAGTCTCTGAGATATCAGCAGAAGTTGGTTTTGATGATTTGAGTAATTTCATAAGATATTTCAAGAAATATACTGGTTTTACACCTAGCAGGTATAGAAAAGAAGTTCTCAATATTGAATAATGTAGAGCCTGTAACTAACCATTTCTGTGGAAATTTACCATCTGAAAAGATTTTTTTGTAAAACGATACAATCTTCTCCTTCCATTTTATGCCCGCAGGCCAAAAGTAAACTGAGTTTTGTTAGCAAAAACTATTTTAGTTTCGGTGGGAAAATAAAAAAATCATAAGCCACTATCCCCACCATTATTTTTTAAGCTTTCTGGATTCAAAAAAATTGCTGATAGAAATATAAAACAATAGCAAGGTATGCCTCAAAGCCCTTATAAAGCGACAATGATCAGGATACAGGATTCAGGCTTTTTATATTATCTATCATGTATCATGGATTTAAGGTGCCGCAATAAAGTTTTTTTCGGCATACCCTACGATTCCTAACGGCAAAAACAGGTGGGCTATTGACACTTTCTTACATAAAAGATTATCTTAACTTCATGAAGAAACCATGGAGTGGAAGATTCAAAGAGCATACAGCCTCTTCTGTGGAGGAATTTACAGAATCCATTTCATTTGACAGGAGGCTTGCAAGGTATGATGTCCTTGGAAGTCTTGCCCATGCAGAGATGCTCATGAGGCAGGGTATTATTTCAGAGCCTGATGGTAAGAAGATTATAAAGGGGCTCAGGGATATTCTCAGGGATATTGAGCATGGCAGGTTTGACTTCAAAAAAGATCTTGAAGATATTCACATGAATATTGAATATGGTCTCACCAAAAAAATAGGTGAATCAGGTGCAAGGCTCCATACTGCTCGTTCAAGAAATGATCAGGTTGCCACTGACCTGAGGTTATATCTTAGAGATGAAGTGACGGAGCTCATAAAACTTCTGAAGAATCTGATAAATATATTCATTAAAATTGCTGAAAAGAATCAGCATATTATTATGCCAGGCTATACCCATCTCCAGCAGGCACAGCCGGTACTGCTTAGTCATCATCTCCTTGCCTATGCTTGGATGTTTTTAAGAGACATAGAAAGATTCAGGGAAAATCTTAGAAGGATAAATGTAATGCCTCTTGGAGCCTGTGCCCTTGCAGGCACATCCCTTCCAACAGACAGGGATTTTGTTGCAAGGAAACTCGGGTTTACTTCTCTATCATTAAACAGCATGGATGCGGTATCAGACAGGGATTTCTGCCTCGAATTTCTGTTTAATTGTTCTGTCCTTATGATGCATCTATCAAGGCTGTCAGAGGAGCTGATTTTGTGGTCGGGTTCAGAATTCAATTTTATTGAACTCCCTGATGCCTATACCACTGGTTCAAGCATCATGCCTCAGAAGAAGAATCCTGATGTCCTTGAGTTAATAAGAGGAAGGACCGGCAGGGTTTATGGAAACCTTATAAGCCTTCTTACAGTGATGAAGGGACTCCCTCTCACATACAACAGGGATATGCAGGAAGACAAAGAACCTCTCTTTGACACTGCAGACACGCTCAGGTCATCCCTGTCTATACTTTCTGAAATGCTTCCACTTATAAAGTTTAATAGAGATACCATGTACAGGGCTTCTGGTAGTTTCTGCCTTGCCACTGATATTGCAGAATATCTGGTAAAAAAAGGCCTTCCTTTCAGAAAGGCCCATGAGATAACAGGCAAAATAGTCAGATATTGTATAGAAAAGGGCAAAGAGCTTCATGAACTTACAGTCGAAGAATTTAAAAGATTTTCTGCTCTTATAGAGTCTGATATATTTAAAATTTTATCTCCTGAGGGTTCTATAAAGGCAAAGAGATCAAAGGGTAGTACATCTCCAGAGGAGATAAAAAGGCAGATAAGGACATTAAGGACACTTTTAAGAAAGACTGTTTAATGGTAAGAAGAATCCTTTCTATTTTTTTATCCCTTTTGATATTTCTATGCCCCTTTTATGGCTGCGGGAAGAAGGCCCTTCCTTCATATAAAAGATTGAAGGTTGCAAGACCTGTTGAAAATCTCAATTATCTCATAAGACCTGAGGGTGTAATTCTAAGCTGGCAATATCCTTATACCCGGGATGGTATTTATTTTGTAATCTATAGAAAAGATAAAGACATGGAGAAATTAGGTGAGACAGATAAGAATATCTTTATTGATAATACTTCTTTAAGCAATGGTAGCAGGGAATATGTGATCGTCTCTACCTATAATGAAGGAATAAAGGCTGAACAGAGGATTGTTATTGAATCCTTGCCTTTGCCGGAGGCACCATCAACCTTTAATTTTAAAATAATGGATGAAGAGATAATCCTCTCATGGGATGGCAGGGAAGGATGTCTTTATAATGTATACAATATTCCTTCAGAAAACAAAGAAGAGCTTCTTAACAGAGAGCCCCTGAGCGTGAATTTTTTTAAGATAGCTCCTGTTCCTGAGCAGACAAGGATAATCAGGCTCAGATGCGCGAGAGACTCAGTTGAGGGTTATCCCGCAGAGATTATTATCAGGCCTGAAGATTATATTCCTGAAAAACCTGAGGGGTTGCGATATGTTCTTGTTGATGGTAATGTAGTGCTTACATGGAAGGAAAATCCTGAAAAATGGATAAGAGGTTACAGGATATACAGAGATACTGGCAGTGGATTTGTTCTGGCTGGTGAGACAGTTTATCCATTATTTGAAGATAGACTTAATGGTCTTAAAAGAATCTATTACAGAATAACAGCGCTCGGTCCATCAAAAGAAGGCCCTTATTCTGATGAGATTAAGGTTGTGCAATAATGAAGAAGTGTGGAGATTTCCTGCAGAAGCTACTGAGGTGATAGTTGGCATAGATTTAAAAAACCTGAACAATTCTTTCAAAGGCCTCTACAATATCAGGGTCATACCATATCCCCGCCTTTTTCTTAATCTCTTTAATAGCCTCTTCTCTTGTGTAAGTTTTTTTATAGGGCTTTTCAGAAATCATGGCACAATAAGAATCAATAATAAAAAGTGCCCTTGAGATAAAGGGAATATCCTTTCCTTTTAAGCCCATAGGATATCCCGTACCATCATATTTTTCATGATGATGAAGAATCGCCTTTTTTACCTCATCGGAAAATTCAAATCCATTAATTATATTAACTGTATTATGAGGATGGAGTTTTATCATTCTTATATCCGAGGATACAAGATTTTCTTTTTTTAATACAGATTCATAAATAGGAACCAGGCCAAGGTCATAAATCATGGATACATAGAGGGCTATGGCCTTATCTTTTTCGGGGACATTAAGTCCTTCCATGAGCTTTAACATCATATTGGGAAGAAGGCTGTTCTTTTTATGATATCTTTGCAGGGCCTTTAGCATACTTTCAAATGAGTCTATATAATATTTTATTTCGGTATCTGTGCAAGCTCGTGTATATAATGTTTCTATAAAATGTGAAACCCTTTCTGTTAAGATTGAGGCTATCATGAGATCTTTCAGAGCAAAGACCTCAGCATCCTTTTTGTTTGTAATATTTACAACCCCTACTGTCCTGTCCTTTATCTTCAGGGGTAGCGATATAAAAGATCTGGATGTATACTGAGGGATACTCTCTTTAGCGAAGCGATAATCACTATTTATATCAGTTACCAAAACTGATTCACCACTCAATGCTACCCATCCTGCTATCCTGTCACCAAATTTTATTCTTGTCTTTCTTATTATCTCTTCACTCAGACCTCTGGCACTCTTGATTATAAGGTCTCCTGTAATATCCTCTGAAAGCATCACGGAGCAGATGTTTGCATTGAATAATTCGGATATAAAATCAACATATAGTTGGAAGATTCTATCCTGGATGACTTCCACTCTTTGCTTTTCACTTTTTGGTATCAATATAGTAGCAATAAAGGAGTTATTTATATTTTCCGCCAGGAGCTTCCATCCATGAATTTCCACTATCTTTGATGCGAGATATAATTTAAGTTTATCTTCTGAGCTTTCAAGCTGAAAGATATTTTTCAGGTTTAATATGTCATATATAATCTCATCGGGTAATGCCACTGATAGCTGAAGCCTGACAATTATATTTTTGTTATCCTCATAGAAAAACATGTCAATCCTGTCATTTGGTTCAAGAAATTTACTTAGTCCTTCAATGAGATTAATAAATAATTGTGTTACTTTAATCTTATCTCCGATGATCTTCGGAGCGACCTCCTCCTTTTTAATATTGATATGAATATTTTTTCGTGCCAGTATATTTTTTAATGTTATTGAATCTAAAAAGCTATTAATTATCTCTGATAAATCAATAATGGATTTTTTTAGAAGTCTGGATTCATCTTCAATCCTGAGAAAATCAAGCAGATTCTCAATGATATTAATTACCTTTTCTGTTTCAACATTTATGATTTCATGAAATTCCTTTTGCTTTTTTCTTTCTACGCTATCAGCAGTTTGCAGATAATATATAGCTCCTTTTATTGAATTCAAGGGTGTGCGAAGTTCATGGGATATCCTGGTAAGGAATTCTGTTTTAGCTATATCAGTATCTATTAATTTTTTATTAATCTCTTCAAGTTCAACTGTTTTTGACATCAGCTCAGAGACAAGAAAGGCGTTTTCAAGGGCAATGGCTGCCTGGTTTGCTATTATCTTTATAAGGTCAAATTCATCCTCACTAAAGGGCATGTTATCCTTTTTGTCATTTATATTTAAAACCCCCAGTAATTTATCTCTACTTATAATGGGACAGGAAATAAAGGCCCTTGTTTTATAGCGATCCCTTTTCTCTTTGAATCTTGTATCTTTGTCTATGTCCTCAACCATGATGGGGGTCATGGTCTTGGCAACAAAACCTGCGATACCTTCGCCAATCTTTATCCTGTAACTATTAATTAAATTTATATCAATGCCCCTTGCTGTGAGTATATATAATTCGCCGCTTTCATTAAGCAACATTACAGAACCCTTTTCTGCATTTGTATAATTTATGGCAAGCTCAAGTATCAGATTTGCAATTGTGCTGATATTGTTTGTGGTAACTATGGCGGTGGTGATTTCCTGAAGGATGGAAAGTTTTTTTTCTATTAATTCAGGACTTTCCATGAGT
This sequence comes from Thermodesulfovibrionales bacterium, assembly GCA_041082235.1. GTDB lineage: Bacteria > Nitrospirota > Thermodesulfovibrionia > Thermodesulfovibrionales > CALJEL01 > CALJEL01. The sequence goes on along the minus strand of JBDOIG010000187.1, from coordinate 20,691 downwards.
CTATTATACCCCAACCTGATAGAAGTTTTTGTAAATCCCTTTATATGCTAAAAGTATTATACTATAATCTTATAAATTTACAATACATAGTTAAAAGGAGGAGGTTTAATGAAGGTCTTTGTTACAGGAGGGGCGGGTTATATTGGGAGTCATGTGGTAAAGATGCTCGGGGAGAGTGGTTATGATGTTTTAACATATGATAATCTTTCAACGGGTAACCGATGGGCTGTGCTATATGGTAAACTGGTTGTTGGTGATTTATCTGATAGTGAGCTTTTGTGGAAGATACTTCATGATTTTAAGCCAGATATTGTGATACATTTTGCAGCTTCTATCATTGTACCAGAAAGTGTAAGAGAGCCGGTTAAGTATTACACAAACAATACAATGAATACCCTTAATCTTCTTAAGATAATGCTTGAGATGGGAATAGGGAAATTTATATTTTCATCAACTGCAGCTGTATATGGTATTCCTGAGAAGATTCCGGTTGATGAAGAAACACCTATGAATCCAATAAATCCCTACGGAAGTTCAAAGATGATGGTTGAGAGGATTCTCCAGGATGTCCATTCTGCCAGGAGTGATTTTAAATATATAAGCCTGAGGTATTTTAATGTTGCGGGAGCTGATTCAGGTGGTAGATTGGGACAGTCTTACAGGGAAGCCACTCATCTTATTACCCGTGCACTGAAGGTTGCAAAAGGAGAATCTGATAGATTACAGATATTCGGCACAGATTATCCAACACCTGATGGTACATGTATAAGAGACTATATCCATGTTGATGACCTTGCACGAGCGCATCTTGATGCTATGAGGTATATACTTGATGGTGGAGATTCTGCGGTCTTCAATTGTGGATACGGACATGGTTATTCTGTGAGGGAGGTTATAGAAAGTGTAATCAGGGTTACAGGTATCAGAATACCTGTAGAAGAGACAGGAAGAAGAAAAGGAGACCCTCCTGTACTTATCTCTGACAATAAAAAGATTAAAGAGAAGCTCGGATGGAGACCCCGCTTTAATGATCTTGAATATATTATTAAAACAGCATGGCAGTGGGAAAGGAAGAGGTGATATTAGATAAGTGCTGTTATTACCTCATTCAAGAGGAGAAAACCTCTAATTGTTGGCCTAAGATAATTATCCGTTTTGTCAAGGAGACCTTTTTCAATTAGTGGTAAGCACTTCTTGAGAACCCTTTCTTTTAATGAGGCCTCTCCAGGCATCTTATCAAGGGATATTCCCTCCTTGAGCCTGAGACCGAGCATGATAAATTCTATGAACTCATCCTCAGGAGTAAGTTTAATTATTTTTTTATACGGAAATCTGCCTTCATTGAGAGAATCCATATATTTTTTGAGGTCATTATAATTTTCTATTCTCTTTTTATTGATGAAGGAATGAGCACCAGCCCCGATGCCTATATACTCACCCCTTTCCCAGTAATTGAGATTATGAATACATTCCCTGCCAGGTTTCGCAAAGTTTGAAACCTCATAGTGAATGTAACCTTTCTCTTCAAGATATTTATGGGTCTTTTCATAGATTTCTACTATTTCTTTTTCAGGAGGTTTTTTAAATGTACCCCTTAATATTTCTTGATGAAGGGGAGTCCCTTCTTCCACTGTGAGTTCATAAGTAGAGATGTGCTCTGGATTGATATCTGCAATGATAGAGAGATTCTCCTGCCAGTCTTTTAAGGTCTGTTCCGGGATGCCGTAAATGAGGTCAATAGAGAGGTTAAAGGCAAGCCTTTTAATATCCTCAACTGCCTTTAATGAATGACCTGCTGAATGGAGCCTTCCGAGGATTTTTAAATCTTTTTCATTAAATGATTGAATCCCGAGACTTATCCTTGTAATACCATACTCTTTAAATAATCTTAATTTCTCCCTGGTTATACTCTTGGGATTTACCTCCACTGTAAACTCAACTATTTCTGAAGATTTAATGTGATTGAATATATCTTCAAATAATAAAGTAAATTGAGCCACATTGAGGATTGATGGGGTGCCACCACCGATGTAAACTGTCTTTACCTGGTTCAGCTTTTCCTGATAAAGGCCCATCTCTTTTATCAGAGCAGAGATGTACCGGTCAATCAACCCTGAAGGCTGACCCTCAAGAGAGTAAAAGTCACAGTAAGGGCATTTTTTTTCACAGAAAGGGATATGGATGTAAAGACCCTTGATCTTATCCAGGTCTTGACTCATATCTTAGTATAATTTATAATTTGCAATAATTTTTTGGGGGTATCAGTTTAAATAAGTTTATGATTTTTAAACTTAAAAAATACCTGAAGGCTCAGAAGACAGGCCAGATTGTTATCAAATTTAAGGATGAGCCTTATCTCTGCAAGGTCAGTGTAGAAGGTGGAGAGGTAGTTTACATATCCATTGGAAACAGACCACCTGGCGAGACAATTGAATATATAAAAAATAAAGAGATTATTGAGTTGAATTTTATTGAAGGCATAAAGCCCTTAAAAAAAGTAAATAGCCCTTTGACAGAAGAATTATTAAAGACCTTCGGGATTGATGAAGATATAGTTGCACCTGTAGAAACAGATTTAAAGGACAATGAGGTGATTCCTTTTGAAAAGGTCCAGAGTGTAATGGAGGTCTTTATAGATACTATCGGGCCTCTGGGTCCTGTACTTGTGGAAAAGATTCTTAAAAAGATCAAATATGAAAAAGGAAGGCCAATGGATGGAGCCCTTTATTCAGAATTTCTTTCATGCCTCTTGAGTGAAATACCCGAGGAAAAGAGAGGACCTTTTAAAAATAAAATATCCTGAATATGGAGCTTCGCTCCTTTAAAAGTAAAATATTGAATAAAAATTTTATTCCAGATTTTTGAGGGACAGAGCCCCCTCAAAGGAGGTAACAGAAATGTTTAAAAATATGAATTTGAGAAAAAGATTTACCACTATAATGGTTATAATCTATGTTATATCCTTACCTGTGATTATCGGCGTAAGTTATCTTGTCCTCAGGGAGAATGCAAAGAAACAGATACTTGAAGAATCTAACCTCATGCTTGCGGCAATGGAGTCTGCTCGCGGTTACACTGCTGAGGTACTGAGGCCGACTCTGCAGAAGGCACTGCCTGATAAGTTTATTATTGAGGGGATGTCCGCTACAAAGGTTGCCTATGGAATTCAGGAGAGGATAAGAAAAAAGCTTCCGAGATACAGTTTTAAGGAGGCAACTGAGAGCCCTCTAAATCCTGTAAACAAGGCTGATATCTTTGAACTTCAGAAGATTAATGAATTCAGGAAGGGTATTCTTAAGGAAGAGTGGAGGGGATATAAAAAGGCAGCAGAGGGTGAATACTATGTAATAATGAGGCCTGTTAAGGTAAAGCTTGATTGTCTCAGGTGTCATGGTGATCCTGCTGTTGCTCCACCAGAGCAAAGGGAGAGATATGGAAATACCACCGAGGGTTATAACTGGAAACTGGATGACATCGTTACGGTGAATACAGTTTATGTGCCTACAGAGGAGGCAAAGAAGTCTGCTGTGAGGGCCCTCATAACATTTGCAGGCATATACAGTGGTATGTTCTTAATCATAATCGTTGTGATTGACAGGATCATTATCTCCAACATAATAAAACCCATAGAACATTTTGTTGAGACTGCAACCGAGGTGAGCCGTGGAAATCTTGACAAACAATTTGAAGTAAAGACTAATGATGAGATGAAGCTTCTTGCAGATGCCTTTGAGAGGATGAAGGTATCGTTGAGAAAGGCAATAGATATTCTGAAGAAATAAAAATTGACAGCTCTCAGGCAATTATGATATAAAAAATATTGTTGGGGAGTCGTCCAACGGCAGGACGGCAGACTCTGGATCTGCTTATAGGGGTTCGAATCCTCTCTCCCCAGCCAATAATAGCTTGGGTTAATAACTTATAACAAATAACCCTCATCAGGCATAACACATTACAGAGCAGTTTTATGGTCCCATCGTCTAGAGGCCTAGGACGTAGCCCTCTCAAGGCTAAAACACGGGTTCGAATCCCGTTGGGACCGCCAAGGACTTGTGTTGAGATTGATATTCTCCAAAGCAAGCTGCGGGAATACCCTCGCTATCTATTTAAGATAGTAATCTTTCCGGCTTTATCTTTCTTCCTTTTACAATACCAAGACCAATAAATCTATCCTGATCATAAAGTCTTACGAGAGAACCTTCCTCCAATTTTAAGGTTAAAGGCAGGTCTATAAATCTGCCATGTCTTATAGCACTTGCTTGAGGTTCTTTAAGCCTCAGCTCAGGAAATTTAATTAATCCTGCATCAGGAGCAAGAAGTTTATACTTTTCTTTTCTTAAATCCTCCAGAGTGTATGATTCCTCTATCTTGAACGGGCCTGCTGCTGTTCTTGTAAGTTCTGTAATATGGGCAAAAGACCCGAGGTTTATTCCTATATCATCAACAAGAGTCCTTACATAGGTGCCTTTTGAGCAATTGACCTTTATTTTTGCAAAGGGTTCTCTAAATTCAAGCAGTTCAATACTATAGATATTTACCTCCTTTAAAGGCCTTTCAATATCCATGCCCTTTCTTGCAAGCTTATATAAAGGTATGCCATTTTTTTTAACTGCTGAAAAGGGTGGCACCTTTTGCATCTGTCTTCCTGTAAAATTTTTCATCACCTCTCTAATCTTATCCTCGGTAATTACAAAATCCTCTTTTCTTTCTATCACCTTTCCATCAGCATCAAAGGTATCTGTCCTTTCACCGAGTTTCATGGTGATAATATATTCCTTATCAAGATCGCTGAAATAACCTGCAAACCTCGTTGACTCTTCAAGGCAGATAACAAGCACACCTGTTGCTATAGGATCAAGGGTTCCTGCATGTCCTGCCTTCTTTACCCTCAGGATCCTTTTTACAGCAGTAACAGCGTCCTGTGAGGTTATACCCTTTGGTTTATTAAGATTTAAAAGCATAGAATATCACCACTGATACAATAAGCATCGCAGCTATACCTGGTATCAGTCTTTTATAAACACCAGGCATATCAGCCTTAAAATATTCCCTTGTAAGAACAAGGCAGAGGTGAACTGGTGATAGGAGCACGCCAGCATAACCGGAGACAAAGGCAAAGGATAGAAGTGGAAGATTATGTCCTGACATTGCAAGCAAGAGTGGAAAGGTGCTTCCTACAAAACCAACTGTGAGACCTGTAAGAATACCTGCAATAAATGGCAACATAAAGGCAACAATTGTTACAGGGACACCTGTTTCAAGGAAATACTTATTCAACCCATCCACAGCTCCTGATGCCTCCATCATACCTTTAAGGAGCATTACCCCTGCGATCAATAAAAAGACATCACGGGAAAATCCATATCTGAGCAATTGAATTATGCCTTTTAAAGATTCTCTGTAAAGAATCACCAGGAATACAAGAATAGCTATGAGTATCTGGTAAAGCTCAATACCGAATATAGCCACACCACCTATTACAATAAATACAGGCAGCAATGGCAGCAATACCTCTTTGAAATTTGGTTTTATGGTATCCTGTTTTGTATTGCCCTTTATATCTTTAAGACCAATAAAAAAACCTGCAATCATCATGGCAATTGCAACAAATATATTTACAAATATAAATCTCCTGAGGGGAATTTCTGTCACTGCAGAGGCAAGGACAATACCTGGATATAATGGCAGTATAAGCTCCCAGGGATGTCTAAACCAGTAGTTGATATAGGCCTTATGCTCATTGCTGAGATTGAGGCCTTTTGAAGACTCCTCAACCATAGGAGCTGAAAAATAGGCACCTCCAAGAGATGGCAGCATACCTATTAAAAGGGGCATGGATATGAGAACAAACCTTCTTTTTCTTAATATAGAGCCTGTTGTCTCTGTAATTCTTTGAAGCAATCCCTTTTCTCTTAATATCATCTCAAAGGACCTGATAAAAGAAAGGGCAAGAAGTAATTTAAGACTCACAGGAGATGTAAGGGATTTATAGGATGCAGTGATAATCCTTACTGGTGGCATCAGGTAAAGAATAGCCAGAAATATACCACCAATAGCCATCACTATGCCGATGTGCCATTTTTTTCTTAAGAAAAGGATGATCAGAAATAGAACAAGTAAAATTTTAATAAGGTCAAGCATGGATAAAATTATAACATAACACAGAGAGCTGTAATAACTAAGGATTTCCCCAGAATTAGTATTAGAAAAATTATCGGTTTGCCCCAAGGCCTTTACAAAGCGACAAATTATGATACAGGATTTAAGATTAGAAAATCATGTATCTTGTATTGTGTATCTTGGATTAGGGTGTCACAGGTAAAACTGCTTCGGCATCCTGACACTTTTAATTCATCTATCAGAAGATTCTAGGCTCGGGTGTTTTATAATAACCATTATGGAAATCGTGGTGGCGGAGTCTCTTGTCAAGGAATATGACTCCTTCAGGGCTGTTGATGGTATTGATTTTAATATCAACAGGGCAGAATGTTTTGGATTCCTCGGCCCAAATGGAGCAGGCAAGACAACAGTTATGAGACTCATACATTGTTTTATGCCTCCTACAAGCGGCATCCTTAAGGTCTTTGGTCTTGATGTGAGACAATATCCATCAGAGATAAAGGCACGTATTGGTGTGATGCCTCAGGAAAATAACCTTGACCCTGATCTTTCTGTTATGGAAAACCTCATTGTTTATGCAAGATATTTTGGTATAAAAAAGAAGGAGGCAATAAAAAGGGCAGAGGGGCTTCTTGATTTCGTTGGTCTTTATGACAGGGTTGGCACAAATGTGGAGGAGCTCTCAGGAGGCATGAAAAGAAGGCTTGTCCTTGCAAGGGCATTATTGAATGAACCTGAATTATTGATACTTGATGAGCCAACAACAGGTCTTGACCCCCTGAGCAGGAGACAGGTGTGGGAGATGATTAGAGCTGAGCAGACAAAGGGAAGGACTTTGATCCTTACAACCCATTATATGGAGGAGGCACAGCTCCTTTGCAGCAGGGTTACCATAATGGATTCTGGAAGGATAGCGGCAACCGGATCTCCAGAAGAATTAATGAATGAATACGGGGGCAGTCTTGAAGATGTCTATCTGAAGCTCACAGGCAAGAGATTGGTTGAGGCCACGGGAGAGGCGATAAGAGAAGGTGAGGGTGGATTATGATTAATATTAAAAGGGCAATAAGTGTCTGGCTGAGGAATTTCACAGTTTATAAAAAGCTCTATAAGTCAAGCATGGTATTGAATTTTGTTGAACCAGCACTTTATCTCATTGCTTTTGGAATCGGGCTTAGCGCTTACTTAAAAGAGATAAATGGAATCCCTTACATAAAATTCATTGCACCAGGGATAGTTGCATCATCCTCTGCCTTTGCAGCCACCTATGAATGCACCTATGGAACCTATGTGAGGATGCATTACCAGAAGACCTTTGATGCCATACTTGCAACGCCTGTTGGTCTTAATGACCTTATAGCTGGAGAGATATTATGGGGAGCAACAAAGAGCCTCATTTATGGAACAATCATTATATCTGTAATCTCAATGGCAGGTCTTGTGGATTCCTGGAGCATCTTGCTTTCAATACCCTTTGTCTTTATTTCAGGAATTCTCTTTTCAGAGATATCTGTAATAACAGCAGCCCTTGTGCCCGGAATTGACTCCTTCAATTACTTTTATACCCTCTTCATGACACCTTTATTTTTATTTTCAGGTATATTCTTCCCTCTTGATGGTCTTCCAGAGATTGTAAAGGACCTTGCCTTTTTTAATCCCCTTTATCACATGGTAGAAATAGTGAGGACCTTTTCATCCGGGAAAACAGGCTTCAGCCTGTCACATATAATATGGCTTATAGTAGCATGTCTCTTTCTTATCAGATTGCCTTTTAACTTAATGAGAAGAAGGATAATAAAGTAAAATTTATACCATTATGCAGCGTTTACCTTCCAAAAAGCCATCTCTTGAAATTCCAGAAGTGCAGGATTTTTTGAAGGAAAGATGTCTCATCAACCTTTATGGATATCTCTTTAAGTTCTGAGCGAATTGCCTCTATCTCTTTATTCTGGGATCTCTCAAGCCCGCCATCTGCTATAAATTGCCTTATCTTCTTCAGTTCTCCAGCATCAAGCCATACGCCATGACGGCTACATTCATCAATAATTATGCCAGAGATTTTTGCAAAGTTTTTTCGTATCATAAGTTTTCCGCACCTTACACAGGGGATATAGACCACTGGATCACTTGAAGGACATTTAAGATATTCTCCAACTATTTCTTCGTCTCTATAGACATCTGCTTCTCTTGTAGCCCTCCTAAATTCTCCTCTATCAAGCCAGAGTCCATTACATTCAGGACATATATCATATTCCTCACCTTTGAATATCTTTTGCTCCAGTTTTATACCGCATCTCGGACAGATAGGTTCTCTTTTTTCAAACTCATCCGGTATCTCACCACCACAGAAGGGACATAGCTTGAGCTGAGCATTTATTTCTTTTTTACAATGAGGACAGAGCTTTGAGGGGCGAAGCTCCTCAAACTCCCCATTTAATTTTCTATTAAACATAATTCCTCCTCCTTTGGGATTTCAAAGGGGCAAAGTCCATTAAGGGATGGAGCCCTCTCAAATTCCCTATTTTTATGGAATAAATTTTTATTACTTTTGAAGGACATAGCCCTTCAAAAGTTCTTTCAAAGGAGCGGAGCTCCTTTGAACAGGTGTATTCAAAAGACAAACCTCGTTGGCTCTTTATAGGCGTGACATTTTGTGCATATCTTTGATGCCATATCCCTTCCAACCCTCCATGTATGTGCCCTGTGGCAGTATAAACAATCAACCTTTACCTTTTCAATGTGGAGTCTGTGCTGGCCTACCTCAAGCTCACGACTGTGGCATCTTCCAAGGCAATCACTTCCCTTGAGTTTTATAATGCCATGAGGTTTATGACAGTCAAAACATCTCAGGGCAGACATTACACCTGTCCTTGGAATATCGTGGCATCCGAGGCATCTTTTTTCAGAGACGAGTTTATCAGTGGGTTCTTTTGTAAAGGTGTGACAGTTCAGACACTGAAGTCCTTCCATGCCAAGACCATGGACAAGCTTCCCCTGATGGCACTTCTTGCAGGCATTGCTCTCCGGCTTGAATTCATGAAGATCACCTGTATGACATTCACTGCAGTTTATTTTTTTAGTAAATACATGCCTTGCATGTCCAAATGTCTTACTGTCAGTAATAGCACCCTGTTCTATCTCAGGGAAATGGCATTCCTTACAGGCCTGCCATGGCTTTTGCCTTCCATGTGTTTCTTTTACAGATTTCCTTCCTGCCACAAAGGCTATCAACAATCTGTTCTGTTCAATAAGACTCAATCTGTGGCAGGTCTGGCATACTATATCGTTATGTTTTGATTTTTGCCATGTCTTATATGCCTCTTTCATAAGGTGACAGGAAAGGCAGAACTCTGGATTCTCCTGAGTGTGCCTGTAATATCTATATCCAACCACTATAGCTGTAAGTGAAATCAGAAAAAGGAGAAACAAGACAGGTCCCTTTATATCGTGAAGAAAGTCCTTTTCGGTCTTCAAGCCTCACTCTCCCTGTAAGGTATAAGCTTTGCTCTTGCTGTGGCTACCGTATTCCCCTCATGGTCTTTCATCAAAGATTCTGCTTCTATTAGCCTGGGATTCTGTGAGACTATCCATGCCTCTACAGTGCATGAATCTCCAGCCATTAGAGGTTTCTTGAACCTCACAGATATCTCTGCTGTCATAGCATTAATTCCATTCAGTATGCATGCCTTTACCATTGCCTCATCAAGCACAGTGGTTATTATACCACCATGTATAATCTCAGCATAGCCTTGATGTATCTTTTGAGGAAGAAATAGGGCAGTGACTTTTCCAGCTTCTTTTTTAAAGGAGAGATGTAATCCCTGTGGATTCAGGGCTCCACAGGCAAAGCAGTAACCATCATCTTTTAAAGATACTATCTTTCCCAAGCTCATCATGCGTTATGCATAACTCATAACTCATCTTATTTATTCATCATCTCTAAGAAATCTTTATTGCTTTTTGTACCCATCAACTTACTGAGAAGGAATTCCATGCTCTCCACTGTACTCAACGGACTCAGGGCCTTCCTGAGCACCCACATCTTGTTAAGGACATCCTTTTCCACAAGGAGTTCTTCCTTTCTTGTGCCAGAGGCATTGATATCAATGCTCGGGAATATCCTTTTGTCAACAAGTTTTCTGTCAAGATGAAGCTCCATGTTACCGGTTCCCTTGAACTCTTCAAATATTACATCGTCCATCCTGCTTCCAGTATCTACAAGGGCAGTGGCTATTATGGTGAGGCTTCCACCCCCTTCAATATTTCTTGCTGTACCGAAGAACCTTTTTGGTTTCTGGAGGGCATTGGCATCAAGTCCTCCAGAAAGAACCTTACCGCTTGTTGGTATTATGGCATTGTAGGCGCGGGCAAGCCTTGTTATACTATCAAGGAGTATCACCACATCTCTCTTTATTTCTACAAGCCTCTTTGCCCTTTCAATAACTATCTCGGAGACCTGGCAATGCCTGTTTGGTGGTTCATCAAAGGTAGAGCTTATTATTTCCGCACCATTAACCTGCCTCTTCCAGTCTGTAACCTCCTCGGGTCTTTCATCTATTAAAAGAATCATAAGATGAACATCTGGATGGTTCTTCCTTATCGCCTTTGCAATGGACTGAAGGAGCATTGTTTTTCCTGTCCTCGGTGCAGCTACAATAAGACCTCTCTGCCCAAATCCTATCGGGGTTATGAGCTCCATTACCCTTGTAGAATAATCTGTTGGTGAGTATTCAAGTTTAACCCTTCTGGTTGGATAATAAGGGGTAAGGTTATCAAAGAGGGGTCTGGCTATGTTCTCTTCAGGTGCCTCATGATTGATTGCCTCCACTTTAAGGAGGGCAAAATATCTCTCATTTTCTTTTGGAGGTCTCACCTGGCCTGATACAAGGTCACCTGTCCTTAGATTGAATCTTCTTATCTGCGAGGGTGACACATAAATATCATCAGGTCCTGGCAGATAGCTATAATCAGGTGACCTTAAGAAACCGAATCCGTCAGGAAGTATCTCAAGGACTCCTTCTGCAAAGATATTACCTGCACGCTGTGTCTGCGCCTGAAGGATTGCAAAGATAAGCTCCTGTTTTCTCATCCCCCTTGCGCCATCAACACCTAAGCTTTTTGCCAGTTGTGCAAGCTCTTCTACTGTCTTTTCCTTTAATTCTGAAATAGAGATAGTCTCAACTGGCGTCTTTGTTTCCTGGGTTGTCTTGATTTCTGTTTCCATATTACCCTCACAATAAGTTGTATTTTAGCCTGACATCAGGCTATTTAATTTAAAAAGAACAATTATAGCTGTGGGTTTTTGGAAGGTCTATAGATTTCAAATTTATTTATTAGTACCTGCTGCATTGGATTTTTAATATTTTTTGGCCCATCTCGGAAGGCTTAATTAAAGATAGCAGATAAGACCATCTCCTGTCAACTGATATTTATAATCTCACCTTTCATGGTTTCAAGGTCAAGCATTGCAAAGGTGGGTCTTCCATAAAGCCAACCACATAGCTCCCCTGGATTTATTATAAGCACACCTTTATCAGTCTTTATAACAGGCTCATGGGTATGACCATATATGATAATATCAAAATGTTTGCTATCCCGCAGTGCCTCTATAAAAATTGGCTCATGCATCATGGCTAATCTCCTGCCATTAAATATGGTTATATAGGGTTGATTATGGATACTGCCATTAAATTTTTCCTTAAGCAGTATCCTGTCACCATCATTATTCCCGAAGATTCCAGTAAAGGGGCATTTAAGTTCCTTGAGGACCCTTATTGTGAAGGGAGAAGTAAAATCTCCTGCATGAAAGACATGGACTGCTCCGGAAGAATTTATTATCTCTACCGCCTTTCTCAGGTTATTAAGATTGTCATGGGTATCTGAAATTATAGCTATCTTCATCTGTGATTTTGAATGCAGAGATTGCTATCCTTACCTTCAGGCATCCCGGATATTCTGGAAGCGTAATTATCAATGCCTGTTGATCTCCTTAATTGTTCATAAATAATCTCGGCAAGACTGAACAGGTTTACTGTATCCTCTTTATTGTACTCTAAAAGCAAATCAAGGGCTTCTCTTGAACCCCGTCTGTACATCTGCCAGAGGAGCACCGCATCATATCCGTCAAGGTTCTGAACTTCCTCACTTCTGTTAATTCCAAAATACACCTCAAGTTTCTTCAGACCACCCTTAAGCCCCAGTCTCCTTGCCCCGAAACAGAGGTCAAAATGTGGTTTGTTTATCTTTAAACCGGGAAAGGTTTTTAAGAGAAAAGGGATGTCAAAGACACCACCATAAAAGGTGATGAGTAAATCTGCACGCTCTATTTCAGACTGGAGATTTTCCCTTGTAAGATTTTCACCTCTTACGAGGGGCTTCCATTCAGCACCATCATAAAGACCCACTACCGTTACATAACCACCACTTTCTGGCTGATAACCGTTGGTCTCTATATCCAGACAGAGGGCCTTTCCCTTAAGCACATTAAAGAGTCTCCAGTGCTCCCTTCTTTTAAGATTCCTGGCAAAGAATTCAGCATTTGAAATAGAAAGGGCTTTTTGAAAATTAAAAAAGATACTGTTGAAATAGAGCTTCTTTTCCCTGGGTATCCCGGGTATATATTCAGCATCAATAAAATCCTTCCATCTCAGTATGCCCTGTCGCCAGATACGCCTTTCAAGTCTCTCACCTATTCCCTGAGCAACTGAAAAAGTATGACTGATCATAACAAGTCCTTTCTTTTTAGAAATTATAACAGATTTAATCTAAAAGTGTGATAGGGTACTCGAATTTGTTATTAAAAATATGTCCTTAGTAGCAGGGTATGCCTCAAAGCCTTTACAAAGCTCAAAGGGGCATGAGCCCCTTTGAAACCCGAGAAAATAGTAGAGCAACAGAGCAGTGGTGCAGCAGGTAGCCGCAGGCTTTTGCCTGCGAAATCTTGGTGGGAATAAACGCACCCTAAAGGGTGCGGCTACCAGAAACTTCTGTCGGCAATTATGGGGGTAAAGAAAGTAGTGTGGTATAATGAGTTATGGAACTCTCTGAGAATGCCCTGAAGGTCTTGAGGGCAAGGTATCTGCTGAAGGATTCCTCAGGAAATGTTATTGAGACTCCTGAAGGACTCTTTCAGAGGGTCTCAAAGGCAATAAGCGAGTCTGAAAGGCTCTACGGTGAAGACCCTTATTACTGGCAGGAGAGATTCTATGAACTCCTGACCCAGCTTAGGTTCCTTCCAAACTCTCCCCTTCTTATGAATGCAGGAAAGGAGATGGGACAGCTTGCTGCCTGTTTTGTCCTTCCTGTTGAGGACTCCATGGTGAGTATCTTTGAGACCCTTAAAAATGCAGCAATGATACTTCAGAGCGGTGGAGGCACAGGGTTTAATTTTTCAAAACTAAGACCAAGGGCAGATGTGGTGAGGTCAACAGGAGGCATAGCCAGCGGACCTGTATCCTTCATGAAGATATACAATACAGCCACCGATGTTATCAAACAGGGTGGTGCCAGAAGAGGTGCAAATATGGGAATCCTCAGGGTTGACCACCCTGATATCCTTGACTTTGTCAGGGCAAAAAGAGAAAAGGCAGAGCTTGAAAATTTTAATATCTCTGTATCAATAACAGATGCCTTTATGGAGGCACTAAAGAAGGATGAGGAATATGAGCTCATAAATCCAAGGACAGGTCAGCCAGCAAGGAGGATAAAGGCAAAGGAGGTCTTTGATGAGGTTGTGAGATGTGCCTGGGAAACAGGAGACCCTGGTGTTATCTTTATAGACAGGATAAACAGGGCAAATCCCACACCCCACATAGGTCAGATAGAAAGCACAAACCCCTGTGGAGAACAGCCACTTCTTCCCTATGAGGCCTGTGTGCTTGGCTCAATGAATCTCTCAAAATATGTAAAGGATAGAAAGATACTTTATGATGAACTTGCAAGGGATATAGCAGTTGCGGTGAGATTTCTTGATGATGCCATAGATGCAAATAAGTATCTAATACCTGATATAGAGGTAATGCATAAAGGTAATAGAAAGATTGGCCTCGGTGTTATGGGTTGGGCAGATATGCTTGTGCTACTGGGTATCCCCTATAATTCAAAAGATGCCTTTAAATTTGCAAGGGAGCTCATGAAATTCATAAGGGATACTGGCTGGAAGGCCTCTGAAGAGCTCGCAAAGAAGAGAGGACCCTTCCCGAATTTTAAGGCTTCCATATATGACAGGCATGGGATGCCAGTTCTCAGAAACGCAACTGTCACCACCATTGCACCAACAGGAACGCTCTCCATTATTGCAGACTGCTCAAGTGGAATAGAACCCTATTTTGCCCTTGCCTACAGGAGATTGATACTTGATACAGAGCTCTTTGAGGTGAATAAATACTTTGTTAAAATAGCAAGGGAGCAGGGATTCTATTCTGAGGAACTCATGGAAAAGGTGATCAGGAAAGGAAATCTCAGGGGCATAAAGGAAGTTCCCTCAAGGATAAAAAGGCTTTTTAAGACCGCCCATGAGATACCACCAGAAGACCATATAGAGATGCAGGCAGCCTTTCAGGAATATACAGACAATGCAGTATCAAAGACAATAAATCTTCCAAGAAATGCAAGACCAGAGGATGTGGCAAAGGCATTCCTTCTTGCCTATGAAAAGGGCTGTAAGGGTGTAACGGTCTTCAGATATGGCTCAAAGAGAGGCACACTTGAAAAATTCAAAAGGCCTCCTCAGGAGATCGTTGAGATAGTCCAGAGAAGAGAACTTGATTGATGCTTGAGACATTGAGGCTTATAGGAAAGAGATTATTTTCTGAGCTCACACCCTTCAGATATTCCTTTCTTCAGAAGGACATATCAGATATTAAACCTCCAAAAGGCGCAGCAGGAGACAGGACATTCCCTATAGATAAAAAGGCAGAGGAGATAATAATAGAAGAACTTGAGAGATCAGGTGAGCCACTCAGCATTGTCTCGGAAGAATATGGCCTGAAGGATATAAGAGGTGGTGGAAGGCGTGTCCTTATAGACCCCATTGATGGAAGCAAGAATGCCATAACAGGGATTCCCTTTTACTGCACCTCCATAGCAATTGCAGAGGAAGATACCATAGGAACTGTGAGCATTGCCTATGTAATAAATCTCCTCACAGGAGATGAATTCTATGCAGAAAAGGGAAGAGGGGCCTATCTGAATGGCACACCCATCAAGACCCAGCAGGATGGCTCTATCTTTGTTGTTGCCTATGAGGCACAGATACCAAAGAGGGATATACCTATGATTATGTCCCTGCTTCAGGCTGCAAGGAGGACAAGATGTCTTGGTGCAACTGCACTTGACCTCTGTCTTGTTGCTGCAGGCTCTGTGAGCATATTTATAACACCTGCTCCCTCAAGGAGCTTTGATTTTGCTGCCGGAGCACTCATAGTGAGAGAGGCTGGCGGGATATTTACTGATATGGAAGGTACGCCTGTTGACCATATACCGGTAGGACTTGAGAAAAGCACAACCATCCTTGCCTCTGCAAACAAAGACCTTCACAGAAGGGCCTTAGAATTGCTTGAAAAGGGGAGGTAATAAGATGAAAAGATTTTTAATATTCATAACAGGGATGATTATGCTTATGGCCCTTTCAGCTCAGGTCTATGGAGAGATAAACTGGTATTCTCTTAAAGAGGGTAAAGAGATAGCAAAGAAGGAGAGGAAACCAATCTTTGTGGATTTCTTTTATGGAAAAGGCTGTCCCAGATGCGAAAAAATGGAGGAGGAATTATATAACAATGCTGAGATAGCCCAGAAGATAATGGAAGAGTTTGTTCCTGTAAGGATAGACCTCTCCAGAAAGCTTACAGAGGAAGAAGAGGCACTGGGTAATCTCTATAATTTTAAACACGACTGCCTTCTGCTCTTTCTTGACCCTGACGGTAATCTCCTTAAGACCCGCTCAGGTATAAGGCTATGCTTTGTTGATGCCATAAGACCTGAGGACTTTTTAAGGTATCTGGAAGAGATTAAGGCTCAGTAAAATTTACCTTAAAAATTTTATGAAACTTGGGCTCACGTGCAAAAGAGCGAATTGGACTCCAGATTCCACATTATTAAGACTGAAGTAGATGCATTGGAAATGCCTGCGGCACCATCGGAATGCCCCTTTTTTGCACCTCGTAGGTGCAGGAAAATATGACAGATTTCAGGCGAAAGCTATTGCTTGACACGGGGGCTAATATCGTAGTAATATGGGCTATGCCACAGACAGAAGAAAAGAAGACAGAAGAAAAAAGGGAGGAATACCTGTACAGGGCAGATCCCTTCACCTTTGTATTTCGTGAGCTTGACCTCATACACAATGAGATTAGAGAGATTAAGGCAGAGCTTACGAATGTCAACAAACGCTTTGATGATGTCAACAAACGTTTTGATGATGTCAACAAGCGTTTTGATGATATTAATAAGAGGATAGACAGGTTATATCTCATTGTTATATTAAATCTTATGGGGATTGTAGCATTCTTAATAAAGACCTTTTTCTTCTAAGGCTATTAAATCCACTCTCTTATTAGACACCATGCTCTGGCAGTGAAATACATTTAATTTACCTCTCAAGCATCATTATAAGGGCATCCTCAAGGGGATTAATATAATAGGCTCTTCTTATGCCTACTGCCCTGAAGCCAAATTTTTCATAGAGCCTTCTTGCCTCTGTATTTGATGCCCTCACCTCAAGATAGATGTATCTACAGGATGAGACAAAGTCTGAACTCAGTGCCTCCCTGATGAGAGAGCTTCCTATACCCTGCCTCCTCTTAAGGGGATGTACAGCGAGGTTGAGTATATGGCATTCATCAAATATCTTGCTCAGGCAGATATAACCAGCAAGGCCTTCTTCTGTCTCAGCTACAAGACATAATGACCTTGGACTATATATCTCCTTATAAAAGGAAAGTTCAGACCAGGGTGTGGAAAAGGAAAGTTTTTCTATCTCCATAGCCTCAGGAACATCCTCTGGAGTCATGAGCCTTATTTTAAAAAAACTCATAACCAGATTCAGTCTTTCACCCTTTCCTCAGCCTGAGACCTTCTGAGATAAAGGGGTGTGAGCTTCAGTGGATCAGAGAATTTCTGTTCCTTTGCAAGCCTCAGCCCGAGAAAACCAACATTAGCAGGAGAAGGGACAAGCTGATGCCCTGGTGGTATGAGAAACTGGTCTATTCCTGCGTAAAAGTGATAACCATTTCCTGTGAGGATAACACTCTCATTATTAACAATACTCCTTATGAGCCCAACAAATTCTTCCCTGCCAACCACTGATGGCTCCTTGAGGGTTATAAAATCTCGTTCCTTCCACCTGTAAAGTGCCATAAAGACCTGATTTCTCCTTGCATCAAGTACAGGGCAGACAGGATATCCTGAATAAGGAAAGTTCCATGCCATTGCCTCAAGGGTGGGCACTGCAATTACAGGTTTTCCACTTGCAAAGGAGAGGCCTTTTACAGTTGCCATACCAACCCTGAGACCTGTAAAGGAACCAGGCCCTGCTGAAACAGCAAGGGCATCAATATCATGGATGGACAGTCCTGAACTTTTAAGTAGATGTTCTATTTCTGGTATGAGCCTTTCTGAGTGTTCTACAGAGACATTCAGTCTTATCTCAGAGATAAGACCAGTGTCTTCCACAATGGCAATCCCGCCGAGCATGGTGGAGGTCTCTATGGCAAGTATTTTCATAATAAAAAGGATAACATAATCATTATTTTTTTGTTCCTGTTATAAAGATTAGCCCTGCAATAATTGTCAGGAGCGAAAGGATTCTCAGTGCATTCATGGTTCCATAAAAGGATGCAAGGAAACCAACAGCTACATTGCCTGCAGGTGCCATTCCGAGGAATAGCAGTGTATATATACTCATGACCCTTCCCCTCAGGCTGTCAGGTGTCCTGTGCTGTATGAGGCTGTTTGCTGTGGCAAGAAAGCTTATAACACTGAATCCAGTAAGAAAGAGAAGCATAAGGGTCAGGGAGATTTCTTTTGAAAAAGATAGAAGGCAGAGGAATATTGAAAAGAGGATTGCGAAGAGGCCTATGTAAGCCTTTTTATTACTGATTTCCTCTCTGAAGGCAATAAAAAGGGCTGCGCTCAAAGAGCCGGCTCCAGCAGCACCCATCATAAGCCCATAGAGCCCTGCGGAGGAATGAAAGACCTCTGTAGAAATAACAGGTAGAAGTATAATATAGGGGAGCCCGAAGAGGCTGAATACCATTATCAGAAAAAGCACCCTGAGAATAAGCCTTTCTGAGAAGATAAAACTTGTGACCTCTCCAATGTCTTTTAGGACACCGAAACTTCTCTTTTGTGGAAGCCCTTCTGTCTTTATCAGGCTGAGTGCCACAATAACAGGTATATAACTTATAGCATTGATATAAAAACAGGTTGAGATATTAAAAATGGAAATAATTAGGCCAGCTATTACAGGGCCAATTAATCTTGAACCATTAAATACTGCTGAATTGAGTGCTATTGCACCTGTAAGGGATTCTTTACCGACCATCTCTATAAGAAATGATTGTCTTGCCGGGACATCAAAGGCATTTATGGTGCCAAGCACAAAAGCAAATATGGCAATATGAAGAAGGGTGATTATCTTTATATCAATAAAGATACCGAGCAGGAGTGCAGGTATTATGGAAAGACTTTGAGTGGCAATAAGTATCTTTCTTTTAAAATACTTATCTGCCAAGATGCCTCCTGGGAGGGTGAATAGAAGCATGGGAAGAGATGAGGCAGCACTTACAAGACCAAGATAAAAGGAAGAGCCGCTCAAAGACCATACAAGCCAGTTCTGGGCAACAGATTGCATCCATGTGCCAGTGAGAGAGACAATCTGACCTGCCATGTAAAGTCTGAAGTCCCTTGAATTTATTGCGGGTGGTAGTCTCAAAAAGGACATTTTTTATTATACTATGGTCTTGCATCAGATACACTTAATCCTGTATGCTTTTTGTTATGAGGAGTCTATTAAAGATATTTTTTCTTTTTCTTTTCGTTGTCCTTCCTGCAGGCACATATGCAGAAGAACTCAATATTGTTGTCTCTATTTATCCTCTTGAGGACATTACAAAAAATATAGGAAAAGAAAGGGTCTCAGTAAAGACCCTGATTCCAGCAGGTGCATCACCCCATGCCTTTGAGCCATCACCCCGGGACATAAGGGAATTAACAAAGGCAGGGCTTTTTATAAAGATAGGTGCTGGCCTTGAGTTCTGGGCAGAGAGGTTTGTGAGGTCTGCAAAAAAAGACATAAAGATACTTGACCTCTCAGAAACCATACCTCTTCTTAAGGCAGCAGAAGAACATTCCCATGGCCACCACAATCATTATTATGACCCCCATTACTGGCTTGATCCTGTGCTTGTAAAATCTATTGTTGACAGCATTGCAGCCACACTGATAAGGCTTGACCCTCTCTGGAAGGACTTTTATATTGAAAATGCCACAGCCTATAAAAAAAGACTTGATGCACTTCATGAGGAGATTAAAAAAAGGATATCCCGTCTTCAAAAACGGGAGTTTGTTGCCCTTCACCCAGCATGGAATTATTTTTCTAAAAGATACGGTCTTAAACCCCTTTATATTGTAGAGGCACCTGGAAGGGAGCTCAGACCAGGAAATATAAAAAAGATTGTTGAATTTATTAAGCAGAAAAGAATAAAGGTAATCTTCAGTGAACCTCAGTTCAGCTCTCAGTTAGCAGAATCTATTGCAGCTGAATCAGGTGCAAGGGTACTTTTTCTTGACCCCATTGGTTCAAGGGATATCTATGGAAGGGATAATTACATAGACCTGATGCTTTATAACCTTTCTCAGCTTGAAGAGGCACTTAGATGAATGCTGTTGAGATAAAAGGACTTCAATACAGGATAGGAAATAAGGAGATACTGAGGGATATAGATCTCAGCCTTGAAGAAGGGAGATTTCTCGGCATAGTAGGACCAAATGGAGGTGGAAAGACCACGCTCCTCAAGATAATCCTCGGTATTTTGAAACCGTCATCAGGTACTGTAAGGATAAAAGATGGAAGTACCCTGGAGGCAATAAAAAAAGGTTTATTCGGATACCTTCCACAGTCATTGAAGATTGACCTCAATTTTCCTGCAAGGGCGATAGATATTGTTATCACAGGGCTTTATGGAAAGATAGGATATATGAAATTCCCTTCAAAAGAAGACAGACAAAAGGCTATGGAGGCACTCAGGACAATGGGCATGGAAGATCTTGCTTTTGAGATATTTGGAAATCTCTCGGCAGGTCAGCAGCAGAGGGTACTTGCTGCAAGGGCACTTGTGGGCAATCCTGAGATAGTAGTTCTTGATGAGCCAAGCACAGGAATTGATGTGGTTGGTCAGGAGGATTTTTATCATCTTCTCAAGGGACTTCAGAAGAGATTAAAACTTACCATCATAATGGTCTCCCACGACATAGGTGCCCTTACAGGTTATGTGGATGAGGTAGCCTGCCTTAATAGAACACTCCATTATCATGGAAGTCCTGTCCATGCCCTTTCCGAAGAGGTTCTATCAA
>JBDOIG010000178.1:0-1986 GCA_041082235.1 Thermodesulfovibrionales bacterium | reverse complement strand
CTTTCTGCTGTGATAGGTTCTATCATAGTTGGCAGGAGCGTCTTTGAGGGAAAGGTTATTGATAAGCCCTATGAGACAGGCCTTAGATATGATGAGATTGAAAAGGTAAGGTCAGAACTGAGGTTTGAATTAGTAAATAAAAAATTTCACAAAGGTGAAACTGAGATAATCTTTCTATTAACAGATAGCATGGGAAAACCTGTTATAGAGCCACATCTCAACTTTATTTTAAGCAGGCCGTCAACTTCAAAATATGACAGGGGATACCAAGTTAGTTTTATAGAACCAGGAAAATATAAAGTAAAGGTTGATTTTCCTCTTTATGGCTACTGGGATATAAAGATTTATCTAACATGGAACTGGAAATCTGTTATATTAGAAAAACGTATCTATGTAAATGAACATTAATAGAAACCGTAATAAGGAGGACAGAGATGCTTAAAAAAGCAACCATCTTAATCTTAGTGATCCTTTTCTCAGCAGGCATAGCCTACTCCCAGCAGGCAAAGAATCCCTTCGCTGGCAATCCTCAGGCCTTAAAAGAAGGTGCTGAGCTATTCAAGAAAAACTGCGAGTCCTGTCATGGCCCTGGTGGAAAGGGTGATATATGCCCTGACCTGACAAAAAAGAACAAAAAATATGGCAACACGGATGCTGACCTTTTTCTGTCCATCTCTAAAGGCAGGCCTGGTGGTATGCCAAACTGGGAGAGTACCCTCGGAGCAGAAAGGATATGGAAGGTTATAACTTATATAAGGAGTATAGAGAAATGAGACTCACGGTTATCATTCTGGCTTTAGGTCTTTTCATCTTGGATTCCTGCTCAAAAAATAATCCTTATACTGGAAATCCAGAGGCAATCAAAGAAGGTGCTATCCTTTATAAGAATAACTGTGAGAAGTGCCACGGACCCGAGGGAAAAGGAGGGGTCTGCCCTAATCTGACTGATGGTAAATGGATTTATGGCGGAAGCGACAGTGATATCTTTAAGTCCATATCCTCGGGCAGGCCTGAAGGTATGCCTGCATGGAAGGGAATCCTCAAAAAAGAAGAGATATGGAAGATTATTGCCTATATAAGAACCCTGGGAAAATAAGATGAAGGATAAAAAAATTGAAAGGGGCTAAAGGCTTCATATATTTTTTTATTTTGATTTTATCTTTTTCCTGTATTCAGAGAGAGCCAGAAGAAATCTGTGATTTTCAAAGGAAATGTGCAAAAAATCTGAACAAAATAAAGGTGGAGCTCGACATAGAGCCAAAACCTCTGCAGACCTTCAGGGAGACAGAATTCATTGTAACTATTTCAGGCAGTGATAAAATCCCTGATAAACTAGTCCTTGACCTCACCATGCCTGGCATGTTCATGGGAAAGAATCAGGTTGTATTAAAAAAGATTGATAAGAATAAATATTCTGGCAAAGGGATAATACCGAGATGCCCCAGTGGCAAGACCCTCTGGCAGGCAGATATATTCATACCAGATGAAGGTACTGTCAGTTTCAGGTTTAATGTTAAGTAACGACTCAATTTATCTCCTTATGCTTGGCACAGGATTTTTCGGTGGGTTTGGCCATTGCACAGGTATGTGTGGTCCTTTAATAGCAACCTATACTCTTACTATTCAGGCATCACCCCTTGAAAGGCTCAAACCCTATTTAATATACCATTCAGGAAGACTCATGAGTTATAGCCTCATGGGTGGTTTTATGGGTCTGACGGGCTCTTTTGTTGCTACAGTAAAGGCCTTCTCTCACCTCCAGACAGTTGCTATGGCACTTACAGGTGTCCTGATGATATTGACAGGACTATCAATATTAAAATTCATCACCTCATCCGTTTATCCCTTTAAATTCTTTAAAGGGATAATAAAGCTTATGAAAGGCATATCAGAATCAGGAAGCACAGGGAGCCTTTTCCCCCTTGGTCTTCTTAACGGTATTATCCCCTGTGGTCTATCCTATACAGCCTTTATTGCTGGAGCCGG
>JBDOIG010000152.1:0-6462 GCA_041082235.1 Thermodesulfovibrionales bacterium | reverse complement strand
GCTGTCATATGGCCTGAATTGCGCCTTGCCAAGCATCGCAAGTACCTTCGTTATCGCCGCCGTTAATGTCGTCTTGCCATGGTCTACATGCCCTATAGTGCCTATGTTTACATGGGGCTTTACTCTCTCAAATTTGGCCTTTGCCATCTGTACCTCCGCATTCTGGATTTCAAAGGGGGAAACAAGGCTTCCCCTCCGATCCAACAAATTATTATAAAATATTTACTCTCTCAATTTCACCATGGAGCCCATGACCGGGATTGAACCGGTGACCTCGTCCTTACCAAGGACGTGCTCTACCAACTGAGCTACATGGGCATGGAGCGGGAAACGGGATTCGAACCCGCGACCCTCGGCTTGGAAGGCCGACGCTCTACCGCTGAGCTACTCCCGCATAAACTTTAACAGTTTAAACTGTTCAAACTGTTTAATAATGGAGAGGGGAGGATTCGAACCTCCGAAGGCATAAGCCGGCAGATTTACAGTCTGCTCCCTTTGGCCACTCGGGAACCTCTCCATACAGAAGTCTGAAATCAGATGTCAGAGGTCTAACCTCTAATATCTGACTTATCTATCTGGAGCCACCAGAGGGATTTGAACCCCCGACCCGCTGATTACAAATCAGCTGCTCTACCAGCTGAGCTATGGTGGCTTTTTTACTGGAAGAGAAAGAACTTCTTCTGAATTGCATATTTTATGCAAAATTATTATAACAAGTCAAGGCCGTTAAAAACAACCGAAATGCCAATAGCAATATTATAATAAACCTTCAACAAAACCTTGCCAGCGAAACTTAATTCCATGATACAGGATACACGATACCTGAATCCTTCATCTATTATCCTGAATCCTGTATCCTGACCATTGTTGCATTATAAAGACTTTGAGGCATACCCACTATTCATTTATATTTTTATCTGCAACTTTCAGAAAACAAACTGTAATTGTTCAGTCACTGTATTGTCTCTGTCTGAGGGCTTCAAATATTATTATCCCACAGGCAACAGAAACATTTAATGAATTCACATTCCCCATCATGGGTATAAAAACTGTCTCATCACACATTCCCAGAACAGTCTTTCTTAAACCTCTTCCCTCAGAACCTATAACTATACCGATTTTCCCTCTCATATCTGTATCCCAGAGGGACTTCTCCGCTGTGGCCTCTGCTCCAATTATGGTAAAACCCTCATCCTTAAGTGAATTTATGGCATATTTAATGTTACTTTCCTCGGCAATGTCCACATATTCATAGGCACCTGCTGAACTCTTTATAACCTCTGAAGATATACCCACCTGCCTGTATTTCTGGATAATAATGCCATCTACACCACCTGCATCGGCAACCCTGAGTATAGCACCGAGATTTCTTGGGTCCTCTATCTCATCAAGAATGAGCATAATTGATGAATCCTTATCCTTAACCTTTAAAAGAAGCTCCCCTGTATCAATGAGCCTCTTTTTTTTAACAAGTGCTGCTACTGCTTGATGCCCCTTTGCAAAACGAGAACTGAAAAAATTCTCTTCAACCTTCTTTACAGGAATTGCCCTTTTTTTACAGATCTCAAAAAGTTCTTCAAGTCCCTTCTTCCTGCTTTCTGAGATGTATATCTCCTTTACCCTACCTGACCTGAGTGCCTCCTTTACAGGGTTTACACCATAAATTAATTCAAATTCTGACCTTCCACTCTGTCCTGTCACGCTTATCCTCTAAGACAATTCCCTTCTCCTCGAGCTCCTTTCTTATTGCATCTGCGGTCTTAAAATCCTTTACCCGTCTTGCCTCTGCCCTGAGCCTTATCTTTTCATTTATATATTCTTCTGTGATATCAATTCCTTTCATCCTTGCCATGGCAAGATACCACTGCCTGGGTGTCTTCTGAAAGATATTGAGGACCTTACTGGTCTCTCTTATTGCATCCAGGGCATGCCAGACAAACTCCACAGCTCTCTTACCATGAGGGTCTCTATCAATAAAACGGTTAAGTTCTTTTACAAGCTCAAAGATATGGGCAATTGCAAGGGCTGTATTAAGGTCATCATCCATTGAATCAAGAAATCTCTCTTTAAATCTCTTAATTGCCTCTTCAAATTCCGTAAAATCACCACTATCTTCAATAACAGTCTTTTCCTTTTCAAGAAATTCCTGAGCCCTTTCCATGGTATTATAAAATCTCTCAAGAGAACTTACCGCCTCTTTTAATGAATCCTCGGAAAACTCCACAGGACTTCTGTAGTGAGTGGACAGAAGGAAAAACCTCAGCACCTCGGGATCGTATTTATTTAATACTTCCCTTATAGTAAAGATATTACCAAGGGACTTTGACATCTTCTCCTTATCAATCGTGATAAACCCATTATGGATCCAGTACCTTGCAAATGGTTTTCCTGTATATGCCTCAGACTGTGCTATCTCATTTTCATGATGAGGGAATATAAGGTCAGCTCCACCACCATGGATGTCAAAGGTTTCACCAATATTCTTCATTGACATGGCAGTGCATTCTATATGCCAGCCAGGCCTGCCAGGGCCCCACGGACTTGGCCATGATGGCTCTCCAGGTTTTGATGCCTTCCAGAGTGCAAAGTCCATGGGGTCTTTCTTTTTCTCATCTATCTCTACCCTTGCACCTGCGAGCATGCTTGAGCGATCTCTTTTTGAAAGCTTGCCGTAATCAGGAAAGGAATTGACTGAGAAATAAACATCTCCGTTTACAGCATAGGCATGACCTTTATCGATAAGTCCTTTTATTATCTCTATCATCTCATTTATATATTCTGTTGCCTTTGGCTCCATATCTGCCCTCTCCACTCCAAGGGCATCCATATCCCTGTAAAACTCTTCTGTATATTTCTTTGAGACCTCGTGCCAGGGTATACCTTCTTCACGGGCCTTTTTTATAATCTTGTCATCTACATCAGTAAAGTTTCTCACAAAAGTAACGTCATAGCCCCTGTATTTAAAGTATCTCCTTATCACATCAAAGACTATTGCACTCCTTGCATGACCCACATGGCAGTAATCATAAACTGTAACACCGCAGACATAGATTTTTACCTTACCATCTTCTAACGGAATGAACTCCTCTTTTTTACCAGTAAGTGTATTGAAGATCCGCATCCTTCCTCCTTTGCCTTCAAGTCTCTCTATCTTCCTTTCAAGCTCTGAGAGCTTCTGTTCAATAAAATGAAATCGCTCCTCCACAGGATCAGGTATATGGACATGGTCAAGCATCTCAACCACTCCCTCATCCATGAATCTAAGGGTCTTTTTCTTTATCACCTTCCCTGGAATCCCGACTACAATGGAATGGTCAGGAACAGACTTAAGCACAACTGAGTTGGCACCAATCTTTACATAATCACCAATCCTTATATTCCCGAGTATCTTTGCACCTGCTCCAACCACCACATGATTACCAAGCGTGGGATGCCTCTTACCTTTTTCCTTTCCGGTTCCACCAAGAGTAACACCCTGATAAAGAAGGCAGTCCTCACCTATCTCTGCTGTCTCACCTATGACCACGCCCATTCCGTGGTCTATAAAAAAACCTGGACCTATCCTTGCTCCTGGATGAATCTCTATTCCTGTAAGAAACCTCGCTATGGTAGAAAGGAGCCTCGGTATAACAGGAATCTTTGCCTTCCAGAGGGCATGGCTTATCCTGTGGATAAAAATTGCATGAAACCCTGGATATGTGAGGATCACCTCAAGGGCATTCCTCGCAGCAGGATCCCTCTCAAACACTGCCTTGAAGTCTCTCTTTATATTGTTCCAGAATCCCATGGGTTTCTTTAATTTTTACACACCCCTGCACCCCTCTTTTTAGAGGGGAATTTATATTTTACTCATCCAGGCCCTTCTGGAAAAGTCTTTCCTCATAATCATCAAGATTAACAGGTCTTTTAAGCATAATACTGAGCTTCATTAATTTAAAGTTCAGTTCCCTCAATTTTTTGAGCCTCTTTTCGTCATCATCAATGGTATTTATAAGATCCTTCAGGGAGACTATCTCCTTTTTCAGCTCGAGTTCTGGAGGAAGATAACCTGTATTCTTCAAAATCCTGTAGGCCATCCTGAGGTCTTCAGAGATAAGGGAGTCATCGTCAAGCTTGAGGGGTTTGCCTTTATTAGAGAGATTATCAAACTCTCCCCTCTCCATTGCCTCACGGATACGCTCTTCTGCCATCCTCTTTAAAAAATCCATGAAAAATTATAACATATATGTCATCCTTTAAAATCAGGAGGCAGTGATGAAGATTAAGATAAAAAACCCAATTGTTGAGATGGATGGAGATGAGATGGCAAGGGTGATATGGAAGCTAATAAAGGAAAGGCTGATACTTCCATATCTTGATATTGAGCTTAAATATTTTGACCTCGGGATTCTTAACAGGGATGCCACAGAAGACAGGATAACAATAGAGGCAGCAGAGGCAATAAAGACCTATGGTGTTGGTGTAAAGTGTGCGACAATCACTCCAAACGCAGAGAGGGTAAAGGAATTCAATCTTAAAAAGGCATGGCCGAGTCCAAACGCAACGATAAGGGCAATACTTGATGGGACAGTATTCAGAAAACCAATCACGGTTAAAAACATACCTCCCCTTGTAAAGACATGGAAGAAGCCCATAATCATAGGAAGGCATGCCTATGGAGACATATATAAATCGGCAGAGGTATTAGTAGATGGAAATGCAAAGGTAGAGTTAAAGATTACCTATGATGATGGCTCAGAAAAGACTGTACCTGTCCACAGGTTCAACGGCTCGGGGATAGTAATGGTAATTCACAATACAGATAGCTCCATAAGGAGCTTTGCAAGGGCATGTATAAACTATGCAATAGACCAGAAGGTAGACATATGGTTTGGTGCAAAGGATACCATATCAAAAACCTATCATGGAAGGTTCAGGGATATCTTCAGGGAAGAGATAGAGACAAGAAGAGAAGAGCTTGACAGGGCTGGTATCCACTATCGCTATATGCTTATTGATGATGCAGTAGCACAGGTCCTTAAATCAGAAGGAGGCATGCTCTGGGCATGCATGAATTATGATGGAGATGTGATGAGTGATATGATTGCTACTGGATTCGGGAGCCTTGGTATGATGAGCTCTGTGCTTGTGAGCCCTGACGGGAAATTTGAATTTGAGGCAGCCCATGGAACAGTTGTCAGACATTACAGACAGTATCTAAAAGGAGAGCCAACATCTACCAATCCTGTTGCATCCATCTTTGCCTGGACAGGTGCACTCAGGAAGCGGGGAGAGCTTGATGGCACAGAAGAGGTAATAGCTTTTGCAGACGAACTTGAAAAGGCAGTAATAGAGACTATTGAGTCAGGCATAATGACAAAGGACCTCATACCACTGGCAGAGCCAAGACCTGAAAGATATGCCCTAACAGAAGAATTTATTGAGGCAGTAAGACAGAGGCTCACCCTTTCTTGCACCTCGTAGGTGCAGGTTTTTACTCGAGGCAGAGGGATTTTATTTTTGATATTTCTCTTTGGTAGTCAAGTCTGGATAATACAAATTTTCTATAAGACTCCCTTTCTATCTTCAGATATTCTGCAAAGTTACAAATTCTTTTATCATCAGATATGAAGCCGAGGAATTCTCTATAAGATGAAAACTTCCAGTCTCCAGGTTTCGTGACTAAATTCTCACTGGTAGGATTAAGATGAAGGTATCTCGTTAGATGATATAATTGCTCTTCTGTCCTGACAAGAACTTTTTTGAACCTACCCTGCCATAGAGGGCCTTTGCGTTTGTATTTTGTATTGAAGTATCTTGTATAACTGTTTAAAATTCTGGCCATGTATAAAGAGATTCCTTTCTCATTTTGTTCGCTCAGTATCAAGTGAATATGTGTAGGCATAAGACAATAGGCTATTATTTCAACTAACAGTTCCTCAGACACTGGATACTTCATGAAAAATCTATCTTTATTTTTTAATTCTTGAAATTGACAATATCTCATTACTGGATTTTTTATCTTATAAAAACTCAAAAGGCCTCTCATCCTTTCATAATCAGCATTATTTCTAAAAATTCTGTATCCTTCTATGCTTTTTGTAAATACATGATAAATTAGGCCATCAGCCATAAAAATCTCCTCGCCTTTTTCTTGCACCTACGAAGTGCAGGTTTTTGGGGCAAAAAAAGAGGCGGGGCTCTGCCCCGCCTCTTTTAATCTTTCAAGCGTGATGCATTAAGCGTCAGGCATTACGGCCTTTAGAATGTGAGCATTATGCCATGCCTTACAGCATAGGCATCATCTGCATTAGGACCCCAGAAGTCTCCAGCAAAGAGGTATCCACCCTCTACCCAGTAAGAGAGGTTTTTGTCAATCTGATAGACAATCTTAGGGTCAATCTCTATGCCGATGTCTTTGTCTCCACCAGGATTCTTATTCGCCCTGAGCCAGTAGAGGTTAGCTGATGCTGTGAGATTGGG
>JBDOIG010000146.1:0-19133 GCA_041082235.1 Thermodesulfovibrionales bacterium | reverse complement strand
CCTCCAGCCTCAAGACCGATAGAGCCTCCAAGGCCTGAAAAGACAGTAAATGAGGAACCAGAACATTTTGACCTTGAGGGTTTTATGCCTGTGAACAAGACCTCCTACAGTGAAGAGGAATTTGAAAAATTCAAGGATGAATTTTATTCAAAGGAAACACTTCATGAAGAGGTCACTGAGGCCCAGGAGATTCCAGAAATTAAACCTGAGCCTGAAATCGCCAGCTATCCAGAGGAGCAGGAAGCCACACCATTAGAAGTTGATACGATTAAGACAGAGGAGGAATTTTTTGTTGAAACACCTGAGAGGGAGGAAGAGGTAACCCCTATTGAACCAGTACAGGCTGAGCCAGAGATAACCTCTACAAGGCCTGAGATGCCAGAACTTGATTTCTCCTATCCTGACAGATTAATCCAGCAGGGCAACTATCCAAAGGCAATAGAGGTTTACAAAAAGATGCTATCAGAACATCCCGGTGATAAAAGGATTATACAGAGACTTGAGGAACTAAAGGCATTCCTTAAGATACTGGGTAAAGGCAATGAACTAATTACCCAGCAATTGATTAACTTTTTAGAGGCCATAAAGAAGAGAAAAGATGAGCTTCTCAGAAATCCTTAAAGATGTTGTCACAAAGGTAGAAGGCTCAGTGGGTGCCTTTATAATAGCATCCGATGGAATACCTGTTGATGCCTACATCCAGAAAGACAATATTGATCAGTCAGCACTCAGTGCAGAGTTCTCAGCTATATTAAAAACAATGAATTTTGCCCTTGAAAATCTCCAGCTCGGACACATGGATGAATTCTCCGTAGCCACGGAAAGATATAAAATTATATTAAGAAAGATCACTCCGGAATATTATCTTATCCTTGTAACAGAACCTGATGGGAATATTGGGAAGGCAAGATTCTTTCTCAAGATAACAGCTCCTAAAATACAGAAAGAGATTTAACTTTACTTTTTATTAATTATTAATGTATGCTATTTAAAGAAGTGGTGAATGAATTCTTTCATTTGCCTGCCTGTAGTTTTCAGGCTGAGTTACCTGAGATATCAGGGAAGAAGGAGGTTTGAGTAGTATGCCGTACGAAGGAAAGGTGAAGTGGTTTAATGAGGCGAAGGGCTTTGGCTTTATCCAGCAGGATAATGGTCCAGATGTCTTCGTTCATTACACCTCGATTAAGGGAAATGGCTTCAGGACACTCACAGAAGGTCAGCGTGTGCAGTTTGACATTGAAGAAGGCGAACGTGGTCCAAAGGCAATCAATGTAGTGAAGCTCTAAGAAACTTGCGAGGGAGGAACAAAATTTCTCCCTCGCTCATTAAGTTCCACCTAATATATTTAATGCCTCGCATCATAATCCCTTCCTTAATTTTATCAGAGCAAAAGGAGTTCAGGATTTCAGGTAAGGATGCCCACTACCTGATAGATGTCCTTAGAATAAAGAAAGGAGATGAATTACATATACTTGATAGCAAAGGAAATCTCTACATAGCGAGCATTATCTCAATAAATAAAAAAGAAGTAGCAATTAAAATAAATAACTCAGAAAAGGTCAATACAGAATCTTCTCTTGAATTAATATTGGTCCAGTCAATACTGAAAGGAGAAAAAACAGATTTTGTCATCCAGAAGGCAACAGAACTTGGTGTTAAAGAGATATATCCAGTGGTAACCTCAAGGACAATTGTCAGAAAAACAGAAAGGCACAAAAGATGGCTCAGGATTGCCCAGGAATCTGTAAAACAGTGCGGAAGGACAGAGATACCGGTTATCCATGAACCAATCCTCTTTGAAGAATTTTTAAAAAAACAGGACGAAAGATTTAAAGGCTTTATTTTTTATGAAGATTCAAAAAAGGGTCTGAAAGAAATACTTCCTGATGAAAAGGTCACCACAATCTACTGCATAATGGGTCCTGAAGGAGGTTTTTCAGAGAATGAGATAAGCATAGCAGCCTCCAAGGGTTTCATACCTGCAGGTCTTGGACCAAGGATTCTCAGGGCAGAAACAGCCACCATAACAGCTTTAAGCCTTCTACAATTTATCTATGGTGACCTTGGTTAAGCCATTCCTACAGAATGGCTATAGTCTTCCTTCGAGTCAACCGCAGGGATAATAATTAATATCATATCCCTCTTTTCTGAATGCAAGCCTCAGGTCTTTTCTCTGTTCAGGTGAGAGGTCAGAGTAAATCTTCTTTACCTCTTCGCCGTTAAGCTCTACACATGTATATTTATAGAGGGAATCTCTTGTTGACTCATCAATCGTCTCAGTATGCTCAAGAACCTTCTTGAGATCACCTGTCTTACAGAGGAGCTCTTGAACTTCTTTTCTGTTTGAGCCAAAATATTGTGCCTTCCCATCCTTATAAACAAGAAATGTTGAGGCACATCCAGAAATTATTATTGAAATGATTAAAATTGATATTATCCTGAACATATTTACCTTCCCTACTCATTTAATAGTTTAATGACCTTTTCAGTAAAACTCCTGTCCTGCCAGTCTTCCTCACCGATATATCTTTCTCTTATATTTCCCTTTTTATCAATTAAAAAACTTGTGGGAAGACCGAAGACAGCATACTTATCGAAATAGACCTCCTTTTCGGGATCAAGCAAAACAGGGAACTCAAGACCTTTGAGTTTCACAAAATCTGACACAGATTTTTTTGACTGATCTATGGATACAGCTATCACAACAAATCCCTTGGTCTTCATAACCCTGTAAACCTTATTCAAACCATCCATCTCCTCGACACAGACATCGCACCAGGTAGCCCAGAAATTCAGAAGCACCACCCTGCCCCTGAAATCAGAGAGTTTAATTGCCTTTCCATTCAGGTCTTTAAGGACAAAATCAGGTGCTGGCTTGTACTCTGCCTGAAGGATTGAAGGGAGAAAGAAAAAGACTATCAAAGCTATTAATATGTTTAGAAACCTCATAACTTTATTGTAATAAAACAGGATAGAAAAGGTCAATTAAATTGATGAAGTAATCGTAAAGCAGCCATCCTGTTTCTGTATATCCTTTAAATCTCTGCACATACAGCATCTTCACAGAACCTTAAAACATCTACCATGAATTCTTTAACATCTTTAATGTCAAAACCGCTTTCCCTATATAGTATTGGCCTGTCTGGTTCTCCGTAAAATCCTAATCTATATTGGGTAGCCAATGTCTTTATTCTTTGTTTTTCAGAATGAGAAAAGCCCACAAATTTTAGAAATATCGGTTCAGATGGCTCTTGCAAGGCCGGGATGAAAACAAGTATCTCAGGTGATATGGCTAATATACCTGAAGGGGGCCCCTCGGAAAAAGATAGTATATAGATTTACAAATCCAGTCTTCTCGCGCTCACCAGCTAAATACTCCTTTAAGTTTTTATATACATTTACAAGCTTAGTAGTCCCTCTCTCTGTCCAACCTCCTAAAAACTCAAGTTGCTGGAACCCATTTAAAAATTCTATAAATTCTATTAAAGCAGATGGTTCAATAGCTGATTCGCTATCAAAATATTTTTCTTCGTGAAATCGCAATATGGTCCTGCTCTTATCCTTAACCTTTAACCTCTTTTTAATTTCGTCAATAATGTTACAAGGATACTTTAAGACTGGCATAACTA
The DNA here is from genome assembly GCA_041082235.1 of Thermodesulfovibrionales bacterium. GTDB lineage: Bacteria > Nitrospirota > Thermodesulfovibrionia > Thermodesulfovibrionales > CALJEL01 > CALJEL01. The sequence continues at coordinate 15,504 of JBDOIG010000146.1, read as the reverse complement.
ACCTACTTTTTAGCAATTACTAATTTTTATTTTATTGTTTTAGCTAAATCCTTGTTAAAACCAGCAAAACGTATTTTTAATATAATTTTAACCTTTATAATAACTCCTTTATCTTTAGAACAAGAATTTTAAAATTTTCTTTTATGTAATATTTTCTTTCTTCTAGTTCAAGGATTGAGCCAAGTTTCACAGTATAATCAGTTTTCTTTAGAAAGTTTATATTATCAAGGAGTTTTAAGAGCTCTTCCCTGCTGGCCTTTAGTTCAATTCCCCTTTTTAAGAGAAATTCTATATCAAAGACATCCCTTATTTCTTTTCTATCTAAAACGGCCCTAATCTTTGACTTCATAACTTCATCAAGGGAAAGAGTTCTCACCATAACCTGAGTGCTTGAATATTTACTATAGGCTATTGAAAATTCAACCCTCGCATTCTCAACCCTCTTCCTAATCTCAATCTTAAGGCTTTTCGGAAAATCCTTTGATTTTATCTCAAAAATCATTGTATAGAATTTATTTTCAGCATCTCGTATATAGTAATATTTTCCAAGATAATCCTCTAATCTCGTGAAATAGTTTTCTATATCAACCTTTTTATAAAGCCAGAAATCAAGGTCTAAAGAGTATCTCTGGAGCCCGTAGCAGAGTCTGAGCATTGTTCCATCTGTAAAGATAAGGGCATCCAGAAATCTACCACTTTTAAGCCTGTCTAAAACCTCTATCTCAAACTGCTCCTGTTTTATTAGATCCCGCATATCTCTTTCACCACTCTCACAGTCCTGTCCGGAAATTTTTTTATAAGCCCTTTAATCATTTTAATATCAAGTTTTGACAGGTCAATTGAATCTATGTCAAATGGATACTTACCAATGGAATAAAGATATACAGCATCAAGGAATGCCTTTTCTTTGGTTGCTATAAAAAAATCGGTTTGTCTTATGAAGTCAAAATACAACGTTCTTTTTAATTTGTAGAAATTGAAGCGAATGTTATCAAACTCATATTTTACCGTTCTTTTGATACATACAGATTCAAAAAAATCTCTCTGTACCTGAGTGGTTATTTCATAAAAGGAAAGGGCTGTCATTAGCGAAATATAAGATGGCACCTGAAGGAGATTGGAAATCTTAAAAAAATCTATAAGAGAATTTTCTCTCCACCTCTCTTTCAGGATATAAAAGTCTTTTTTAAGCCTTACAAAAAGTCCATTATCAACGTATCTTGAACATAATACAACAGCAGATGAGGTTTTGATTCCAAGAAGCCCAGCAACATCCCGTGAGGTAAAAAAAGTCGTTCCCTTAATGATTGAAGCTCAGGATATCTCATAAGAACATATTATTAACATTTTTATTAATTATGTCAACTTTTCACCTAATAAACTGCTGAATCAAAGTGAGAGGATATATATTACAAGTTTTGGTTTTAAAGGCTAAGGATTAGCAGATATGCTAAAATATACCCATGCAAGAGATTGATTATATTATACATGGTGAATTTGTTGTCACAGTAGATAGTGGCCTTAATGTCTTAAAAAATGGTGCGGTGGCTGTAAAAGACCGCACCATTATTGATACAGGTTCATATGAGGATTTATCAAAAAAATACAAGGCAAGGTCAGTTCTTGGTGGTCCACAGAGTCTTGTGATGCCCGGTTTGATTAATACCCATACCCATGCACCGATGGTCTATTTCAGAGGTCTCGCTGATGACCTTCCATTGAAGGAATGGCTCGAAAAACACATATGGCCTGCAGAGGCAAGATGGCTATCCAGCGAATTCGTCAGGGATGCCACAGAGCTTGCCTGTCTTGAGATGCTCAGGGCAGGTGTGATCTGCTTTAATGACATGTATTTCTTCTCAGATGCTACCGCAGAGGTTGCAAAACAAATGGGAATCAGGGCTGTGATAAGTCCTGGAATACTTGATTTTCCAACACCTGGTGGAAACGGACCTGATGAATATCTAAAAAAGGCTGAAGACTTTATATTGAAATGGAAAGATGATGAATACATAAGGCCTGCTGTTGCACCTCATGCCATATATACCTGCAGTAGAGAAACACTTCTCAAGGCAAAAGCCCTTGCCTCAAGATATCATGTTCCAGTTCACATCCATCTCTCAGAGACAGAATGGGAAGTAAAGGAGGCGATAAAGAATTTTAACAAACGACCAGTGGAATATCTTGATTCAATAGGATTCCTTGATAGCTCTGTGATCGCAGCCCATGCTGTTTGGCTTGATAATAAAGAGATAGACCTGATGGCTGAAAAATGTACCTCTGTGGCCCACTGCATAGAAAGTAACCTCAAGCTTGCCTCTGGTATAGCACCTGTAACATTGATGTTAAAAAAGGGTGTGAAGGTAACCTTTGGAACTGATGGTGCAGCAAGTAATAATGACCTTGATGTCCTGAGTGAGGTCTCCTTGGCAGCAAAACTCCATAAGGCAATGGCAGGAGACCCTACTGTGCTTGATGCGCGGACTGCCCTCCTGATGGCCACAAGATGGGCAGCAGAATCTATCGGTCTTGGCAATATTACAGGCAGCATTGAGAAGGGCAAAAGAGCAGACCTTATAATATGCAATCTTGATAGACCCCATCTCACACCTCTATATGACATCTATTCCCATATTGTCTATGCTATGAAGTCCTCTGATGTAGAGACAGTGATGATTAATGGAAAGGTGATTCTCAATCAGGGAGAGCTCAAGACAGGTGATGAAAGGAAGATTCTTAAAAAGGCAAGACTCTGGCAGGAAAAGATAAAGGCTGCTTAAATCTCCCTTCTTCCCTCAAGCGCCTTCCCGAGAGTAACCTCATCAGCAAATTCAATATCACTTCCCATTGGTAATCCATAGGCTATCCTTGTAACCTTTACAGGATAGGGCTTCAGCAGTTCTCTTATATACTGGGCAGTGAGCTCACCCCTTGTATTCGGATTTGTTGCAATTATGACCTCATCTACTCCCTGAGATACCCTTTCAAGAAGCTCTTTGAGCTTTACATTATCAGTGTTCCCTCCATCAAGGGGAGAGATATTACCAAGAAGCACATGATAGAGACCTTTGAATACACCTGTCCTTTCAATGACAGAAATATTGCTTGGCTCCTCAACCACACAAAGCTTTCTTCTATCCCTTGAGGGATCACTGCATATCTCACAGAGTTCTGAATCTGTAATATTAAAACACTCCCTGCAGAACCTTGCCTTTTCCTTCACCTCTATGATAGCCCTTCCAATTGACTTTGCCTCCTCATCAGGCATACTGAGGATGTAAAAGGCAAGCCTCTGGGCAGTCTTTCTTCCGATACCAGGAAGTTTTGTGAGCTCTTCTATAAGGTTCTCTATTATTCCCCTGCTCATTTTCCAAAGAGATTTCCAAGGGCACCGAGATTGGGGATATTAAGTCCACCTGTGAGTTTTGCCATCTCCTCCTGAACCATCTCCTGTGCCCTTCTTAAGGCCTCATTCACTGCTGCCACAATCATGTCCTGGAGCATCTCCACATCATCCGGGTTCACCACATCCTTTTCAATCTTTATAGAGACAATCTCTCCTGCTCCATTTGCCACAGCTACAACCATCCCGCCACCAGCAGATGCCTCAACTGTCCTTGTTTTGGCTTCTTCCTGAACACGAACCATCTCTGACTGAATCCTCTGTACCTCTTTCATGAGGTCACCAATTATCCTTTTTGACATCCTGTCCTCCTTTGAGGGTTCAAACAGTTCAAACTATTCAGACCCTTTTAAGTCTTATTTTTTCTTATATCAATTACAGAGCCGTCAAAGAGCTCTATTATCTCCCTTACCTCTGGCCTTGAAAGAACCTCTTTTTTAAAATTATTCAGGCCGATACCTTCTGATTTTTCAGAGGCAATTATCTTTGTCTTTACAGGTTTTCCGAGATACTCTTCAAGAACCCTCTTCAAAGTATCTTCCTCTGCTGAGAGCATACCTGCAAGAAAGGCATGGCCTCCATTAAATTTAAATTGAACCACTTCACCTTTCATTTCAATCTGAGCATGCATGAGCTTTGATGCAAGGACATGATTTTTCTCATCAATAAATCTTAAAAAATCCTCTGCTGAGAATTTTTTCTCTGAGCCTTTTGATTCCGAGTCCCTTAAGGTTTTTTCTTCAATATCTGCTTTTTTTTCTGCACTCTGGGAAGACATTTCACCAGGCTTCAACTCTTTTAATTTATCAAGAACCTCTCTCACAGAAGAAAACTGTTTAAAAAGACTCAGCCTGATAAGGTTAACCTCAAGGGCAATCCTCGGAAAGGTGGCATTCCTGATATCATATTCAGACCTGATGAGTTCATTGACCATCAGTGTGAGCTCTTCCTCTGATATCTTTGGTGAAAGCCCCATCATATAATCAATTTCCTCCTGCGAGAGCTCAAACACAGTCCTGTCAATCTTTTTGCCTGATCTTTCAAAGGTCTTAAGGACGAGTATATCTCTTAAAAAGACGATAAGATCCTTATAGAGTGTCCTGAGGTCAAGACCCTTTTCTGAGGCTTCGCTGACAAGAGAAAGTATCCTGTGCTGATCACCTTCAAAGATAGCTCCTGCAAGGCCTGAGACAAGATTTGAATCACTCACTCCAAGAAGCTGGGCTACATCAGTAGCTGTAATCTCCTCGGCAAATGAGGAGACCTGGTCAAGTATTGTAAGCGAATCCCTCATACTTCCATCAGCAGCACGGGCAATAACATCAAGGGCATCATCACTTATCTTTATCCCTTCAATATTACATATATACTTGAGTCTTTCCATTATCACATCTCTTGGTATCCTTCTGAAGGCAAGATGCTGGCACCTACTCAGGACTGTTGCCGGTATCTTTCTATAAGCAGTGGTAGCAAGGACAAATATTGTATGAGGTGGTGGTTCCTCAATGGTCTTCAGAAGGGCATTAAAGGCAGACTCTGTAAGCATATGGGCTTCATCTATAATATAGACCTTATATTTTCCAGAAACAGACGGTGCATATCTCACTCGCTCCCTTATCTCCCTTATATCATCCACACTGTTATTTGATGCACCATCTATCTCTATTACATCCATAGAAGAACCTTCAGCAATACCAGCACAGAAATCACATCTCCCGCAGGGAGAAGGCGTAGGTCCCTGTACGCAGTTAAGGGATTTTGCAAGGATCCTTGCAGTGGTAGTCTTTCCCACACCCCGTGGCCCTGAAAATATATAGGCCTGTGAAAACTTTTTTTGAGAAATAGCATTCTTTAATATTTTTATAACATGAGGTTGACCAACAAGATCCTCAAATACCTGTGGCCTCCATTTCCTCGCAAGGACAAGATAAGCCATCTTCTTTTTTCTCCCCTCTCAACCAGGCAGCAACTTACTGCGGCACACAGCCATAATACTTACCGCTGCTTCCTTCCGGACCTGACGGGGTTCGTATCTGACTGTTGCGCAGGGCTGCTGCCTGGTTGAAAAAGGAGATATGTACAACCTCCCTTTCGGAAACTCCCTGTAGTTTATCGTGAGGCATTGATTTTTTAACCACTGATTCAGAAAGTCCTGTTCCACCAATGGCGGAGAGGGTGGGATTTGAACCCACGGTGGAGCTTTTAGGCCCCACACACGATTTCCAGTCGTGCCCGTTCGGCCACTCCGGCACCTCTCCATGATTTTAAATTTTTAAAAATTTATTAATTCTAACCATTCAAGTCTAAAAATGTCAAACTTACCGCCAATAAATGCAAAGGGCTTGAAAAAATCCTGCCAAGAGTGTATCTTTAAAATAGATGGGGGATAAGAAATATTGCATATGCTGTGGTGAAGAGGTTCCCTACTATATAGTAGAGAGGGATCAGAAAAGGGAATACGTCTGTTCATACTGTGGTTTTACCCTTGAGGTTTTAAAACTATGGGAGGAGGGAGAAGAAGGGGTTGAGGCTAAGGCTAAGGAAGAGATTGAAGAGAAAATAGAAAAAAAGGTTGCGGAAGAAAAGGCTGAAGAGAAGCAAGAGGTTAAGAAAAAGATTGATGAGGAAGTAAAAGCACGGGTAGAGGTTAAAGAGGAAAAACAGAACAGCAGGGTTGAAGCTGATATCAAGGAAGAAAAAATTGAGCAAGAGATAAAGAAGGAAGAGGAGGTCCCCAAAAAATCAGAGATTTTTCGGGATAGTAGTGAAGTTAAGGATGACAGGATAGAGGATAAAAGAGATAAAAAAATAGAGCCACGGATTGAAGAAAAGGTAGAAACTAAAGATATAATAGAGACTGAGAAGCCTGCCAAAAAGATAGAAAATGAAGGGCCTCCAAAAAATCTTCCTGAGGGTGGTAGTGATAAGGAAGTAATTGATACTGCCTTTAAAAAAGAAGCTATCAAGATAAAGGTAGAGGAAAAACAGTCAGGCACTCCCATCAATGCCATAATAGCAGAGGATTCAGAATTTTTAAGGACCCTTCTTAAGGAAATTATCCTGAGGAAGTCCCTTTCAGATAATGTAATAGCAGTGACTAATGGTCTTGAGCTTGTGGCTGAATATACAAGGCTTATGAGTGAAAGGGCCAGTATTAATTTTGCAATTGTTGATATCAACATGCCAGAGATGGATGGCCTTACAGCAGTACGGACTATAAGGGCACTTGAGGATAAAAATGGTATAGAAAGGGTTCCTGTGGTATTCTTTTCAGCGGTGAAGGCTACAGAAGACCTCAGGAAACAGATGAGCATCCTTGAACCAGCAAATTATATTAATAAAGGGGTCTCTCCATCACCACAGATGCTTGCTGAAAGAGTGGAGGTACTGCTCCATTTCCTTACATATAGATATGCAAAAAAGGAAGGCAGGCCTAAAGTCTCAAGACCATAAGATAATCATTTCAGTGTCTCTGCAATTTCTCTTGCAAAAAAAGAAAGGCTTTCATCCCTTGCTCCGAAGATCACAAAGGTATCCCATTTATCAAGCCTGCTCAGTATCTCTTTTCTGTCTTCAAGAACCTCAACAGACCTTCCATTATCCCTGATAGCACAGGCAAGGTCATGGCTTGATATGTCCTTCTGAACCGTGCCTCCAGAATAATATATGGGAAGAATGATAAGGTGGTCTCTATCTGAAAGTGATTCTGAAAAGACTTTAATATATCCATCCTTCATGAGCCTTGTTGGTCCATAGCCATGTGGCTGGAATATGAAGCACACAGACTCCCTGAATCTCTTTACTGTATCTATCAAAAAACCTATCTTGTGGGGATTATGGGCATAGTCATCAATAACGAGTTTTTCTCCGCTATTAAGAACAATATCAAAACGCCTCTCTATTCCATTGAATTCAGGAAGGACCTCACTGAGCTCCTTCAGTGAGGCTCCCATCTCTGAAAGAAGGGCTATGGAGGCAAGGGCATTATAGAGATTGTGCACCCCGGGGATTGATAATTTAAATCTTATGCCTCTTAAAAGGAATTCTGTGCTCAGTGGATATAATCTAATCTCATCAGGTTTATAGTAGGCAGATGAGTTAATTGAAAATGAGACAGGCTCTTTTATACTGAGCCTTTTGAGATTCTCATCATCAGCGTTGATTATAACTTTATTAGAGGTATTATCAACTATCTTCTGAAAGAGTCCTGCTGTAACATCTATGGTGTGATGATCAAGCTCTAAATTAAGAATAATAAGATTCGCTGGCCTGTAATTGACAATGGTTCCATCTGACTCACAGGCCTCAATCACAAGGATACTGCCTTTACCAGAAAGGTAATTGCCAAGTCCATTTCTTTCTTTGAAATTCTTTACCCTTCCCCCACCTATGAAATTTGGTTTCATTCCAAGGTTATCCATTAAAAAGGCAACCATACCTGATGTGGTTGATTTTCCACTTGTACCTGCAACTGCCATGGTGCTGAATTCCCTTGAGAGCCCTATGAGAAACTCAGGTCTTGTCTTCAGAGGTATCTTATAACTCAATGCCCTTTCATACTCTGGATTTGTCTTCTCAACTGCTGTACTGAAAACAGCAAGGTCAAAGGAATTATCCAAGGTGCTTCCATCCTGAGGGACGATCTTTATATTTTTATTCCTGAGGAGTTTAAGGACTGGATGTTCTGAGTTACTGTCAAAGGCCCTGTCTGAACCCCATACATCATGCCCCTTTTCTGCCATAAACCCTGCAATGGCAGATACACCACTTCCACCTATCCCTGAAAAGAATATCCTCATCTCCTAAGGATCCTACTGAGGAATAGCCTTGTCCTTTCCTGAGAGGGGTCGGTGAATATCTTCTCTGGGTCTCCTTCTTCTATAATCTCTCCCCTGTCAAGCACAACAACCCTGTCAGCCACATCCCTTGCAAAGTCCATCTCATGTGTTGAGATAATGGTCGTCATTCCCTCGTATATAAGGTCTTTTATCACAGAGAGGACCTCTCCAACCATCTCTGGATCAAGGGAAGATGTTGGCTCATCAAAGAGCATTACCTCTGGCTTCATTGCAAGGGCACGGACAATAGCAACCCTCTGCTGCTCACCACCTGAGAGCTCATCAGGATATCTCTTGAGTTTTTCATGGAGCCCCACCCTTTTAAGCAATGTCAGTGCCTCCGTGGTAGCCTGTTCTTTATCCATCTTAAGAACCCTCAGGGGTGCTTCTATAATATTTTCAAGCACAGTCATATGGGGAAATAGATTGAAGTGCTGAAATACCATGCCAGCAAGGAGCCTTACCTTCTGCATTGCCTCCCTGTCCTCAGCTGAGGGTCTTTTTTTATTTATTGAATGAAGCTCTATACCATCCACTATAACCTCACCCCTCTGGAACAGCTCAAGTCCATTAATACATCTAAGCAGGGTGCTCTTACCGCTTCCAGAAGGCCCGATAATGGCAACTGCCTCACCTTTTTTCACAGAAAGATTGATTCCCCTGAGGACCGGGACCTCTCCATAATATTTATAAAGGTCTATGATTCTTATGAGCTCCATCTTCTGCCTTTGAGGGACTTCGTTCCTCAGGCTCCTTTTTATAAAAGATTATAACCTATTTTTTGGGGTCTCAAAGGGGCTTTGCCCCTTTGAGTCTTTGCTCAAGCCTTCTTGCAAGTATAGAGAGGGGATAGCTCATTCCAAAATAAAGGATCGCCACAATCAGGCCGAGCTCAAAGAATCTCAATGTATTTGCAGCAAGTATTGTATATGTCTTTGTGAGCTCAACCATTGCTATCACTGATACAAGGGAAGAATCCTTAAAGAGTGCAATAAAATCATTGGTAACACCAGGAAGGGCAATCCTCAGTGCCTGAGGAAGTATTATCCTTCTAAGGGCAAGTCCCTGTGTCATTCCAAGGGAAAGAGCTGCCTCCATCTGTCCTTTTGATACAGCATTTATTCCTGCCCTGTAAAGCTCTGCCTCATAGGCAGCATAGTTCATACCAAGTCCAAGAAAGGCCGCCATGAGAGGGCTCAGGGAAATACCAATATTTGGCAGTCCGTAATAAAGTATATAAAGCTGGATAAGGAGCGGAGTCCCTCTATAGACCTCTATGTAGGCTGTTGCAAGGGTACTCAATGGAGGTCTTCCATAGAGTCTCATTATTGTAAGGATAAGGCCAAGGAGCATTGCCAGCACCATGGAGATGACTGATATGAATATGGTAAGCCCTGCACCCTTAAGAAGATTCGGGATAAATCTTGTAAGAGGTGCTTCTTTGAGTTTCTCAACCTCTGTGTAACTCTCTTCTGCCATTACATAGAGTTTTTCCTGCTTTTCATTCCACATATCCCATTTTTCATAGATTCTTTTTAGTTCACCTTCTTTAATGAGTTTTCTTAAGGCACTGTCAATTGCCTCCTTGAGCTCTCTGTCTTCTTTTCTTATAGCAATTCCATAAAATCCCTCTCCAACAGGCCCACCAGCGTATCTCAGTCTCCTGTCAGGCCTTGCATAATAGGCAGCAATGGGCAGGTCAAGAAAGACTGCATCAAGCCTTCCAAGGGCAAGGTCTTCATAAGGTTCAACAACACCTGAGTAAACAACAATCTTTATGCCACCCACCTCTTCAAGCATTCTGTGACAGACAGCACCTGAAAGAGTACCAACCCTCTTGCCTCTGAGGTCGGAGAGGAAATTTATCTCTTTATTATCTGCTTTTACAACAAGCTGTTCTGTATAGACATAGTAAGGAATGGAAAAGAGTATCCTCCTTGCCCTGTCTGGTGTGATCTCAATGCCATTTATAGCAATATCATAATCTCCTCTCTCAAGGCCTGGTATCAGACTGTCCCAGGCATTCTGGACCATCTTGTGCCTTATGCCGAGCTCCTTTGAAATTGCCTCTACAATCTCTACCTCAAAGCCTATTAATCTTGAAGGATTTTCAGGATCAGGGAATACATAAGGTGCTCCGCCCTCAGCATCAGAACCCCAGAGGAGATAACCGCGCGCCTTTATATCCTGAAGTGTTGAGGCATAGGAATGAGAACTGAATAAAAGAAGGAGTGTACAAAGAACTATATTCCTGAGGCCTTTCATTTGATAAGCCGTGATGAGATCTCTGGCAAGGTCATAAAAAATTATAACATAATATCTAAATCTCTAAAACCTCAGGGTTGCCCTCAGTCTTTTAGGAGTGAGAAGCAGGTCAAGACCATCTATGATTGACTTAACCACAATGTCTGCTGACCTCACTGCATCACCTGCAGCTCCCTCTTCAAGTATCACTACCACACCTATCCTTGCAGCCCTGAGCATCCTCCTGTCATTGTTTCCATTTCCAAAGGCTATGACTTTATCAGGGACGAGTTGTTTAATATATTCTTCCTTCTGAATATCGTGGTCTTCACCTGTTAGGATATGGACATCGCAATATATATCCCTGAGCTCTTCCCTTGCCCTGCCAAAGGTATCTGCTGTGAGGATGTGAATCCTGAGCAATTTAGAGAGCTCATTAAGCCTCTCCCTCACACCCGGTATCAGCCTTCCATCAACAGAGAGTGTACCTGTAAAATCCGAGACAAGATGCTCAAGCCTCACACTGCCAAATCCAGGTATATCAAGCTCAAACATCTCCAGCCTCCTTTGTAGATATTATAATCTCTTCTGCCTTTTTTCTCACAATGCCTATCTCTGAGCTGAGACATCTTTTTATAAAGGCTAATGATTCCTCTGTGCCAATCTCTGAGAGTGCCTCAAGGATTTCTCTTTTTAAGAAGGGATTATCAGTTTTTGAAAAGAGTTCTATAAGAACTTTAATAGCCTTCAGACTTTTTATTTTTCCAAGTATCCAGACAGCCCTCTTAACTGTCTCTGGTTCGGGATGCCTCAGGGCATTTATTAATTTCTCTTCAAAGCCTTTTCTTTCGTGCTTGAGGATATCAGCACCGCAGTAAGGGTATATCCTGTCTTTTTCATCAATCTCTTTCCAGCACTGAGGACAGAAAAAGTGCATTCTGACCTTTCAAAGAGGCTTTGTCCCTTTGAGGGACTATGTCCCTCAAACTCCCTTTTAAAAAAATTTTATTTCGGGTTTTAAAGGGGCTTTGCCCCTTTACATCCCGGCTTCTGCCTTTATGCTCCCGAGTTTTTCCTTCAGGGAGTCAACCCTCTCAATGGTCTTATAGAGGAACTTCTTTCTCTTCTCAACCTCTTCTGCTCCCTTATTCCTTTCAGCCATGCCCTTTTTGATTGCGGTCTCTATTCCTTCAATGGTTGCCTCTATTCTCTGGAGCATCTCCCATCGGAAATCAAGCTTGCTCTTGTCCAGCCTCTCTGCGAAGTCATATCTCACCCTCCCGGACTGGACATCCACTACCTGATGGAGATATTCCCTCATCTTCTTCATGATTATCTTTTCTCCAATGAATCTTGGAAGGGCCAGGGTAAGTGTTCCAGCAAGCATCTCGAGGCCTACAGGCTCATCCTTGAATTTGTAATAAAAACCTGACTTAACAGTCCATAAGGCCTCTGCCTTAATTGCATCAAAGGGTATCTGGAAGAGCTCAGATGAGAACCTCAAAAGCTCATCAACTATATCATCAATCCTCTGGACAAATCTCTTACAGGTTGTCTCAAAGGCCTTTGCGAGTTTCTCATCCATGACAGTACGCCATCCACTGAAGGCAGCCTTGACCTCTCTGATCACCTGGCCCTCAAGTCCTTTATGGAGCTCCCTGAGTGTCAGGTTTCTGTTTTCATTGTAATAGCACTCAAGCTTTGTCATTATATCTACGGTAAGCCCTTTTTTGAATTTATCAAGCTCCTCATCAAGGATATTCTTGAGGAGCCTCTTTGTCTCTCCATCAAGCAATATGTCAAAGTCCTCTTTTTCGTTCATCACAGCCTTTTTCTTTTCCTCAAATACAGAGAGTTTCTTCTCCAGCTCCTCAAGGGGAACAGTAAGGGATTTAAGCTCAAGCTCAATTTCAAACCTTGCCTGTGCGAGTATCCTCAGGAGATTATTAACAACAGAAAGGAGTAAAATCTTTCCTTTTTCCTCCATGAGAAATCTGTTTAAGACATCCGAGAATTCAGGAAGCCTGCTTTTCTGGAGAAGCTCCTGAGAATTACATTTCTTTGCCTCAAGGGCATGCCTTGCTGATATGGGAAAGAGCCTCACATCTGCACCCATAACCTCTTTAAGCACTCCCTTTGAAAACTCAATGGATTCCTGAAGGTCTCTTTCATTAAGATAGTCTGCCTTATTGAGGAGGAAGAATATCTTATTTGAATACTCTTTAACATCATTAAGGAATTCAAGTTCTGCCTTGCTCATTGGCTGGTCAACAGAAAGAAGAAACATGGCTGCATCTGACTTTGGAAGATATTGGTATGCCACATCTGTATTGTGCTGATAGATGGAGCCAACACCAGGGGTATCAATGAGTCTAACGCCATCCTTGAGATAGGGCGATGGATAGGTTATAACCACCTCCTTAACATCCTTTATATTCTTTGGATTTCCCTTCTCTGTAACATAATCAGCAAGGCTCTCAGGTTTTATCTCGGTAACCCTTCCGTCATTGAAATAGACCTTAATTCGCAATGCCTCACCATAGGTCATTATTGTGACAATGGATGTGAGGGGCACAACTGCAACAGGAAGGATATCCTCACCGAGGAGGGCATTTATGAGACTGGTCTTTCCACGCTTGAATTGTCCAACAACAACGAGATTAAAGGTATTTTTCTCAAGCTTTTCTCTAAGATCTTCACAGGGGCATCCACGAATCGCCTCAATTGTGAGCATCTCATCAATGGAGCTGATGATCTGGTCTTTTAAGCGGGAGTATGCTGAGACTGACATAATTCACCTCCCACAGCTAATTTAGGCCTTCGCCTAATGGCTACTTAACTATTGTCACTGTGCACGGTGCATAGGTAGCCACCCTCTTTGATACAGAACCAAGGAGCCAGTTCTCTATCTTTGACTTTCCCCTCTGACCGAGGACAACCATGTCACACCTGTTTTCCTTTGCATATCTTACTATCTGGTCTGCTGGATGACCTACCACAATCTCTGTCTTTATCTCAAGATTCTTTTCCTTTGCCTTATCCCTCAGTCCTCTGAAGAGTTCTTCATAATGCTGCCTTGCGCTATCAATAATAGCATCCATCTCCACAATATCTACAGGCTCTGGTGGCTGGGCAACAGAAAGGACTATTATCTCAGGTGCTGCGCCAGGGCAGAGCTTTGATAGCTCAAGGCTGAATTCAAAGGCCTGATAGGACTGTGGTGAACCATCAAAGGCTACGAGTATCCTTTTTAGCATAGTTTATTCCTCCCTCTTTTTTGGCAATAGGTAATGGGGTATAAAAAAGGCATTGGCTATAAGCGTTGGTATAACTGCACTTCCTATAATGGCTGTAATAAGAAGGGAATACTGTTGCTGATCAATTATACCATGGGTATATCCAAAGAGGGCAGATATAGAGCCAAAGGTAAGGCCTGTGGACATCAGGAGTGTTGTGTACATACCTTCCCTCTGGGCATATCTGAAGGCCTTTGTAACAGGATATACTCCAAAAAACTTTGTTATCATCTTACCCATAAAGAGAATAAATAGCGCCAGAGGTGCTGCTATTATTGATGGGATAGAGACAAAGGAACCCGCCCTTAAAAAATAAAAGGGAGTAAGGAGACCGAATGTCAGGGTCCTCAGTCTTCTTATAAGGCCGTGGTCCCTGCCAACTGAACCAGCAAGCATCATACCAATTATATAGGCAGGTAAAACAGGCTCACTTTCAGACCATGCAGCAATTGCTCCAAGACCAAAAAGAAACAGCAAAAGATATTTTGTCTCTATCTCTGAAGGCCTGGCTCCATATTTTTTGAAAAATCTTGGTGTGATATAGGGAAGAAGCATAAATACAGCCACACTTACAATTACAAATACTACAGTCCTTATTGTAAAGGGTGAGAATATCAGACCAAGGGCAAGGACTGTCCCAAGGTCATTAATAAAGCAGGCAGCAAGGACGATCTTTCCGAATTCTGTCTTATTGAGTCCAAGCTCAAGCATCACTGCATAAACAACTGCAACAGATGTGGTTGAAAGGGCAACACCAGCAAGCCAGCTTGCCTTTACTGTCCATCCAAGGAGGTAATAGGCTATGGCTGTGCAACCTAAAAAGGGTGCGAAGAAGGCAATAAGTCCAATAACAGTTGCCTCCTTCCATTTAAGCTTAAATACATCAGGGTCAATCTCAGCACCAGCAAGGAATGTGAGTATTATCGCACCTGCACCAGCGAGGAATTTTATCCATGGCTCATTGGCATTGAGGCTTAAACCAAAGGCTCCAGCAATAAGAAGCTGAGCCAGTGTTCCAACCATGATCTCAGAGAGGGCAGTTGCAATCCTGAGCCAGGCACTAAGAAGGGCTGCCACAAGGGCAAGGCCTATCCAGATAGAGGCAAGTGTCCAGACCTCGTGCATAGAGACTTTCCTTTCCGGGCAAATAAAAAACTCCTGCTCTCATATTTGAGAGTAGGAGTTATCAGTCCCCAGAACTCAGGGACATTTATAAGGCGAACTCCATCGCCTTGATGTTGAATTATAATATATTTTCTTTCAGCAGGTGTAATAAATTTTTTTTATGTATACATAATGACGAATCCAGAAGAAGAAAATTTGTGTGAGTATCCCTATATGGTTAAAAGAGTCAGAAACTGCTGATATAAATATAAAGGGATAGCATATATGCCTCAAAGCCTTTATAAAGCTCAAATGGGCAGAGCTCAAAGGGGCTTGTCGCCCCTTTGAAACCCCAGAAATAAATTTTTAAAGTTTAAATTTAAATTAATATAAAGGAGAGCTTGAGGGGCGTTGTCCACAAAGCTCTTTAACCAAAAAAGTTTATCATCAGACAGTGAAGGAGGTTATGTTTGGTAGTGTAAAATTTTCTGTGTAAATTGAAAATTAAAGAAAAGAGGGTGTATCCTCCATTGATCTGAAATTAACTTTTAAAGAAAGGAGGACACACCCATGGCAGTGAAAGAACTCACTGACCTGAGTTTAACAGATTTATGGAAGG
>JBDOIG010000144.1:0-1146 GCA_041082235.1 Thermodesulfovibrionales bacterium | reverse complement strand
ACTTCCATCCCTTATTTCCTTGAGGAACAGTTCAAATGAATAGGACAGTATTTCTTCATTATTCATCAATATGTCAAAGTCCGGGTCATAGCCAAAATCCACTGCACAGGATTTAAACAGGGAGGTCATAAAACTATCTATTGTCTTTACATAAAAGTCTGAATAATTACTGAGTATCTCTTCTATTAATCTACCTGCCTCTTTTGAGAGTATATCCTCTGGTTTTTCAGAACTTGATTCAACATGAACCAGCTTCATAAATTCATCTATTGCTTCTTTATCTTTAAAATAAAGCTTCTTAAGCCAGCCAAGTATCCTCTCCTTCATCTCCTTTGCAGCATTATTTGAAAATGTTATGGCAAGGATATTCTGAATTTTATTGGCTGGTATCTTCCTGGAGAGGAGGAATTGCGCATATCTACTTGTAAGTGCCCTTGTCTTACCAGCACCTGCAGAGGCCTTGAGTACCATGCAATGAGGAAATCTGAGTTCACTATCTTTTAAAAGTTCATTCATATAATTCTCCTGTAAACCAGTACCTTTCCATCAGAGGTCTGCTCATCTGTCCTTCTAATAAGTCTTTTTTTATAGAGGTTAAGAAGCCTTGTGGCTGCTGTATTGAGCTCAAGCCTGAGTTTCTTTGAAAGCTCCTTTGCGGTTATCTTTCCTTTGTCTTTAATAATCTCAAAGGTCTCTTTAAGATAATTGTTAAGACTGCCAACAATCACTTCCTTCCCATCCCTCATTAAGGCTATGGCTGAGAGCTCCTTTCTCTCAAGGGCAACCTCTATATTCTCCTTCTGTGTTTCATTAAGACCTTTAAGGATAATAAACCTGTTGCCATATTCATTCCCCACAAGCCTTGAGATCAATTTTGCCACGATCTCATCAGCACAGGAATAATCAATTATCCCAATCCTTGAAAAATCTAAGGCTATAACCTCCTGCTCCTTTTCCTTCATAATATCCCTCTCAATACGCTCCCTTATCACCTGACCTGAATGTCTTGTAACAAGGTCAGAGGAGCCATTTTTTAGCTCTTCCTTGAGAAGCCTGTAAAGGTCGTATATCACCATGCTTAATCCTCAAGACTCAGGAGTTCTTGAGCCTTTTCCATGGGTATCTGCTGGACGTTTTTTAATTTTT
>JBDOIG010000134.1:0-8559 GCA_041082235.1 Thermodesulfovibrionales bacterium | reverse complement strand
TGAAAAGAATCTGTCAATAATATTTATGGCATATATATCGCATGACCTGGCACCAATTATGACCTTTCTATTCTCATCAAAGATATCCCTGATATTATCCCTGCTGTATTCAAACATAAATTCAAGCTGTGGGAAAATGAATTCTTTCAGAGAGGGTGGAGGCATTGGACGCTGAAGGACAATCTCATGTATCCGCTCAAGAGATTCAAAAAGGACTTCTCCCTTGGAACTCCTTACAGGAGCTATAAGAAGTGCCCCTTTCCTAATCTGCCTCAACCAGTAAGAGAGGGCATTTTTATCAAGTACAAGTCTTTCCTTCATGAGGTCTTCTCTATCCTTGCAGCACAGACCTTGAATTCTGGAATCTTTGCCTCGGGATCAATGGCTGGATTTGTGAGCCTGTTAGCAGGTGCCTCATTAAAATGAAATGGGATATAAATTGTCCCGGATATTATCTTATCTGTGAGCCTGGCTATTGCCACAATAGTTCCCCGTCTCGTTGATATCTTTATCCTTTCTCCCTTTCTAATACCAAGGGGAATGGCATCAGCAGGATTTATCTCCACAGTGCATTCAGGCTCTTCCCTTTCAAGGATGGAGGTCTTTCTTGTCATGGTGCCTGTGTGATACTGGAAATAGTTTCTGCCTGTTGTAAGGATAAAGGGGAATTCTTTATCAGGAAGTTCGTCAGGTGGAATATAATGGGTTATGATAAAGGCCCCCATTCCTTTTGAAAATCTTTTTCTATGGAGATAGGGTGTGCCCGGATGGTTTATATCTGGACAGGGCCACTGGATACCAAAATTATCCTCAAGCCTGTGATGGAGTATCCCCCTATAAATAGGAGTAAGAAGGCTGATCTCTTCCATAATCTCATAAGTCCCTTTGTAGTTCATGTTATACCCCATCCTATTTGAAAGCTCCATTATTATCTTCCAGTCAGGCATGCTCTCACCAACAGATTCAACTGCCTTATTTATCTTCTGGACACGCCTCTCTGTATTTGTAAATGTCCCGTCCTTTTCTGCAAAGCTCACTCCTGGAAGGACAATATCAGCAAAGAGGGCTGTCTCTGTGAGAAATATATCCTGAACCATAAGGAATTCAAGACCCTTGAGGGCCTCTACAGTATGGTTTATATCAGGATCTGAGAGGACAGGGTTTTCACCCATTATGTAAAGGGCCTTAATCTTTTTATTAAGAGCCCCAGAGATCATCTCTGTAAGGGTGAGCCCTGGAACAGGATTCAAACTCACACCCCATGCCTCCTCAAACCTATGTCTGGAGGCCTCATCAATTACATGCTGATAACCTGTAAAATAATCAGGCAGGGCTCCCATATCACAGGCACCTTGGACATTGTTCTGACCCCTGAGGGGATTAAGGCCTGTTGCTGGATGACCCACATGGGCTGTAAGCATTACGAGATTTGCAAGGCTGTGGACATTCTGAACACCTGTTGTATGCTGGGTTATTCCCATCCCATAAAAAAGCATTGCCCTGTTTTCTGAGGCATAAAGTCTCGCAGCCTTTCTTATATCTTCTCTGGGAACACCTGTTATTGCCTCAGCCATCTCAGGTGTATAATCCCTTATGGCCTTTTCAAAATTCTCAAAATTCTCTGTCCTGACCTTTACAAAATCAATATCAATAAGCCCCTCATTTATAATCACGTTAATCATGCTATTAATAAGCACCACATCTGTGCTTGGTTTATGTTGAAGGTATATATGGGCAAGACGGGCTATCATGTTTTTCCTTGGATCTGCCACTATTAAAGTAGCACCTCGCCTCACTGCCTCAAGGATATGCATTGCTATCATGGGATGCTGCTCTGTGGTATTTGAGCCGATTATAAAAATTAACCTCGCATCCTTTATCTCGCTTATGGAATTGGTCATTGCACCTGAACCAAAGGCATCTCTGAGGCCGCTTACAGTAGAGGCATGGCAGAGCCTTGCACAGTGATCAATATTGTTTGTTCCAATAACTGCCCTCGCAAATTTCATCAAAAGATAATTTTCTTCATTTGTGCACTTTGCAGAGGCAAGGAAACCAATTGAATCAGGGCCTGAGGAATTCTTTATTGAGCTCAATCTCTCTGCAATATGGCTCAGGGCCTCATCCCAGGAGACTTCTCTGAAATCATTAGCTCCCTTAGGACCTATTCTTATAAGAGGTCTTTTTAACCTTGCTGGATGCTGTACAAACTCATGGCAATTCCAGCCCTTTACGCAGAGTGAACCATGATTAACTGGATGCTCTCTTTGAGGTGAGACACCTGTAATCTTTCCATTTACAACATGTAAGTAAATGCCACAGCCGCAGCCACAATAGGGACATATGGTAGGTACTTTATGATACATAAAAAATTATACCAGATATCGTAGGGTTATTACCGCCACAAAAACCTGCACCTCGTAGGTGCAGGTTTTATTTTCTGATTGTCAGGTAACCGGAAAAAAGCACAAGGGTTCCACCAATAAGGGTCTTTATACCGACCAGTTCATCCAAAAATATCACGCCCAAGATAATTGAAAATACAGGCTCAAGATAACCGAGAAGACCGCCTTTCGTGGCGGTAACGGTCTTCATACCATAAAAATATAAAATCGGTGCAATGGTGGAATGTATTATCCCCATTATCAGAAAGGCCCAGAGGCCTGTCATGAGGTCAGCTGATGTCCCTGAATAAGGCAGGAGCATTATTGCGATAAGGGTATTCTGAAAAAATGTCATCACTACCGGGTGATATTGAGGTGCCAGTCTTCTTATCAGGATTATGACCATTGCATAGGCAAGGCCTGAAAAGAGTCCTGAGATTATTCCAAGGGAGTTTTTACTGCCATTCAGGAGTGAATGATAAAAGTCCTCGGGTGAGACCCCGAGCATTATCCATAACCCGGCACTTGCTATGAGGGCTGCTATAATTGTCCTCAATGTAAACCTCTCCTTGAGAATCAAAGGGGCAAGAAATGCCACTATCACAGGAGCAGTGTAATGAGTAAGTACAGCATTAGCTATGGTGGTATTCTTGTAGGCATAGAAAAAGGTAAAGGTATTTATAAGACTTACCGGAGCAAGGACAAAGAGAGGTGCAACACTCCTCAGGGAGATACCTCTTATTAAGTCTCTTTTTAAAAGGAGCATACTCCCTGTTGTTACAGCTGAGATAACTGCTGCATAGAACATAAGGACAGTTACAGGCATTCCTGAGAGCCTTATCACAACACCGAGGGAGCTCCAGAGAAATATTGCAAGTGTTACAGTGAACATTTACAGCTCTAATTTCCTGACCTGGCTGAGGACATACTCTCTGATATTCCTTGGTGACTGCCTTTCTATAAGGACCTTTCCGTTATCTATAACAGGGATTAAAAGCTCATCCTGCATGCCCCCGCATTTACAGGTATAGGTAACTTCTGAATAGGGCACTATCTTCCTTGAGTCACAGTCCCTGCAATATAGAACCCTCTTTCTTCCAGACCACTTTCCTCTTTTTGCAAAGGCCCTTCCTTCTAAATCCATTATATCCATAGCAAAATCTATTACAGGTGCATTACTGATGGATGTGCCTATGCCATAGCCATCAACAAGGGGATTCAGACGAGGAATGTCCTCTTCCTTAATGCCACCGCTTACAAAGAACTTCATATGTTTATAACCCCTGAGGTCAAGCTCCCATCTGCACTCCTCAAGTATCCTGTAGAAATTCCCCCTTCTTGATGATGGTGTATCAAACCTCACAGCATAGAGTTTATCCTTCAGTGCCTCTGCCACATTTATGACCTCAAACTTCTCATCCTGAAGTGTATCAATCAAGGCAACCCTCTTTATCTCTGGTTCAAGTACCTCATCATAGGCCTTGATTGCCTCAAGTGTTGAGCCCATGCATAGTACAAGGGCATGGGGCATGGTGCCCATCGCACCCTCACCTATTAATTCACCTGATTTGACAACTGCAACACCATCACAGCCACCGATGAAGGCATTCCTCTCAATCATTGGAGCAAGCACAGGATGCATCCTCCTTGCACCAAAGCTTATTACGAGCCTGTCACCCGCAAGTTTTTTAAACCTTGCTGCCTTTGTGGCAATCCCTGATGCCTGGCATATGAGCCCAAGGATTGCTGTCTCATAAACACAGAAGTCCTGATACCTGCCCTCAATCTCCATAACAGGCTCATAGGGATAAAAGACCGTTCCTTCCTTCATTGCCCTGAGTTTTACTGGAAGGTTTTTTACAAGCTCAATGACCTCCTCAAGCCCAGCAAAAACACCCCAGGGCCATCCCTGAGGAAGGTCCTTTGCGATAAACTCTGCCCTCACAAGGGGGTTTATCCCCTTTGCCTTAAGGATCTTCAATGTCCTTTCAAAATAGACATCAGTAATCTTGCCATTAATGATATCCTGCGGATCTGCGGTGTGAAACATAAAAACCTCCGCTTGATGATTTATTTTTAAAATTATTCTTATTTTAACCCAAATATCGCAACCATTTTAATTCTAAAAATTAATTTATCAAGATATCTAAATATAAAATTTGACAGCTGCCCTAAAATAGATTATAATTTATTATAGATTCATAAATTAACATTATAAGGAGGTTAATATGGAGGTCAAAGTATTCACACAGGATTACGTGATTGAGATTGAAGGAGTAAAATACAGACATCACCCAAATGGAGGTGGCCTGGTTGCTGAAACAGCCTATGTAGAGCCCACTGCATATGTAGGGCCCTTTGCCAAGATATGCGGTTATGCAAAGATACTTGACAATGCCTATGTTTATGGGAATGCCTGGGTTTTTGGGAATGCAGAAGTATCAGAAAATGCAGAGATCTTTGGGAATGCAAAGGTGTTTGGAAATGCGAGCATTAAAGGTGATGCTAAGGTCTACGGTTTTGCCTCTGTATATGGTGACGCAGTTGTTTCTGGATTTGCGGAGGTCTGTGAATTTGCTGAGATTGGTGGAGATGTAGTGATTTCAGGAAATATGAAAATAGGTGACAATATAAAACTAACCAACAAAAGAGAAACTATTCCATAAATATGTTGCGATCAGCTTAGCTTTTAATCACTAACCGGTTGGAGCATTTTGCTACTCTATCTTTACTCCCATCACATTCTTCATTATCCTGAGACCTGCCTCGTGGTCTTCAGGGCTGAGACCTGCAACGCCATCTTTAACAACTGTAACATTATAACCCCTCAAGGTTGCATCAGAGGCAGTGAACATCACACAGATATGGGTTACACAGCCTGTGAGTCTCAAACTATCAATCCCGAGACCTTTCAATGCCTCATCAAGCTTTGTATTATAAAATCCAGAATAGGTTGTCTTTTCAATTATAATATCTCCTTTCTGTGGCTCAAGCTCCTTTACAACCTTAGCACCCTCTGTACCTTTTACCGCATGGGCAGGCCAGCCAAATCTCTCAAATTCCTTATCATCTGGCCCATGGCTGTCGCAGATATATATAACAGGTTTACCCTCTGCCCTTGCCTTCTCAATCTCCTTTTTAATCACAGGAAGCACCTTTCTCGTATCAGGCACCTCAAGGGGTGCACCTTCAAGGACAAAGTCATTAAGCATATCAATTACAAACAATGCCTCCTTAGGCATGATTACCTCCTTATCCTGTTTTTTTAATTATTATAAGATATATATTTCCTTGATTACAAAACACAAGTTGAATTCAGATAGATTCAATTAGAAATAACAGCGAAAAAATTCTCAGGGTAAAAGGATATGCCTCCTTTTTATCTCTTCTGTCAAAATTTACAAAAATCAAAGGGTTAGAACATTAAAGTTAATTCCTTAAATATCCGAATTCTAAAATAAGTACCCCTAAGGGGAAAACAAAATTTGTTTTGTCACCTTTGGTGACAGGAAGGAAGGTATATGATATGAAAAGGGGATTGATAATAAGCTTGATGTTATTTTTCAGCCTTTATGCCTGTAGCGGAGGAGGTGGCAGTGGTAGCAGCGGCAGTGGAAGCAATATTGAAGGCGTTCATCTTTTAGGGAAATTATCTGGCCTTTCAGGCTCCCAGTCCATATCAAAGGGCATTGCACAAGCCCAGGCAATACCAAACCATGTCTGGGCTATACCAATTGCAAAGATTCAGGGAGCAAATATTGACCCAATTAATGTATATCTAAGGCAGAGTGAGACATTCTCAAGTGATGGAAGTTTCTCCTTTGTCCTGCCCAAATCTATAACTGTACAGGAACTTAAAAATAAGTTTCCTGACATTGAATTACCTCCTGATATCCCTGATTCTTATTCTTTTGAGCTTGACTGGTTAATCGTAACAGTGGATACTAGTACAAATCCTGTAACAGTCCTTGACATGATCCAGCTCACAGGTAATTCTAACTATGATAGCCTCATGTTATTACCAATCAGTTCATTCACTGCTGACTCCTTTGACCTTGGTCTGATAAACAGTGGAGATTCAGAAAAAACAACTGACACAATAGAGACAGTGAGCACCGTTACAGGAGAATCCCTCAAGACCCTTTCCCGTGCAGACAATATCATGCGTTCGTTGAAAAATGTAATCCAGAACTGTGACATTGTAAATAATAAATGTAAAGAGGCAAGGCAGAGTTTTGCCTTTACCGGTAGTTATGCAAATATTGGTGCAAACTACGATAGGGCTGGAAATTATTCCGGTTATCAGTTCTATCTTGACCTGAATGACTATTATGGACCATTGGATTTTGATGGAATATGCCCTGGTAGCGGAAGTGCCTCAATTATTTACACACTTACTCCACCATCTGATATTGTCATAAATGGCACAACATATAACCAAACTAATCCAATGACAACTGGCACAAATCCAGGGGTACAGGAGGCACGTGGTACTGATGAGATGGTATGCTCTCTGGGAAAAGATGGTGTCTTTGTCTGGAAGAAAAAAGACAGTACAGGTCAGTGGAAGGAATGGGGACTCCAGTTTATAACGGGTGATACACCTCAGGAACTCACAACTCAGATGCCTCAAGGACAATGGGTCTTACAAAGGAATGGCAATGAAATTGCCAGGTTTGAGTTCATACTCGCTAATCCTGTAGATATAAATGGAAATCCTCTTGTCTTTGTTCCAGCGATAAGATTAAGAAACAATGGTAATGATGTTGGGCCTGGTGATCCAATTACTCATGTAGAGGTGAAATGGTATCGCTGGGATAGCAGTGTAAATGACTATGTAGAGATAACAGGAAATGACCTTGCAATGCCTGATGATTTAGCAGGAGATTTTGAGCTCGCAATTGGTGACTGGGATGGTATTACGGGAGACACATCGCAAAGATACCTCCACTGGTGGAACCTGTCATTTGCAGCAGATACAAGCATAAATGTCTCCAGTCCTGCTGATAACAAAGGGCCATTCTATTATGACTATGCTGGAGCTGATAAGTACAACGCATATTACCTCGGCATCTCCTACAAGTTTGGTGGCCAGACCTTCAGGTTTGTCTGGCGGCAGGGTCTCTAATAATATCAGGAGGGGGATTCCAATATTCCCCCTCTTTTATTCAAATTTCTTCTTCAATGCCCTCTCCACATGCTCTGGCACAAGGCCCTTTACAGAGCCGCAGAGAGAGACAACCTCTTTAACTATTGTTGAGCTTAAAAAACTATACTCTTCAGAGGGCATCATAAAGACTGTCTCCACCCCTCCCTCTGAAAGCCTTCTGTTCATCAGTGCCATCTGGAGCTCGTATTCAAAGTCAGATACAGCCCTCAACCCCCTTATTATGGCAACTGCATCTTTCTGTTTAACATAATCAACAAGGAGACAGTCAAAAGCCTCTACCTTTACATTTTTATATTCCTTAATAGCCTCCTCTATAAGGGCAATCCTTTCTTTGAGATCAAAGAGGGGTTTTTTCTTTGGATTCGGAGCAACTGCTATTATTATCTCATCAAATATCCTCAGGCCTCTTTCAATAAGGTCAAGATGGCCATTTGTTATGGGATCAAAAGTCCCTGGATAGACTGCCCTTTTCATTCCTTCCTCCTGTAAAATGATAAAATTGTGTCACCGTACCTATACCTTTTTAATAATACAAGACTTGCTGCCTCCTCTGGAAGTATCATTTTATGAAAGTGCTCTATGCAGATGATGGTATCTTTTTTAATGCCTTTAAACAGAGGCAGGTTCTCAAGAAGTATCTCATATTCATCTGACTCATATGGAGGGTCAGCAAAGATA
This sequence comes from Thermodesulfovibrionales bacterium, assembly GCA_041082235.1. Taxonomy (GTDB): domain Bacteria; phylum Nitrospirota; class Thermodesulfovibrionia; order Thermodesulfovibrionales; family CALJEL01; genus CALJEL01. The sequence goes on along the minus strand of JBDOIG010000134.1, from coordinate 327 downwards.
ATATCAAAACTCTGCTGAACCCTGAAGGACTTCAAAAACTTCTCCACCTCTGTAACTATTACCTCAGCCCTTAGGAAACCATGCTCTGAAAGTCTCTTATTAATAACCCCTGCATTCTTTTTTGAGCCTTCAACAAACACTGCAGAATCTGCACCCCTCCTTAATGCCTCTATACCCACTCCTCCCTCTCCTGCGTAAAGGTCAAGAAAATGAGAACCCTTAATCTTTTCACCAATAATATCAAAAAGGGCCTTCTTAACAAGGGAGGTTGTCCTGCGAAGCCCTTTCTTTAAACCCGGGGATTTATGCAAATATCAACCTATCTCC
>JBDOIG010000133.1:0-1339 GCA_041082235.1 Thermodesulfovibrionales bacterium | reverse complement strand
TCCAATGCCTTTGAGCTTGAGATAAAAAAACAGAGATTTGAAAATGGTCTTACCATCCTCCATGTAGAAAGGCATGAGCTTCCCCTTGTTTCCATAAATCTCCTTATAAGGGCTGGCTCCAGGCATGAACCTTCAGATAAGGCAGGGCTTGCCTCACTTGCAGCAGATATGCTCCTTGAAGGGACAAAGACCATGAAGGCAGAAGAGCTGAGTGAAATAATAGAGTTTTATGGTGCCTCCATCTCAGCAAGTGCAGATTATGACTATACAATAATATCTCTCTCTGTACTCAAAAAAGACCTGCAAGAATTATTCAGGGTTTTTAAGGAGATCATATTTTATCCTGTTTTTCCTGATGAGGAGTTAAAGAAAAAGAAATCCATCCTCACCACCAGCCTTATAAAAAAGGAACAGGAGCCTTCCTATATAGCCATGAAGACCTTAAGGAGAGAATTATTCAGAGACCATCCTTATTCAAGACCTGTTGAGGGGTATCCTGATACGATTAAGACAATAAAAAGAAAGGATCTGATAGATTTCTACAAAAAATTTTATAGACCTGATGGCTCTATTCTTGTGATAGCTGGAGATATTAGTGAAAAGGAGATTGAGGGATTGATTGAGGACTTTAGAGGATGGAAAGGCCCTGCTACGGAGGCTAGGCAATTGAGGCAAAAAGAAGTTACGGGTCAAAAGTGGTCAGGGCCTGTTATTATAAACAGAGACCTCACTCAGGCAAATATATTATATGGACTCCCTGGTATAAGCAGAAAAGATCCTGACTATTATGCTGCCTCTGTACTCAATTATATCCTTGGTGGCGGAGGCTTCAGCTCAAGACTGGTTCAGAGGATAAGGGATGATATGGGCCTTGCCTATGATGTATCCAGTTATTTTACTGTAAATGAAGAGCCCGGACTCTTTGCAATAGAACTCCAGACAAAAAATGCCTCTGCCATGGCAGCAATAAAGGTGATAAAGGAGGAGATAGAACGGATAACTAAAGAACCCGTAAGTGACCAGGAGCTTGAGGATGCAAAGGCCTATCTTACAGGCAGTCTTCCAAGAAGGATTGACACAACAAAAAAGATAGCAGATTTTCTCACTGTAGCTGAATTTTACGGCCTTGGAGATGACTACCTCAAAAGGTATCCTGAATACATCAGGGCAGTAACAAAAGATGATATAATACGAGTGGCAAAGAGGCTGTTATCAACTGAAGCTCTTTTTGTGATAGTCGGGAAAGAATCCGAAATCCGTGATGAGTAATGCGTGGATGGGTAATGAGTTAACCACCCGATCACGGGTCATAAATAAACTCATCACCGATCACCCATTA
>JBDOIG010000095.1:0-1022 GCA_041082235.1 Thermodesulfovibrionales bacterium | reverse complement strand
TGCTCCAAGAAGACTGTCTATTATGGCATGGGAAAGACAGTCACCATCTGAATGGCCGAGGAGCCCTTTAGAGAAAGGTATCTCAATCCCTCCCAGGATCAGTTTTCTTCCTTCAGTAAATCTGTGGGAGTCATAACCTATGCCAATTCTTAAACCCTGCATGATTGGAGCTATCTGTTTTAAAGAAGCGCCTCAAGTATCTTGAGGTCTTCAGGAACAGTTATCTTTATGTTTGAATAAGAACCCATTACCACCTTTATCTTTCCATTATAATGCTCTACAAGACTTGCGTCATCAGTAAAATAAAGACCCTCCTTTATTGCCTTTTTGTAGGCTTCTTTCAGGATACTGAATTTAAATGCCTGGGGTGTCTGGACAAGCCTCAGCCTTGTTCTATCAAGGGTTCTTACAACAAGGTCCTTTTCAACCTCTTTTACGGTGTCTGTGACAGGAATAGCTGTTATAACCCCATCGCATTCCTTAAGCTCTTTAAGGACATTCTTGAATAATTCTGGCTGTGCATTGGGTCTTGCAGCATCATGAATTATAACTGCATCTGCTTCTGTAATGAGATTTAAGTCATGGAATACAGAGTCCTGTCTTTCTCTACCGCCAGGTGCTACCTTCTTTATCTTTTTATACCCCCTATCCTCAATGAGTTTTAAACCCCTTTCCATGTCTATATCTCTGAATACAGGTATCACCTCTGATATCTCTTCCATGCCCTCAAGGATATCAAAGATCCAGGAGATAACTGGCCTTCCTCTCAGAGAAAGGAAGGCCTTAGAGACATTTCCATACCTTTTACCGGAGCCAGCACCAGGTATAATGGCAAATGTCTTCACCAGCTTATCACCTATCTTGCCCTTGCCTCTTCTCTTTCATGCTCTTCAGCTACCCTTGTAAATATCATCCTTCCTGCTGTTGTCTGGAGCACGCTTGTGACTATAACATCAACATTTTTACCTATGAACCTTCTTCCGTTTTCCACAACCACCATCGTGCCATCATCAAGATAGGCA
>JBDOIG010000072.1:0-10036 GCA_041082235.1 Thermodesulfovibrionales bacterium | reverse complement strand
CCATACATCAGTCATCCCCTTGCAGTTGCAGATATACTGGCAGATATAAAGATGGATGTGCTTACTATTGGAGCAGGTCTTCTCCATGACACCATTGAGGATACAGGTACAACGCGGGAAGACCTTGAAGACATGTTCGGGAAAGAGATAGCCTTTCTTGTTGATAGTCTTACAAAGCTGTCAAAGCTCCAGTTCAAGACAAAGCAGGAGGCACAGGCAGAAAACTTCAGGAAGATGCTCCTTGCTGTTGCAGAAGACATAAGGGTGATAATGATAAAATTTGCTGACAGGCTTCATAACATGAGAACCATCCAGTATCTTCCCGAACAGAAACAGAGGGCAATAGCAGAGGAGACCCTTGAGATCTATGCACCCCTTGCAAACAGGCTTGGAATTGGCTGGCTGAAGACAGAATTTGAAGACCTCTCTTTTAAGGTCCTTATGCCTGACCTTTATCAGGACCTTGTAAGGAAGGTTGCAAAGAGAAAGGTAGAGCAGGAAGGATATATTCAGGCCATAATCAATACACTTGAAGAAAGGCTGAAGGCAGAAGATATCCCTGCCTCCATAACAGGGAGGGTAAAACACTATTACGGCATATATCAGAAGATGCTCAGGCAGAAGATACCCTTTGAAGAGGTCTATGATGTCCTCGGTATAAGGATAATTACAGACACAGTGGCAAACTGCTATCATATCCTCGGAGTAATTCACTCCCTCTGGGCAACGGTTCCGGGAAGATTCAAGGACTACATAAGCATGCCAAAGTCAAACATGTATCAGTCACTTCATACCACGGTGGTGGGACCACAGGGAGAGAGGGTTGAATTTCAGATAAGGACAGAAGAGATGCACAGGATAGCAGAACAGGGTATTGCTGCTCACTGGAAATATAAGGAGAAGGGCCATTTTGATGAAAGGGATGCAAAATATATTGCCTGGCTCAGGGAGCTGGTAAATTCCCTTAAGGAACACAGGGATCCAAGAGAATTCCTTGAGGCGGTAAAGGGTGAGGTTGTCTCAGACGTTGTTTATGTCTTCACGCCTAAGGGAGAGATAAAGGAGCTTCCCTATGGAGCTACACCTGTAGATTTTGCCTATGCTGTTCACACAGAGGTTGGCAATAAATGTGTTGGTGCAAAGGTGAATGGGAAGCTTGTTCCCTTGAGGTATAAACTTAAGAGTGGAGATGCCGTTGAGATAATTATCGCACCCAATCATGTCCCATCAAAGGACTGGCTTAGCTTTGTGGTCACTCAGAAAGCCCGCAGCAGGATAAAGCAATGGATAAAAACTGCTGAACGGAAGCAGGCACTTGAGCTCGGTACCAGGCTTATAGATGATGAGCTCAGAAAACACGAGATTCCTTTTAATGCACTTAAACTCAAGCAGGAAGAGCTTGCAAGGGCCTTTAACATGAAAACCTATGAAGAGCTTATTGTATCTGTTGGTTACGGAAAGGTCTCCGCCCAGCAGATAATCCATAAACTTATCCCTGAAAAAACAAAGTCTGTCCAGAAACAGGAACCTCAAAAGCAAAAGGTTGTCAAAGGAATAAGTATTAAAGGTATGGATGAGATACTCTATCACACATCAAGATGTTGTTACCCTGTACCGGGTGATGACCTTGTGGGATATGTGACAAGGGGTAGGGGGGTGACAATTCACAGAAGGGGATGTCCCAATTTTGAAAAACTCGCAGTTGATGAGGCAAGGATAATAGAGGTTACATGGAAGGCAGATGATTCCCTTGCACCTGCAAAGCTTTATATAGAGACACTTGATAAGCCAGGGATACTTGCAAGTATCAGTAGCCTTATATCTTCTTTCAATGTTAATATATCTGGTGTGAAGGCCTTTTCAACACCTGATAAAAGGGCTCATCTGGAGCTTATACTTCAGGTGAGGGATAAACTTCAGCTTTCTGGAATTATCCAGAAGATACTGCAGATGGAGGGTATATTGAATGTCAAGAGATAATAAGATGAGCAATTTCTTCAGTGCTGCTACTCTTTTACTCTGTTTCGCTGCTGCGGTGCTTATAAGCCTAAGCCTTTCAGCATCTCAGGTCCTGAGTTTCGGAGGTTGTGGTGGAGAGTGTAAGGACTGTCATACCCTGAAGCCTGAGGAGGCAGAAAATATCCTTAAAGAAGGCGGGATAGCCGAGCTTAAAACTGTAAAGGTTACATCTGTTTCACAGGCACCTGCAAGGGGACTCTGGGAGATATCCATTCAGAAGGATGGCAAGAAGGGGATTATTTATCTGGATTTTTCAAAGAAGTTTTTAATGATCGGTCAGATAGTGGAGCTCAGGACTTCAAAGAACATAACCCAGGAGAGATTCATTGAGCTTAATAAAATAGATGTTTCAAAGATTCCACTAAGCGATGCCATTCTGATGGGTGATAAGAAGGCAAAATACAGGGTAATAGTATTCACGGACCCTGATTGCCCATTCTGTGCAAAACTTCACAGAGAGCTAAAACAGGTAATTGAAAAGAGAAAGGATATAGCCTTTTATATAAAACTCTTCCCATTGCCCAATCACAAAGATGCCTACTGGAAGGCAAAGTCCATTCAATGTAAGAAGTCCCTTGAGCTGCTTGAGAATAACTTTGAAGGCAGGGTTCCACCCCAGCCAGACTGTGAGACGGATCAGATTGATAAAAATATCTCCCTTGGAAGAGAGCTTGGTATAAGCTCAACACCGAGTATTATCCTTCCTGATGGAAGGGTTATTCCCGGGGCAATACCTGCAGATAAGATTATAGAATTAATTGCAGGTTAAGGGATAAGGTATGGCTGAAAAGGACAGCAGACGGAATTTCCAGAAAATTGCAGATTTTCTGGTGCAGAGGTCAGTAGTGTGGAGCTGCTCCCTTGCTTTTAGTTTAACTCTTTTAACCTTCCCCTCTGATGCCCTTTCTGCTTACAGGATAGTCCTCAGGAATGGTTCATCCATAATAGTGGAGAGTTATAAAAAAATTGATCACAGGATACAGTTTTTTAAATCAGGCGGGGTCATAGATATAGACAGTGCTGATATAGTGGAGATAAAAGAGATAAGGTCAACTGCTGGTGATGAACTAACAGTTAGAGATGAAGAGCCTCAAAGTACCGATGAGGTAGCGGTGACCGGTGGTGAGGTAACAGCGCCGGGTGCTGAAAGTGAAGAGGAGATAAGGTTACGGCTTGAAGAAATTCAAAAGGAAAAAGAGGCTCTTAAAAAGGAAGCTGATACTGTAACAGAGGATATTGAAAAACTAAATCAGGAGATAAGAAGGGAGGGTCGTGTCCTTGCAATCAGAAAGAAGAGAGAACTTGAGAAGAGAAAAGAGGAGCTTGAAAAAAGTGTTAAGGAGCTGAATACCCGCATTGAGGAGCTGAACAAGGAAGAGGATGAGCTTTTAAGAAAACTGTGGAAGTATTAAGGAGGTAACCATGATTAAAATTTTTATAAGTTTTGTGGTTTTCTTTCTCTTTCTATCTGTAAGACCTGCAGTAGCAGGGTCATCTGATATATCAGAATCTGGGTCCCCGAAAAATCACCAGATTTTTTGGGGTACTAAGGAGGTATTAAATATGGTAGAGAACATTCACTGGTTCGGACATGATACCTTCAAGATTGTAGGAGAAAAAATAATCTTTACTGATCCTTTTAAACTCAGGGAAAAGGATAAGGCAGATATTATACTTATAACACATGAGCATTATGACCATTGCTCACCTGAAGATGTAAAGATGATTCAGGGCCCAGATACAATAATAGTTGCTCCAAAAGACTGTGCAGACAAACTATCAGGAAATATAAAGATTGTAAAACCAGGTGATAAGATAAATGTAAGTGGCATAGAGATTGAGGCAGTTCCTGCTTATAATATGAATAAGAAATTCCATCCGAAGGCTAATGGATGGGTGGGGTATATCTTTAAGGTTAACAAACAGAGGATATACATTGCGGGAGACACAGATCATATCCCTGAGATGAAGACATTCAAGGATGTGGATATAGCCCTTCTTCCTGTTTCGGGCACCTATGTGATGACAGCAGATGAGGCGGCTCAGGCAGCCCTTGATATAAAGCCAAAGATAGCTATACCAATGCATTATGCCTCCATAGTTGGTACAGAATCGGATGCAAAGAGATTTGCAGAACTTCTTAAAGGAAAGATAGAGGTTATTATCAAAAGACCTGAATAGTTTTAAATATTTTATTGACCTATGAGATGATTCAATTTGACATAAATCCAGAAACTTGGCTATTCTATTAGTTGCTATGCGAATTTTTCCAAAGGAAATAGATTTCTTTGAGATATTTGATCACGCTGCTTCCAATATAAAGAAGGCAGCAGAACTCCTTGTGGCTCTAACAGAGAGATTTGATAATATTCCTGCAAGGGCAAAGGAGATTTATGAGGTGGAGCAGGACGGAGATATGCTCACCCATGATATCATGCGAAAGCTAAATAAGACCTTTATCACACCCATTGATAGAGAAGACCTTCATGCCTTAGCCTCACGGCTTGATGATGTCCTTGACCTTATATGGGCTGCTGTTGACAGGATTGCTGTATTCAAGATAACAGAACCAACAAAAGAGGTTAATGCAATGGCAGAGAATATCCTGATGACAGCAGAGGTCATGCAGAAGGCAATAAAAAAATTAAAGGAGAAAAATTATTCCCATGTTCAGGAATACTGTATTGAGATTAACAGACTTGAAAACAGGATGGACAGGGACTTCAGAGATGCCCTTGCAAACCTCTTTGAGAATGTAAATGACCCTATACTGATTATTAAATGGAAGGAAGTATATGAACATCTTGAGGATGCCTCAGATAGGTGTGAGGACGTTGCAAATATTCTTGAGGCAATAGTGCTGAAGCATGCCTGAAACCTTCTTATTACTGATAACTGTTATAGTCCTTGCCCTCATCTTTGACTTTATAAATGGCTTTCATGACTCGGCAAATGCCATAGCAACCTCTGTATCCACAAGAGTTCTTTCACCGAAGACTGCTGTAACTATGGCTGCAATTCTGAATGTTCTTGGTGCCCTTTCAGGAACCGCTGTTGCAAAGACTGTTGGAGCAGGCCTTGTGCAGAACTTCTGTATAACCCAGCTTACAGTGATTTCAGCCCTCCTTGCTGCTATTATATGGGATATCTTTACATGGTATCTCGGACTACCTACCTCCTCAAGCCATGCCATACTCTCTGGAATAGTTGGAGCTGGTGTTGCCACAGCAGGCACACAGGTAATTATAAACAAAGGTGTTGTCAAGGTGCTTTCAGGTCTTTTCCTGTCACCACTCATAGGATTCACACTTGGATGGTTATTGATGGTCTTACTTTACTGGCTTTTCAGGAGGTCATCACCTGCTCTTGTCTCAGGGATATTTAATAAACTCCAGATAGTCTCAGCAGCCTACATGGCCTTCAGCCATGGAAATAACGACGCCCAAAAAAGTATGGGTGTTATAACCATGGCACTGGTGAGTTATTATGGCCTTAAAGATTTCCATGTCCCTGTATGGGTTATCCTCACCTGTGCTACTGCCATGGGTCTTGGTACTGCCTTTGGAGGATGGAGGATAATAAAGACACTTGGAGTAAAGCTTGTTCATTTAAGACCAATACATGGATTTGCAGCAGAGGCCTCTGCCGCGACAGTCATTGAGGTAGCCTCAAGAATAGGACTTCCCCTTTCAACAACCCATGTTATATCTTCAACAATAATGGGAGTGGGTGCATCAAAAAGGCTTTCAGCAGTTAGATGGGGCATAGGCGGGAACATAATACTTGCCTGGATACTTACCATACCAGCATGCTTTGGACTTGCATGGGTGTTTTATCATCTTCTCAAAATGTCAGGACTTTAATTTAGCTACTTTTAGAAAATTCACAAGCCCTTCACTGTCAAAGATAGGTTCAAGGCATCTTTCCCTGAGACAGGGAATAACAAAGTCTTTTTTTTCATAAAAGAAAAAGTCATCATGCTCTTCATATCGGAGCGCAATATAGGGCCTGAAGAAATTAAGTGCAGTTTTTGAAAGCTCACTGTCTTTTGGAGCATGAATTGAGAGCCTTATCATATTAAAATACATATCAAGTGCCACAAAATAATAGGCAGAAAACATACCATTTTCTTTTGTCCTCTCTGAAAAGGCCCTGAGTGAGTCTTCAGCAAGTTTTAGATAATCATTCCTGTCTGTAAGATGGAAAAGTTTAAGGAGCACAATGATGGCAAGGCTATTTGCTGAGGGGTGGGGTATATCCTCTATGGTCTTCAACCTTATGCCAATAACAGGTGCTTCTGTATCAAAGAAACCTGCTGAAACAGCATCATAGAATTCACTAATAACCCTGTCCATTAATTCTATAGCCCTGCTGAGATAATCCCTTTCTCCTGTAACCTCATGGGCTGATAGAAGGGCCTCAATCAAGTAAATATAATCCTCAAGCATTCCTTTGACATTTTCAGAATGAAACAACTGGTCATCCCTGTATCTTAAATTAAATATCTTCTTAAGTGTCTTTAAGGCATACTCTTTGCAGTTTTCCTCATGCAAATACCTTCCAGCCTTTAAAAAAGAGGTTATCATCATTGCATTAAGGGATGTATAGAGGTTTTTATCCACAAAGGGTTGTTTTCTTGTATTGCGATATCTGAGAAGTTTTTCTTTTGCTTTTTTTATAATCTCATTAACTCTTTTTTCTTCCATGCCAAGTCTTAATGCAATCTCCTCATGGGTCTCCACCACAAATAGTACCTTTTTATTTGGGTTGTGATGCATTGAGCCCCTATCATGAAAGAGATGGAGTGTGAGCACTCTTAATTCCTCTTCATCAAGCAAGGCCTTAAGCTCATCATAGGTCCATGTAAAAGCTCCGCCTTCATCATCAGGGCTGACATCAGCATCCTGAGAGGCATAAAAACCACCATCCGGGTCAGAGAGTGTTGACCGGACAAAGTTTATTATCCCCTCTGCCACTTCCCTGAAATAGCTAAAACCAGTGAGCATGTAGGCATCAATATAATTTCTCAATAGCCATGCATTATCATCAGCCATCTTTTCAAAATGGGGGATTATCCATGCCTCATCAGTAGAATATCTATGAAATCCTCCAGCGAGCTGGTCATGGATTCCACCTCTGGCCATCGCTGCAAGTGTGGTGCTAAGAATTTTATTTAAAAAACTCTCTTTTCCCTCAAAAAACAACCTGTTTATGACAAACTCTATTGCACCTGGCATGGGAAATTTTGGAGTCCTTCCAAAGCCTCCATTCTGAGGGTCAAAACTGGAGATTATGTGAGATTTTGCTATTTCAATAAGATTAAATCCAATATCTCCCTTGATATTTTTAGTTTCAGATAAAAGATTCATGAGCCTTGATGATTGCTCAAAAAGTTCCTCTTTATGCTTTCTATAAAAATCAATTACGGTTCTAAGGACCTTTTTGAACCCTGGTCTTCCATAGGCATCATCAGGCGGAAAATAGGTTCCACCAAAGAAAGGCCTTCCATCAGGAGTAAGAAATACACTAAGGGGCCAGCCACCAGTACCTGTGGTTGCCTGTACAGCCAATTGCATCCTTCTGTCTATATCAGGTCTCTCATCCCTGTCAATCTTTATGCAGATAAAGTTGTTGTTAAGAATCTCTATGACTTCACTGTTATTAAAGGCCTCTTCTGCCATTACATGGCACCAGTGACACCAGATGGCACCTGAGCTTAAAAAAACAGGTTTATCTTCCTTCCGAGCCCTTTCAAAGGCCTCTTCTGACCAGGGATACCAGTCTATCCTTTGAGAGGCAGAATGCCTCAGATAGGCTGAGCTTTCATTAATAAGCCGATTCATAAGTAGCTCCAAAATTAACCATTTTAGTCTTCTTTTAATTATATTTTTATTATACACCCGTGGATGGAAAAACCCATCATGAAGACTGATGAGTAACCCGAAGTGTCATGGGTGTTCTGGATGAGAAAAATACCATAGCTCATACTCATCACGCCTCACTCATTACCCATCACAGTTAACGCATTGCTTATCACATAATGTTACCTATGCTCTGTAATCTACCGACCTTTGAGCTCTGACAACCGACTGTTCTTGCCAGTGTATCTGGATATACTGTAATATTAGTTATGAAAAAGATTTTCATTGTGGATGATGAAAAAGACCTCGTGGAGCTTGTCTCCTATAATCTTAAAAAAGATGGTTTTTTGACCTTTGCCTCCTATGATGGAGCGGATGCACTTTCAAAATTAAAAAATGATAATTTTGACCTTGTGATACTGGACCTGATGCTTCCTGGCATGGATGGCCTTGAGATACTGAAGGTGATTAGAGCAGATTCAAGACTTTCCCACCTCCCGGTATTATTACTCACAGCAAAGTCTGAGGAGATTGACAGGGTAATAGGCCTTGAACTCGGTGCTGATGATTATGTGACAAAGCCCTTCAGCCCGAGGGAACTCATAGCAAGGGTAAGGGCATTATTGAGAAGGGCTTCAAGAAGGGTTGATGCATCTGAAGAGATGGTCCTGAGATTAGGAGACCTTGAGATAGACAGGGGAAGATATATTGTAAAGGTAAGAGGAGAAGAGGTCAGGCTGAGTGCCACGGAGTTCAAACTCCTTCTGTATCTTGCTGAGAGAAGGGGAAAGATCTTTACAAGGGAACAGCTCCTTGATGCCATATGGGGAAATGAGGTCTATGTGGAGCCAAGGACAGTGGATGTCCATATAAGGAGGCTGAGGCAACAAATAGAGGATGACCCTTCAAGACCAAGATTCATAAAAACCAGAAGGGGTGCAGGATATTACTTGGAAGAGACCAAGGAGTCTGGAAAAAATAATGAATAAGAGGACAATTACCTGCTCTGTTCTTATCACAATTCTTCTTGTCGTGAGCCTTGAGATTTATTTGTCCCTTTTTGTGAAAGAACATTATATCTCCCAGATGAGAGCTGACCTCCTCACAAAGGCAGTAATACTTAAGGATATGCTTCCAGAAAAAAGGAATATTAATAATTTCTGTAAGACTTATAAAGAAAAAACAGGTGCAAGGATTACAGTAATCTCTGAAACAGGTAAGGTCCTCGGAGATTCTGATGAATCCTCTTCAAAGATGGAGAACCATCTTAATAGACCTGAGATAAAGGAGGCGATGCTTTCAGGTACTGGCAGTTCTATAAGATTTAGCAACACCTTAAAAAAGGATTTTATTTATGTGGCAATTCTTGCTGAACGTCCTTCTGGTGGTGAAAGGAACAGTTCTGAAAAGTTCTTCATAAGATTATCAATGCCCCTTGACAGGATAAAGGCTGATATATCAAGGATACGGATGCCAATCATAATCTCTACCCTTGTTGTTCTTGTGGGCGTATTCTTCATATGGTTTCAAAGGTCAAAAAGATTAAGAAGAGAGGTCATGGAGATTATAGAGTTTACAGACAGGATAGCTCAGGGTGATTTCAGTAATAGAGTTTTTCTTGCAGAGGAAACTGAATTAAGCAGGCTTGCAGGACATATTCTGCATATGGCAGAGGAGCTTCAGTCAAGACTTGAAGAAGTGAAGAAGGAGAAGCAGACAGTAGAGAATGTATTGAAGAACATGAAAGAGGGTCTGTTAATAATTGATAAAAATGGCAGGGTCTTACTTATCAATGATAGCCTTAAAGAACTGCTTGGCTTAAATCATACCTGCAGGGATTTAACAGCCACAGAGATATTGAGAGATGCTGAATTGCTCTCATTACTTGAGGGTTCAAGGCTTGTCAATGAGACTATATCAAGGGAGATATCCTTTAAAGGTGAAAAGGATCTGCTGGTAACATCATCACCTGTGGAGCTTTCAGGGAATGAAAGAGGTATTGTAATGACCTTTCATAATATAACAAGGCTCAAAAGACTTGAACAGATCAGAAGGGATTTTGTGGCAAATGTTGCCCATGAGATAAAGACACCTATTACAGCCATAAAGGGCTTTGCCGAGACATTGATTGATGGTGCAATTGAGGATAAAGAAAA
>JBDOIG010000063.1:0-5637 GCA_041082235.1 Thermodesulfovibrionales bacterium | reverse complement strand
GGGGCTTTACCCTTCAAGTGTGATTGCCTCCACAGGACAGTTCTCTGCAGCTGCCTCGCAGCAGCCAGCATAATCACAGCCATCAGGGTCAACAACCCGGGATTTCCCTGTGGTCTCATCAACAAAGAATACCGCAGGACATATCTCCTGGCAGGTGCCACAGCCAATGCACTTTTCCTCATCAACCCTTGGTGTCATTTCTATATCTCCTCTATTATCATCGCTGCAAGTAATGGAAACATTATCTCATGGTGTCCTGTAATGGCAAAATATTGTCCACCAAGATTTGTCGGCCTTATGAGGACATTCTCACGGGGTCTGTAATGCTGAATAAAGTCCATATTTGCAGTGGTAATATTCTCCACCCTGTGTCCGAGATTTCTCGCAATTGTGAGTGCCTTTAGAAAGACCTCTGGCATAATAACTGCTGAACCGAGATTTATGTACACCCCGCCTTCAAGTTTTGAAACTACCGAGCTGAAAAGCCTGAAGTCCAGAAGGCTTGCCTTTCCAATAGCAGCACCGTCAGCAGACCGATGCATGTGTATTATATCTGTTCCTATGGCAACATGGACTGTCGCAGGTATATCCTTTATGAAGGCAGTCCTGAATATACTCAGTTCCCTGTGAGGAAGTCTCTTCTTTTCAATGAATTGTCCAACTGCCCTTCCGATACCTATACCCTTTTTGGCACCATATTTTATTGCCCTGTTGAGGAGCTCACCTGTCTCTCTGGCCATTCCAAACATACCTGTCTTTATCTCTTCATGTACATCCTCTGAGGTATGGCCTGCGTAACTGAGCTCAAAGTCATGGATAATGCATGCCCCGTTTGTAGCAATGGCTGTAATTATATCTTTGTTTATAAGGTCATTAATAACAGGAGAAAGTCCTACCTTAATCACATGGGCACCCATCCCAAGCACAACAGGCCTGCCCTGCCTTCTTGCATTTATAATAGCTTTTGCAAGCTCTTTTAATGACCTTGCCTGGAGGATATCAGGAAGGCTATTAATGAACTCCCCAAATGAGCCTCCCTTTTTATAAGGAGTGGCAAGGAATTCTTTTTTTACCTTGCTCTTTCTCTTCTTAATGGAGTAAGTCCTGAGTCCTTTAAGATTTATGGGCCTGTAATGCATGGCAATATTTTAACATAGGGCATTATTACTTTTATGTTCCCCCGCACTTGACAGGGCCTTTATTTTTTACTATGCTTTAAAAAAAACAAAAAATACAAGGAGACTCATATGTCATCCAAAACACTTCTATTAACACTATTAATACCATTGTTTCTACTTACAGGTTTGATGGAGACATGGGCGGTCTCACCTGATAAATACGGTAATATTCTTATAAACAGGACTTCAGAGAAAAATAATGTGAAGGCGGTAATCTTCTCCCACTGGATTCACAGAAGAAAACATACATGCAGGGTATGCCACTTTGAGCTTGAATTCAACATGAAGGTAAATACCACGAGGATAACAGAGAGCCTGAACAGGAGTGGTAAGTTCTGTGGAGCCTGTCATGATGGTAAAGACCTCTTCGGTCATGAGAACCCTGCCGATTGTGAAAAATGCCACAGCGGAAGAAGAGACACAGGCAAGGAGAAGTTTTCAGAACTGGCAGGTCTTCCAAAGGCAAGGTATGGTAATGGTGTGGACTGGGTCGCTGCCCTGAGAGAAGGCCTCATTAAACCTGCACATTATCTTACTATAAAACCTCCAGAGGGTATGACATTTAATGAAAATGTAGTGCTTGAGGCTGAAAAATCAAATTTCCCCTCTGCTGTATTTCCTCATAAAGTACATAATGAATGGCTTGAATGTAACATCTGCCATCCGGACATATTTAATATAAAGAAAAAGACAACCAAACTTTTCTATATGACACGCATACGTCAGGGACAGTTCTGTGGTGTCTGTCATTTAAGTGTGGCATTCCCTCTGGAAGACTGTGAAAGGTGCCATCCAAAGAAGGAGCAGTAGGCATCTTTATCAAGTAATCAATCCATCCTTCATGTAGATTATTTTTTTTGCATAGGAGGCAATGTTATTGTCATGGGTGACAAGTATAATAGTCTTCCCCCTGGTGTTTAATTCCCTGAGGATATTCATTATCTCCTTTGCTGTGGAGCTATCAAGCTGGCCTGTTGGCTCATCAGCAAGTATGAGGTCAGGGTCATTTATCAATGCCCTTGCAATAGCAACCCTCTGCTGCTGACCTCCAGAAAGCTGACTTGGCTTGAACCTTGCCCTGTCAGAAAGACCAACAAGCCTGAGTATCTCCATTGCATCCTGAGAAGAACCAGAACTTCTGTATAAGGTTGGTAGAAGGACATTCTCAAGGACAGTTGCATAGGGCAGGAGATAAAAATTCTGAAAGACAAAGCCAATGTGCCTGTTCCTTATCTCTGAAAGCTCCTCATCACTGAGTCCTGAGACCTCTTTTCCTGCAAGGATATATCTTCCAGAGCTCGGCCTGTCAAGACAGCCTATTATATTAAGAAGGGTTGTCTTTCCTGAGCCAGAGGCTCCCATTATGGCAATGAATTCTCCCTTTTTTATCTCGAGATTAACTCCCTTGAGGACTTCAATATAAATCTCTCCAACATGATAGGTCTTCTTTATATCAGTCAAAATACAGAGAGGCTCTTGAGCCATGGTTATCTTTGCTGCCTCTCAGGAGGTCTTGCCTTCAGGGGAATCACAAGCTTTGTGGCAACCCTGTCATTCTCTTTCAATCCTGAGATTATCTCGGTAATCTCTTCATTCCTTAAGCCAATCTTTACAGGAACCTTTTCCACAGTGCCTTGGTCTGTGACCTTATAGACAATCTGCCTTCCCTCTTCAAATTTTATTGCAGAATTTGGCGCCACAAGGACATCCCTCTTCTCATCAAAGGTAATCCTTACATGGGTTGTCATCTCAGGCCTGAGAAACTGTGCGTCCTGCCTTGATACCTTTACTATGGCAAGATAATAGACAATGTTGTCCTTCACAACAGGCTGGGGATATATCTTTTCAATCCTGCCATGGAAGGACTTATCTGGAAGGGTATCAACAGAGAATTCCACAGCCTGACCTATCTTTACCCTTCCTATGTCTGCCTCATCAACATATATCCACATCTCAAGACTCAGGGGATCAAAGACAGTTATAAGATTTGCAACCTGAAGCCCGGCAACAACAGTCTCGCCCTCCTGAATAGTGACATCAGAGACAATACCATCTATTGGAGAATATATCCTTGTATAGGAGAGCCGTGTCTCCTGCTGTTTGATCTGTGCCTTTATCTCCTCTATTGAGGCCTTTGTGATACCGAGCTGCGTTTCATATTCATCCTGGAGTCTTTTGAAATTTGCCTCTGCAATCTCAAGTTCTTTTTTTGCCCTGTCAAGAGATTCCTTTGTTGTGAATTCCCTTTTTAATAATTCCATTTCTCTTTCATAATTAAGTTTTGCATACTCATAATTTGCCCTTGCCTCCCTGATCCTTTCAGGATAGGTAAGCTCTATCTGTTTCAGGGTATTTTCCTGGCGGCTGAGTGCTGCTTTTGACTGGGCAATCTGCTCCTTTATCTCCCTGTCATCAATAAGGGCAATGAGCTGACCCTTTCTTACCCTGTCACCGATCTTTACATACATTTTAGTTATTGTGCCTGTTGCCCTTGTGCCAATCTTCACAACCGCACCTACCTGTGGCTTGATTATCCCTGTCTCAACAAGCACTCCCTTTATATCTCCCCTCTTTACAGTAGCTGTCTCAAGGACCTTTAGCTCTTCTTTAATAAATAAAGGTCTTAAAAATATAAAGCCGATCACACCAGCCACAACAATAGCTATAATAAAAATTCTCCATTTCATAATTCACTCCATTATCCCTGCGGTCCTTTCAAGGGCTGTCAGGGCACTCAATATATTCAGCCTTGAAAGTATAAGCCTTTCCCTTGCCTGAGCAAGCAGTGACTCTGCCTGAATAAGGGAAAGTATGTCTCCTTTGCCTACCTTATATTCACCGAAGGCTTGTTCATAATTCTGCTCTGAAAATCTTAATTGCTCCTTTGCAACCTCAAGCCTCCTGATCTCTGTTATCAGATCCTCATAAGACCTTGTTATCCTGAGTTCCAGGCTTCTCCTTATCTCCTTTATATCCTCCTCCTTTGAACTTATTGATGAACCTGTTGCCTTTAATCTGAAAAACTTCCCGAGCTCAAATATATTAAATGTAAGCCTCAGACCTATCATTTTTTCTTCATCAGGATAGAGTCTTGAGCCTGAATAAGAATTCTTTGTATAGGTGGCATCAAGATAAAGATGCGGGAGAAAATCGCTCTTTACGGTTGTCCTCTCAGAAATGCTCAGGTTCTTTTGATATTCTACCCTTTTTACTTCAGGTGAATTCATCGCGAGCTCAATGAGTGCAGGTCTTTCTGGTATCATCTCAGGCTCATAAAGTTCTCCTTCAAGCTCCTCTTCCTTTACTTGTATCCCGATAAGAGAAGAAAGCTCAGAAAGTGCCTTGCTCAATTCACCCTCTGCCTCTATGAGCCTGTATCTTGCCTCCTCAAGCCTCACAGATGCCTGAAGTACATCAGAAAGCCTTGCAACTCCGAGCTCATGCCTTCCCTTTGCCACCTCATAGTCTTTCTCTGCATACTCTAACTGTCTCCTTCTCTGTATAAGGATTTCCCTCTTTGCCAGGGAATTGTAAAAGCTGAGTTTCACATTATAATGGAGATTAAGGAGGGATTCTCTCAGATTTTCATCAGAAATTCCGAGAAGTGTTCTTGAGGAAAGCCTCTGACTGTATCTCTTCCCACCATCATAGAGTATATAACTCAGTCTGAGCTCAAGGCTCCTCAGCCTGTAGTCCTCTGGCTCTACATAAAATTTTTTCTCAGAAAGGGCAAGGTCAAGGCTTGGGAAATAGGGTGAAAGGGTTGCCCTGTATTCATAAAGCCTTGATTCTCTCTCGTATATCTTTGACCTGTATTCAGGAAGATTCTGCCTTGCAAGCTCCAGTGCCTCCTCAAGGGTGAGGGCACTGACATTATTTATGAGGCTCAAAAAGGCAATAACAAGAAGACAAAATAAAATCGGTGGCGAAAGTAACAGTTCAGCATTCTTTTGCATAGAGTATATTTTAGCATATGGAAGGCTTTAACAATTTATTCCTGAAAGTGTTGGCAGAAATATAAAGGAATAGCAATATATGCCTGCCCGCCTTCATAAGGCGACAATGATCAGGATACAGGAAAGGTTTAAAAGTCTAAGCAGCTTTTAAACCTTTCTTCCTTGATCCCCTTTTCATGGCTTTGCTTCCTTTTTTCATTTCTATTATAGGCAGCTCAGTTTCTTCTATCACTGTTTCTTCTGTCCCTGCTGTCTCTATTGTTTTTACCTCTTCAGCAGGGCTTTCTTCCTCAGGTTCCTCAATCTCCTGGCCTGCGTGCCTTGAAAGAACTATTAATTCCGCCTCCAGCCAGTCATCAAGGTCATGACCATGAACACATCCCCTCTTCAGATAAAGTTCATAGGCAACCCTTGCAATTTCATCATGAAGATTCATATAATCACCCCCTTTGCAGAGGCCTTTTTATATAATATCCAAAATTTTAAGTGCAATGCAATTGTAG
>JBDOIG010000057.1:0-4468 GCA_041082235.1 Thermodesulfovibrionales bacterium | reverse complement strand
CATGGAAGAAAAACCCCTGACAGAGGAACAGCGTAGTATCCTCAGGCAGTGTCTCTGGGACCTGAATCTCACACCAGAGGAGTTCCTTGCCATTATTGAAGGAAGGCTTGTAAAAAAATGGCCAGACAGGGCCTTCTGTGTTGCAAGGCTGCTGGAGAGTGTAAACTGGTTTAAGATTGTCAAGGTAATCTCACCTGAAAAGCTCTGTGAACTATGGACAGATGAGGTTAAAAAAAAGGTAAGATTTAAGACTGTAAAAGAGGGAATGGACTTTGCTTGCCGAATATTACTATCAAACTCTTTATCCACTTCAGGATAAGGCTATTGAGGTATTTAAGGGTTCTCCTTTTTATTTAACAGGCGGGACTGTTCTTTCGCGGGTTTATTATAAACACCGTTTTTCTGACGACCTTGATTATTTTGTGAACTATCTGAGTAATTTTGAGAAACTTGCAGAAATCCAGGTTAATAAACTATCACAGGTCTTTGAAGATGTTGAGGTTGATTACAGGGGTGAATATTTTTACAGAATTTTCGTATCTCAAAGACAACTCAAGATAGAGCTCGTCAATGATGTACCTGCCCATATAGGAGACCTGGTAAAACACCCACAATTTGGCCTTATTGATTCAAAGGAAAATATCCTTACAAACAAGCTCACAGCAGTTATGGACAGGGCAATGCCAAAGGACATTGTAGATATCTATTTCCTCCTGAAAGATGGCATAAACCTTAAACAGGCTCTTACAGATGTCCATAGCAAGGTAGCAGGTGTTCCACCTCTTTATATTGCGAAGATACTTGGAGAGTTTGACTACAGTCTTCTTGATACAGAGATAAAATGGATAAGGCCTGTGCCTTCAGAGGAGATAAAAAAGTTTTTAACAGACACTGCCATTAAGATTGTAAAGGGGGAGCTTTAACGAGATGCAGATACCCTATCAGAAATTCACCCTCACCCTTGAGGCAATTGAGGAACTTCATCTGCCCTACTACAAAGGTTCTACATTCAGGGGTGGCTTTGGAAATATGTTCAGGCGGATTGTCTGTGCCTTAAAAAGGCAGGACTGTCTTGATTGCATGCTCAAATCAAGATGCATCTATGCCTATGTCTTTGAAACTCCCTCAAATGAGGGCGCAGAGATAATGAATATGAATAAATATGAAAAGGTCCCTCATCCCTTTGTAATAGAGCCACCTGAAATAAGTTCAAAGTTTAAAATTCAAGGTTCAAAGCTCGAAGTTCAAGATCCAAAGATTATCCCACCGGGCAGCAAAATAGAGCTCAACCTAATCCTCATAGGTAAAGCAACAGAATACCTGCCTTTTTTTATCTATACCTTTGTTGAACTTGGCAAAAATGGTATTGGCAAAGGAAGGGGGAAATACAGACTCGCTGAGGTTAAAAAATATAATGGAAGCCCGCAACTGGTCTATCAGGACTCTGATAAGATAATAATCCAGAGAGAGATTGACATTATTTCTATTCCTGAGGAATTCCCTTCATCGGAAAATAATGACCTGATAACTCTCCGCTTTCTCACACCACTCAGGATAAAATACAATCGTGACCTTGTAGTAAAGCCCGAGTTTCATATCATTATAAGGAATCTTTTAAGACGGCTTGGACTGCTCTATTATTTCCATTGTGGCAATAAAAAGCCGGGCTGGGACCACAGGGCCATTATCAAACATGCAGAAGGCATCCAGATTGTTAGCTCCTCTCTCCGATGGTTTGACTGGGAAAGATATTCATCCAGACAGGATACCCGCATGAAGCTTGGTGGTCTTGTAGGCGAAATAACCTACAGTGGAAACATTAAGCCATTCCTGCCCTATCTCAGGGCTGGCGAGATAATCCATATTGGCAAAGGCACGAGCTTCGGACTTGGCCAGTACAGAATTATCGGGCCTTAAGACCTACCATCGAAAAACAAAAATATTTCAAAAATATTTCTTTTCTTTGCATCTCCATCTCTTTTCATTAAACTAAAATCATGAAGAGAGACCTCTACATAATTGCCTATGATATTACAGATGAACGAAGACTCAACAGGGTGAGGTATTTTCTGAAGGGCTATAGCACAGGCGGGCAGAAGTCTGTCTATGAGTGTTTTCTAACAGAGGCAGAAGTGAAATTTATTATAAGCAATCTTAAAAGGATGATATTTGAATCCTCTGACAGGGTTCACATCTTCAGGCTTGATGGTCGAAGCAGGACTCACACCCTCGGCATAGCCCTTCAGCCAAAGGACCCGAGCTATTTTTATATAGGTTAATTATGGGAACTCTTTATATAGACAGAAAGGACATTCACATCAAACTCGATGGTAACGCCCTTGCCTTTTACAGCAATGGCAAACGGGAGGGTATAGTGCCCATAACACCAATTAAAAGAGTAATAATTGTGGGCAACAAGGTGATTGATGCAGCAGTGCTAAGAAGACTCGCAGAGCAAAACATAAGTGTCCTTTTTCTTTCAGGTAAAAGCATGCGATTCTGTGGCATACTTCATGGAAGACTCCATAATAATGGATTCCTGAGACTTAAACAATATGAAAAAGCTATGAATCCTGATTTTTGTCTGGCAAAGGCAAAGAGCATAATTATCCGAAAGATAGAATCAGAGATAGAATTTTTTAGGGAACTTGCCGAGCAAGAAAGTTTGAGAAAGATAGATCTTATCTCTTCAATTGAGATACTAACAAAGACTGTTGAATCTTTAAAAGATGTTACCTCACTTGATTCCTTAAGAGGCTTTGAGGGTGGTGCACAGGCAGTATATTTTTTAACATATAGCAAACTCTTTCCAGAGTCACTTAATTTCAAAAGAAGAAAAAGGAGACCTCCTCAAGACCCGGTAAATGCTATGCTCTCACTGACCTATACTATGAGTCATTATGAGATTGTGAGAGAAATAGAAGTGGCAGGATTTGACCCAACCATTGGATTCTATCACCAGTTTGAATACGGAAGGGAGTCCCTCGCATGCGATATAGTGGAACTCTTCAGACCTTCTGTTGATAGATTTGTCTATGAAGTATTCAAACAAAATGATTTTACAACACAGGACTTTTCACAGGATGATGAAAGACAGGGCTGTTATCTGAAAAAAGAAAGCAGAAAAAAATTCTACTCACTATATGAAAAATGGGCCATAGAAATTAGGCCTTTAATAATAGAAGAGGTCAGGACACTTGCAAGGAGCATTATGGATGGAAAGGAGCCTCTATCTTAATGATAACCTCAGAGGGCTTACAGTCCTCAGGGATGGTCCATCTGTATGGATAAAAGACAAGGCTACAGCAGGAAGACGGGTACCTGTCAGATTAGTTTCAAGAGTTACGGTTATAGGAAATGTAAGAATTGATTCAGGTGCCATTACTCTCTTTGCTGAAAACAATATCCCTGTAATATTTATGCACAGAACAGGTGAAGAAATAGCAGTTGTTATCCCCTACAACCACAGGCTACCCACTCATTATGAAGAACAAAAGGTCTTTCTGCAATCAGAAGAGAATATCCAGAGATACACACACTGGGCAAAGATAAAACGCATGACAATTCAGTTAAAGATACTTTCCAGGCTTTTTAAAAACAGGGCATTCAAGTTTTACAATGAAATTGGAGAAGGGAATTATCAGCTCATACTTAAAAATCTTAAGCCTGAAGAACCAAAATGGCTTGTTGTTTCAGAATTAATAACAAACCTCCTGAGAGGTCTTATCATAGAAAGACTCATGAAAGCAGACCTTGACCCTCATACAGGTGTAATTCACAGAAGACACAACTTTGGTCTTGCCCTTGACATATGCTACATAATGGGAGCAGAGGTTGACATGCAGGCATTGCAATTTTTTAGGTCTCCAGAATCAACAACCTGGATGATTAAAAAATCGGACAGGCTGGAACTAACAGGCCAGGGAATAAAGAATATCATACACAGATTTGAAAACAAGAGGTTAATCGTTACAGAGATTGTGGAGGAAATTATTGATGAGCTTTTTGAGCTAATCAGAGAGTTAAGAACATGAAAACACCCTATCTTGTATGCTATGACATAAGGGATGACAGGAGACTCCAGCGTGTATTCAATTACATGAAGGCACAGGGAGTGCATCTACAGTATTCCGTGTTTTACTGTGAACTAACATGGCAGGAGCTACAGAAACTCAAAAGCGACCTCTCAACACTTATAGATCATAGGGCAGATGATGTAAGAATCTATCCTCTCCAGAAGGACTCTCTTATAGCTGTGCTGGGATGCGGAGACAGAGTGCCAGAGGGTGTGGAGCTAATATTGGGGTCTTGACTTTTATATTTACCCTGTGGTGTAATTTGATAGTGATTTGTTCTTTGACAACCCTGAGGAGGTCGCAGGCTATTAAAAGCTTATCAGGTAATCTAAAGTTATAATTTTGGAAAATTTTGGTTTCAATTTTGCAAATGAAAAAATCTAAAAATAGCC
>JBDOIG010000282.1:0-1739 GCA_041082235.1 Thermodesulfovibrionales bacterium | reverse complement strand
CTTCACTATCCCTTATAAGCCTTGATGAGATGGTGATAGTACCCCTTTCATTCATTGCATCAGCAGCATTAATAAGTAGATTTAAAAAGACCTGTTCCATCTGGTGGGCATCAACAGTTATCCGAGGAATTTTTTGCTCCAGATTTATTTTGAATTCTATGTTATGAAATCTTGCCTGATTTTGCACCATGGCAACTGTCCGTTCAATAAGGGAATTTATATCGGTCAAGGTCTTTTCATAACCTGTTTTCCTTGAAAAGCCGAGAAGGCCTTTTATGATTCTACTGCATCTTTCCGCCTGTTCAATAATAACCTGAAGGTCCTCTTTATTTTCTCTGTCTGTATCCGGCAGTCTTTTCATGATTAGATGGGCAAAGGTAATTATACCTGTAAGGGGACTGTTAAGCTCGTGAGCAAAACCTGCTGCCATTCTGCCAAGTGAGGCAAGTTTTTCGGCATTCATTAATTGTTCCTGCGCCTTTTTAATCTCAAGGGTCTTTTTCTCAACCTCTTCCTCAAGACATTTCGTCCACTGTTCAAGTTTGTGCCTTGAATCCTTCAGTTCCTGAGCCATGGCGTTAAAGGTCTCTGCTAAAAGGCCCATCTCATCCTTTGTTTTTATCTCTATCCTGTGGTCAAGATTTCCTTTTCCAATATTCTTCATGCCTTCTTCAAGAAGAGAAAGCGGCTTTGTGACAAAATTCCAGAGTATAAAGCAGAGAACTACAGAGATAAGGGCAATAAAGGCTACGCCATAGATAATGGTATTGAGCCTGTTTCTCTGGATAAGGGAATCAACAGAGGCAGTGCTGAAGCTTGTCTCTATAAACCCTATAACAGACATGGTCTTACTATGCCTGTGACAGGAGGCAGTATAGCAGGCAGGTTCATTCATTATAGGCTTTATAAAATTTATTACCCTCTCTCCTGATGGAAGCCTTCCTATCCTCCAGCACCTCCTCTCCCTTCCCTTTAACCTGAAATCATTCTTACCATGACAGATGGTGCAGTCTCCTTCAATGTTCTTATCAATTATCCTGCCAATTTCTTCTGGTGAAGAGGAATAAAATATCCTGCCTGATGTATCAAATATCCTTATCACCCTGACACCCTCCGCATCCTTAACAGAATTGATGGTCTGTTCAATCACTTCTCGCTGGGAGCTGAGCATGCCATAATGAAGTCCTCTTCTTATAAGTTCAGAGGATATCTCCACCTGGGTGACAAGGTTTTTAAGCATAAGGTCTTCCTGATATTTGAGATAAAGATAGGCAGAAAGTAATCCACCGAGGGTCATCAAAAGACCGATGGTAAATATCAGTTTGTTGGTAAGGGATGTCAGGGACTTCTTTAGCATTATTTAATGCTAACCTATTCCCATAGCTCAGGGCAACCCTGCTGGCGAAGATCTCTAAAATGTTGGATTTTTTGGGGATGCCCCAGAAGAGTTTCTTAATATCTATCGGTAATCTACGGGAACACAGGCAAGTCCTGCTCCTGATTTCGGTTATATGCTATACTACAGTTTATGAATTTTGTTAAGAAATACACGCCTTCTTTTATCTACCGCCACTATGTGGCTATAGTACTTTTTTGTTTTGTGTCTTCTTTCACAATTGTCTTTTCTGCCAGCGTAATAGCTGCAGAGACTGGTAAATCCTCTGAGCCCGCTGTCACTTCGCCACCTGTTGTTATATCCGTAGAAGTCAGGGGCGTAAAACGCATTACAGAGACAGCAG
>JBDOIG010000294.1:0-1956 GCA_041082235.1 Thermodesulfovibrionales bacterium | reverse complement strand
ATTAAGCACAGATAAAATTGTCAAGAAGTTTTTAAACTAATTAATTTATAAAAACCTTTGAAGGGCAAAGCCCTTCAAAAGCTAAAGGAATAAAATTTATTTAAACTTTTTAAAGGAGTAAACTCCTTTTCATAATGCCCCCCTCTTCTGCAAAAATTGCTGGCGTTGATGACACTTGACTTTTAAAATTGGTATTACCTAAAATCTAAGTAAGACTTTGTAAAGGAGGTAAGCCATATGCCAGCTGTCACCAAAAAAGGACAGGTTACCATTCCTAAACCTTTCAGGGATCAATTGAAAATAAGAGAAGGAGATGAAATAATTTTTGAGGTAAAGGACAATCAGCTTCTGGTCAGAAAAAAAGAGAAACGGTCACTACTCAGCCTCGGCGGGATAGCCAAAGGAAGGGCGATTGGCAGAGGTGATGAAAGAGAATATACAAAAAAGACTGTGGCTAAAAAGATAGCAGAAGGGCCTTGAGATGGATACCCCGATATTTGTGGATACAAATGTTTTTCTTAGATTTTTTGTGAGAGATGTAGAGCCTCTATATCAAAAGGCGAGAGAATTGTTTCAGAAGGCAGAGGAGGGGAAGATTGTCCTTGAGACAACTGACCTTGTGATTGCTGAGATTGTATGGGTCCTTGAGTCTTATTATGATTTATCAAGGGTTGAAATAAAAGAGATTGTTGAGACCATTCTTGAAACAAAAAATATTAGAATCATAAACAAGTCACTTATTGAAGATGCCATAGGCCTTTATGGAAAATCAAAGATGGATTTTGTTGATGCCTTTAATGCAGCCTATATGAAAAAAAAAGGCATGAAGAACCTTGCAACATTTGATAAAGCCCATTATAAAAACATAGAGGGTCTCAGCCTTCTCTGGTCTTAAGAGAAGATGACTTCAGCCTTTTGTGTCTTGTGAGCTCTATCATTATCAAGGATACAGCTGCTGGTGTGACACCGGGAATCCTGCTTGCCTGACCAATGTTGGCAGGCCGAACCTCAAGGAGTTTTGAAAGGACCTCTTTTGAGAGCTTTAGCCTGGTGTAATCAAAATCAGGAGGTATTGCCATACCTTCAAGCCTTCTGAGTCTTTCTACAAGTTCAAGGTGTTTTTTGATGTATCCCTCATATTTGACCTCTATCTCCACTGCATCAGCTATTTCATCTGGAAGACTTGAACCTTCTAATGCCATGATATCTCTGTATCTTATCTCAGGCCTTTTAAGGAGCTGCTCAAGGCTCTGGGCTTCAGATAGGGGTGTTGTGCCTCTTTCTAAGAGCAATTGATTTATCTCCTCTGGCTTTACCCTTTTTGACCTGAGCCTCTTTATCTCCTTTTCTATTGCCTCCTTCTTTTTAATAAATCTTTCATACTGCTCCTCTTTTACAAGACCTATCCTGTAGCCTTTTTCAGTGAGTCTCATGTCAGCATTGTCATGCCTTAAAAGAAGCCTGTATTCTGCCCTGGATGTGAACATCCTGTAGGGTTCCTGAGTTCCCTTTGTAACAAGGTCATCAATAAGCACACCTATATATGCCTCATCCCTTCCGAGTATCAGCGGCTCCTTACCTTTTAACTTTAATGCTGCATTAATGCCTGCAATGATGCCCTGACCTGCTGCCTCTTCATAACCAGAGGTGCCATTTATCTGTCCAGCAAGAAAGAGGTTTTCAATAAGCTTTGTCTCAAGGCTGTGCTTAAGCTGAGTTGGATAGACAAAGTCGTACTCTATCGCATAGCCAGGTCTCATTATCTCTGCTTCCTCAAGGCCTTTGATAGACCTTACGAGCCTCAGCTGCACATCAAAGGGAAGGCTCGTGGATATACCATTTGCATAGTATTCCTTTGTCTCAAGGCCTTCTGGCTCAAGAAATACCTGGTGCCTTTCCTTGTCTGAAAACTTTACAACCTTATCTTCAATAGAGGGGCAATATCTTGGCCCTATT
>JBDOIG010000280.1:0-1390 GCA_041082235.1 Thermodesulfovibrionales bacterium | reverse complement strand
GAAGCCTCTTAATTTCCTGTTGTCTCATCAAGCCATTTAAGATAATCCTCTGAGCCTGCAATAATGGGCATGGCTATTATCTCAGGAACACTGTAGGGATGAATTGATTTTACCCTGTCCTTTAATTTATTGAATAGCTCTCTCCTTGTCTTTGCTATGAGCAAGACCTCTGACTCATCCTCCACTTTACCCTGCCAGAAATAGATAGATCTTATATCTTTGATGATATTCACACACCCTGCAAGTTTCTCCTCTACAAGTGTCCTTGCTATCCTTGCTGAGGTTTCCTCAGCAGGTGCTGTGATGAAAAGGACTATATATTCAGACATGGTTTCTAACCTCCCTCCTTTAAGAACATCTCAAGTTCCTGTATAAACCTCTCAAAGCAATCTATCTCTTTAAGTTTATCATATACGCGATTGTCATCAACTTTTATGTAATGATGCACAAGAAGATTTCGGAATTTTGCCATATTTGCCATGCACTTTAATGTCTCGGTCTTAAATTTACCCGTCTCAGCAAGGAGCTCAAAGCAATTGGCATAATCTGAAGGGACCTTTTTTAGCATCTTAGCTGTAAGGTGATAGCAAAGGTCTATAGCTGCCTGTCCGGCTATTATAAAGCAATATTTCACGTCTCTTATATTCAAAGGTGATGATAAAAAATCCCCTCTTTCAAGTTTTGCATAATTTTTTAGATTCTCAAGAGAAACCTTTATCTCAGAGATATAGGCTGTTACTCTATCCCTGTCTATGTTCATGCTGATATTATATCCTCAAGAATATATCTGCTTGTAATAACATGGTCATGATACATTGACCAGATCCTTGTAACAAACTGAGCCCACAGGTCTTCGTCCCTCATAAAGAGAAGTTCGCCCTGTGTTATCCTGAAGGAAAGGCTTAAAGGAGCATTGTTTAAAATTACAACATCAACGGGATATTTCTTAATCATTGATTCAATCTCCAGTGAAAGGTTAATGGAATAATTCATAAACTGCTCCTCTGATACCCTATTTTGATAAAGATAAATTCCGATATCAATATCCCTGAAAATTCGGATTTCAGGATCAATAAAGGAGCCATAAATATAGGCAAAGAGAATCTCCTCATGCCCTAAAAGAATGGACTTAATAGTGGATATTATCTTACCCCTTTCTTGTTCACCTATGGTATATGTTCTAAACTCATTCATAGCCCGAGCTTTTCAAACCTCTGTTTTTATATGAAGCTCCTTTAGCTGTTTTGGCTCAACAGGTGAGGGTGCTCCGCTCATGAGACATACTCCCTTTTGAGTCTTTGGAAAGGCTATCACATCCCTTATAGAATTAGCACCAGCCATCAACATGAGGAGCCTGTCAAGTCCAAGGGCTATTCCTCCATGAGGCGGT
>JBDOIG010000275.1:0-1229 GCA_041082235.1 Thermodesulfovibrionales bacterium | reverse complement strand
CTATATAAAATGGGTTCTTAAAGAGGTTGGCGGCAATAAGACTTTAGCGGCTCAGATACTGGGAATAGATAGGGTGTCATTGTGGAGGAAATTGAAAAGGTATGGAATGGAAGAGTAAGGCCGAATTTTATCATGTATAAAAAGTCTTTGCCTTCAATAAAAAATTTTTTGCCATATCAATAGCCTCAACAGCCTCATCTTCTGTAAATGGTATCTCAGGATAATAATCTGCCTCCTCCCTCATCTTCATAAGTCTGCCAATAGCTTTACCAATCTTTATATCAAATTCGCCTGTCCTGATATAATATAGCCCGAACATCCTCTCAATACCTTCATGTGTCTTTGGAGCTACTCCCTTTAAAAGCAATAATGCCTTTGCAGCATGATATATTGCATAATAGGATGAGACGACACTCTTAAAAAAAAATCCTTTTTCCTTCAATAATTCTGCTACCTTTAACTCTTCCTCTGCCCTCTGAAATTCCTCTTTAGAGCGAAGGAGTGCCTCTTCCCTGCTTATTCTCTCGACCATAATAAGACCTTTTCTCCTTCTATTTCTCTTAAAAAAGATGACCTCTTTTCTATAATATCTGAGATAGTTACAAATACAACTGAAGTAGAAATACCATACTCCACCTCAAACTCAAACATAATGTCATATATCTCAAACTTTTCCTTTCTTGAAAGAATACGGTCTGTAACAAAGAGTAAATCAAGGTCAGAACCTTCGGTAAAATCACCTCTTGCCTTTGAGCCATAAAGATAGATTTTATTGATGAATGGATAAAGAGATGTTATCTTTTTTATCAGGGAATTTAAAAAACCCCTTTCAAGGGCATTTAAAAAGATATATCTGTGGGGCTCTAAGAGCGTTTTCATTAACTAATTATACCACAGATGTCTTCACCACAAGCACCGCGCACTCAGAAAGGCCTATCACCCTCTCAGCAACACTTCCCATAAGCAATTTTGCCATGCCTGTCCTTCCATGGGAGCCCATAACAATGAGGTCTGCATCGTGCCTCTTTGCAAAATCTATGATAGCCTCACAGATCTTTTCATGCGGTCTATTCCTTACATGTTCTACCTCTACTTTAACCCCTTCTTTCTGGCAGGCGAGCCTTATCCTTTCAAGGGCATCATCTGATTCTTTTATTCTCTCTTTAGTGGCCTCAGGCCTTGTCACTGCTATTGCATAAAGGGAGGCACCGGTATGTCTTGCAAGCTCT
>JBDOIG010000273.1:0-2269 GCA_041082235.1 Thermodesulfovibrionales bacterium | reverse complement strand
CACCCTTTTTAAAAGCTCTTCAATAGTATTTATCTCATTATATACTGGTATTATGATTGAAAGAATTGCCATAGTTATCTCAGAGCGTCAACAAACCTCCTTAAAAGATATTTCATGTGTCTGAAGGACTTTATCTCACCAAGGATATTTATTAGAATCTTTGGTCTCATATAAAATCTTATGTAGGCCAGTCGCTGAAGTCTTTTTATATCAGATGCCTTAATACCCTCATCTGTCCATGCAACATCATGGACAAAGAATTTAGACCAATCTATATTATCCAGTCTGCCCTGCTTCTTTAAAGACTCCCATAGCTCACTACCCGGCAAAGGCATAAAATTATTAAACTGAGCTCTTTCAATAGGAAGACTCAGGGCAAACCTCATAGTCTCTTTCATTTCCTCAATTGTCTCTCCTGGTACTGCAAAAAGAAAAAAACCCGTTTTTTTGATATTGAGACCTCTGAATAATTCAAGTCTTTCCCTGATAGTCTCTATCTTTAATCTCTTCTTGGTAATATCCATCATCCTCTGTGTTCCAAACTCTATACCAAGGGCCATGGAATAACAACCAGCCTTCTCCATCATTACAAGCATCTTTCTCTCAAGGGTATCAATCCTTACCCCTGCTGGAAGGCTCCATGACATGCCGATATTTTCCTTTAATAGTCTATCACAAAATTCCATCACCAGGTCTTTCCTTGCTGTAAAGTTTTCGTCCTCAATATGAAATTCCTTTATTCCTCTTTTTTTCAGGTATCTTAACTCTTCCATGACATTATCAATAGATCTTGCCCTCATCTTAAAACCAGTTATGCTCTTACCAGCACAAAAGGTGCATGAAAAAGGGCAACCCCTTGTAATAATTATAGGAGCTGTGGGGAAATTCTGCGTAAAGGCACCATGAGGTGCCTCAGGATAGGTCTCTGGTTTAATAATATCCCACGCAGGCATTGGCAGAGTATCCAGGTCTTCTACCACCTTCATAGGATTTACAATAATTCTGTTATCCGTTCTGTATATAAGACCAGGGATGGTGGAAAGGGCTTTCTTGTTTCCTATATTCTTAAGAAATTCTCTAAAACCTATTTCAGCCTCTCCTTTAAAGGCATAGTCAAGCTCTGAAAGATATTCAAGTGTGCCCTCAGGGTCACCTGATGGATGGGCACCACCAGCAACGGTTATTGTATCAGGTGAGAGTTCTTTTATTATCTGCAGATATTTCTTTACAAAATAAAGGTCATAGGAAAACACCTGGAAGCCAATTAAATCATATCTTTTATTACCAAGAAATTTTGTAAAGTCTTCTGGTTTCACTCTTTCTTTCATACAGTTCAGGATTTCTACATTATGACCTTCTTCTCTTGCTATAGAAGCAAGATACCCAAGACCGAGGCTTGGCATAATTACATAGCTTCTGTTATAGGGCGTAATAAACAAAATACGCATCTATTAATGCTAACATAAAAATATATTAGTTTGTAAAAATTTTGGTAAAATTATACTATGTTTGAAAAAGCTCTTTTAAATCATCCAATAACGCATGTCACTATAAATACCGTCCCCATACCTGTATATTTCAGCTTAATGATATATATTATTTTTTTACTATCATCCACCATCCTGATACTTCTTTTTGTTTTCTTTAGAGGATATAAGCTTTTATATTCTATAAAAAAGGTAATACTGCTTTCTTTACTTATAAGTTCTATAGCTTATCTTGTATATTCAGAACCAATATGGTATAACTGGGTAATAACAGATTGGGAAGCTTATGGTGGATTGGATACAAAGGAAAAGTTACATAAAATGGATTACCCGCTTTATGATTTTGCTTTAAAAATTAAAGAATTAATCCCAGCTAATTCCAGTCTGATTATTTTTTCATCAGACGAGTATTTTCAAATTAGGCTTGAATATTTTTTATTGCCCTTCAAGAAAAAAGAGCCTCCAGATTTCATAATCAGTGTTGTAGATAAAGAATCTCTCTTTGATGCTTCAACAGGACTGTTTAAAAGGGAAGAAAAAACCTTTACAAATATGGAACTCTTTTTTATTTATGCTGAACATGCCTGGGTATTAAGGAGAAAATGATACAAACACTTATAGCTTTGCTTATACCCTTTCTTTTGGGTTTTCTTGCTGTCTCTTTAATTTTAAGAGAACAATCAAGCCTTTTAGAAAGACTCTCTCTTGCCTATCCCGCAGGAGCAGGGCTCCTCACAATACAGGTTTTTATACTTGGGATATTAAAGATACCGTTAGAGCTT
>JBDOIG010000254.1:0-2033 GCA_041082235.1 Thermodesulfovibrionales bacterium | reverse complement strand
AAGCTCTGCCTCATCTTCCATAAGTCTTAAAGCACCTTTTGTAATAAAGACATATCCACCGGGAGCTGAAAAGGCATTAATCTGGTCGGTATCAAGAATGCCAAAATGGAATTCTATCTCGGGTCTTCCTGCGTACTGGCTCAGGGCCTTGCCCACAAGATTTATATATTCTGTAAGGGCCCTATTTTTTAATAAAGGGTATCTACCAAGTATTCTTGAAGAAAGCTCCCTTCCAAATAATATCTCTGCCTTTATATCATCCTCTGTCTTATATGCCTCGGTTGCCTCTGTCTGGGAAAGCCTTTTCCTGAAGTCCTGAGCAGGAGATAGGGATGGGAGGATACAAAATAAAATAAAAAAAAGGACTACCTGATATCTCATCATTAAGAGTGTCTTCATCTTCTCATCCCCTCCTCAAGAAATCTTAATGCCTCTTCATCCTTTATAACTATAGACTCAATCCATTCAACACCCTCAGGGTCAATCCTGTAGCGGTCACTGAGCCTTGCCTTTTCTTCCATAAGACCCCGTGCTGCAGCAGCTGTCACAAAGGCAGAGGCCCTTCGCCTCGCACCACCCTCGAGCTCCTCCTCTGTCTTTTCCATAACCGAGATCCTTCCTGAAGGAGGCCTTGTGTCAACAAGAAGCCTTGAGACCCATCCTGTGACCTCCCTGTATAATACCTTATACCACTCACCTTTCCTTTCAATGAGCTTTAATATCTCGCCCCTTTTTGCTACTGCCAGTTCCTTTGCTCCTAAAAGAGGCTCTGAAAGGATTGGGGCCTTTATGCTCTGCACATATAGCTCTGCTGAAAGGACTATCTCTGGAAGAAGGACCAAACAAAGGGAAATTAATATCCTCAGGCCTTTTTTCATCTTAATTCACCTCCCATCTCATTTTTCCTTTACCTCCCAGACACCATCCCATGTGGTATCTGGTTCATTTCTCATAAGATAAATAAGCCTTTCTCTGAATATCCCTGAAACAGGATCCCCGGGCACAAGCCTTTCTATCTCCTCACAGATACCCAGTGCCTCCTGCCATTTTCTACCTAAATAATACTCCATCATATTTTCTGAAAGCAAGGTAATTTTCACCATATCCTCAGAAGGCCTTAATGGCTCAAATATCTTAACAGGTTTAGCCTTACCCTTTACCCTTACAATGTCAATTGTCCTTAATAAGAGATTATCACCAATCTCCTTTGCTGTTGCTTCTGAGATAATAATTGGGACCCTGTATCTTCTGGTCAATGACTGGAGTCTTGAGGCAAGATTAACATCATCACCAATAACCGTATAATCAAGCCTTTTTGGAGAACCTATGTTGCCGAGTATCACCTCTCCAGTATTTATACCGGTGCCTATCCTGATCTCTGGCAAACCTTTTTCTCTCAAGGCCCTGTTGAGCCCTAACATTGCCTCTTTCATCTCAAGGCCTGCAAGGGCAGCCTTCCTGGCATGGTCATCCATCTTTACAGGCGCTCCCCAGAACGCCATTATGGCGTCTCCCATGAATTTATCCAGTGTGCCCTGATAACGAAATATAATATCCACCATAGCTGTGAAACAGGAGTTGAGTATCTCCACGACTGCCTCAGCAGGCAGTCTCTCAGAAAGGTTTGTAAAACCCTCAATATCCGAAAAGAGGACAGTAAGCTCCATCCTCATACCCTTTTCTCCGAGCAAGATATCTTCTTTCTTTTCAGAGATACTGGAGAGGACCGCTGATGAGACATACCTGCCAAGCATACCCTTTATCCTTTTCTTTTCTTTTTCTTCAGTGAGACTCAGGTATGTAAATCCAGCCATAAAGGACAGGACTCCTGAACTAAAAGGTGGCAGGATCTCCAGCACAAGATTGAACCTGAAGGCAATAAAAGAGGCAGCAATATAAAATATAATTGGTATTAATGAAAAGATCACCTTCCAGATAAAGATCCTTGTCTTAAAAATAAAAACCAGGACAGCAAAGGCCATAAAACCTGCTGATACAAGTGTGAGAGCCTTTGGTGATACCTTCATGAAATC
>JBDOIG010000248.1:0-19548 GCA_041082235.1 Thermodesulfovibrionales bacterium | reverse complement strand
CTTACCTCTGAGATAGCTGGAATCTATAGCCTTCATATTGCAAAGGTCTCAAATGCCCACCTATACCTTACCTATATCGCAGAAAAGGGAACATCTGAGGAAGAGCTAAAAAAGGCTGAGGATGCTGTAAAGAAACTCTTCCGCATGGCTGAAAAGGGCGGAATCAGGGTAGAAGCAATATTTGATACAGGTGATTTTAAAAAGAAAATATCAGAGCTCATTCAAAGAAAAAAGATAGATATCCTCTTTACTGCAACGAGCAGAGGTGAAAAGGCAGGTGGGTATGACCTCGGTTCTTCAGCAAAGGCACTGCTCAGATTACCAGTCTCTGTATGCCTAATAAGGGTTGTTCATTTCGGAAAACTCCATCCAAGGAAGATTCTCATACCGTTGAAATCAGAGATAGACCATATAGATGAAAGGGCTTATTTTTCTGCCCTGCTTTCAAAGGCATTTAATAGTGAGATTCATCTATTTCATATAACAAGACCAGTTAGCAGGTTCTTTCATGGTGAAATCCATCTTACACCCTTTGAGCTTGAAAAAAACCTCAGCAGGGATATGCTTTTATTTATAGAAAGGCTCAGGGAATACGGGATAACCTTTGAGCGGAAACTGAGCCATGGAAGCCCTTCAAGGGATATAACTATTGAGGCAGCCTCAAGGAGATTTGACCTTATCATGATGGGTGCTTCAACAAGGGGATTCCTGAGTTCTCTATTAGAAAAAAGTCCTCTTGAATATGTAATGCAAAGGACTCCATGCAATCTCCTTATATTCAAGCCAGGTCATGAGGATAAATAGTCTTTCAATAGAGGATGTCCTTGATATCCTTGGAAGCTCACCACAGGGTCTGACAGAAGAAGAGGCAAGAAGAAGGCTCTCAGAATTTGGGTATAATGAGATAGAAGAGGTAAGGAGAGAGCCTCTCATAAAAAAATTTCTTGAACAATTCACCCATTTCCTTGCCATACTCCTCTGGATTGCTGGCCTGCTTTGTTTTATCTATGAATACCTCTATCCAGGTGAAGGCATGCTCAATCTCGGCATAGCAATAATAGCTGTTATCTTTATCAATGGATTCTTCACCTTTATTCAGGAATACAGGGCTGAAAGGGTTTTGAGATTAATGAAAGGACTTCTTCCTTTCAGGGCAAGGGTTCTTAGAAACGGGATTCTCAGGGATATTGACGCAAGAGAGATCGTGATAGGTGACATAGTGCTTATTGGTGAAGGAGACAGGATACCTGCTGACATGAGGCTTATTGAGGCAGAATCCCTCAGGGTAAGCCATGCTACCCTCACAGGAGAATCAGCACTCCTTATTAAATCTCCTGAGCCGTGGGAAGGTGAGTTATTGACAAGCCCGAATATACTCTTTGCTGGCACATCTGTAATGTCTGGTCATGGCAGGGCTGTTGTTTTTGCCACAGGTATGAGGACAGAGTTTGGAAGGATTGCCCATCTTACAGGCACTGTGACACCTGGCATAAGTCCCCTTCAAAGGGAGATTAAGAGGATAACAAGGATTGTTGGAGTAATAGCCACATTAATGGGTATTTTATTCTTCTTAACAGGTTTTATAGCAAAAAGGACATTCCTTGAAAACTTTCTTTTTGCAATAGGTATTATCGTTGCGAATGTCCCTGAGGGATTGCTTCCAACTGTTACCCTTTCCCTTGCAATGGGAAGTCAGAGGATGGCAAAAAGAAAGGCCCTAATAAAAACCCTCACCTCTGTAGAGACCCTCGGCTCAGTAAATATCATATGCACTGATAAGACAGGAACCCTCACTATAAACAGTATGGAGGTAAAAGAGATAATTGATTTTAATGGGGGTAAAAGTCTTATCTATCCATCCCTGAGTGATATAGCCTTTTTGTGCAATAACACGGAGATAATAAATGGTGAACTCAGAGGAGAGCCAACAGATATTGCACTTTATAAATGGGCAGCTACAAAAAGCAATATTCCAAGGACAGGCAGGATAAAGGAGATACCCTTTGATTCTGAAAGAAAGAGGATGAGCACGATAAATAAGCTCCATGACAGGATATTTTTACTTACAAAGGGTGCACCTGAAAGTCTCTTCAGTATATGCAGCCATATCCTTGTTAAAGGAGAGAGCAAAAGATTTACACCTGAAGAAAGTAAAAGGATCATGGATATTTACAATTCAATGATGGACAGGGGATTGAGGGTACTTGCCTTCGGGTTCAGGGAGATTAATGAAGAAGAACTCAGAGAGGCAGATATTGAAAAAGATTTAGTGCTGGCTGGTCTGTTAGGGCTTCATGACCCACCAAGGCCTGAGGTTCCTGAGGCAATCCTTAAATGCAGAGAAGCAGGGATAAAGGTAATAATGATCACAGGTGATAGCACAAGAACTGCCCTCTCAATAGCAAGACAGATAGGGCTTGTAAAGGGTAATCCCATGGTGGTGGAGGGAAAGGAATTTCACAGCCTTACAGATAGACAGTTAAGAGAAATCTTAAAACAGGAAGAGGTTATATTCTCACGGATGACACCAAAGTATAA
This sequence comes from Thermodesulfovibrionales bacterium, assembly GCA_041082235.1. Classification (GTDB taxonomy): domain Bacteria; phylum Nitrospirota; class Thermodesulfovibrionia; order Thermodesulfovibrionales; family CALJEL01; genus CALJEL01. The sequence continues at coordinate 17,010 of JBDOIG010000248.1, read as the reverse complement.
ACTGAGGATTGTCAATCTCCTCAAAGAAGAAGGCCACAGGGTTGCTGTAACAGGTGATGGAGTAAATGATGCACCTGCACTAAGAAGGGCTGATATAGGGATAGCAATGGGAAGTGGCACAGATGTGGCAAAGGAGGCAGCAGATATGATCCTCCTTGATGATAACTTTGCCACCATAGTAAATGCTATTGAAGAAGGAAGGGCTATCTTTGAGAATATCAGAAATTTTATCACCTATATCTTTGCCTCCAATATCCCTGAGATAGTTCCATACATAGCCTATGTATTATTGAAGATTCCCCTTCCCTTAACCATCATGCAGATACTTGCTGTTGACCTTGGAACAGACCTCTTCCCTGCCCTTGCCCTTGGTGCAGAGAAACCATCAGGGAATCTCATGCAAAGACCTCCGAGGTCTCCTGAGGAAAGGCTCTTAAACTGGAGGGTCCTGTCAAGGGCCTATCTCTTCCTCGGTCCAGTAGAGGCAGTGGCAGGTCTCTACGGATATTTCTATGTGCTTAAATCAGGTGGCTGGCAATGGGGTGAAACACTATCACCACACAATATCCTCTATCTTCAGGCAACCACTGCCTGCCTTGCAGGAATAATTATAACCCAGATAGCAAATGTTTTTGCCTGCAGGTCATCAACCGAATCTGTATTCAGACTTGGAGTATTTTCAAACAGGCTTCTGATAGGAGCTATTGCCATTGAGATAGTGATTGCACTATTTATTATCTATACAGGGACTGGAAATACCTTCTTTGGAACCGCCCCACTTGAGCCTTCTATATGGCTCATCCTTTTACCATTCAGTGTAATGCTATTTATTGCAGAGGAGCTAAGAAAAAGAGCTTCGTTCCTTTGAAAATTTGAATAAAATGAGTTTTTCGTGGGGGCAATTCCCCCTCAAACTCCCTTTTTAATAATTTTTATAATAAAAAATAAATTTTTATTTTTTGGGGTTTTAAAGGGGCGTAGCCCCTTTAAGTTCCATTAAGACTATCTTATGATCTCTGCTGTGAATCTGTAAAGTTCTGTATCCTTCCAGGCATCCTCTGGAAGTCCTGCCTTATGGCATAATTCTTTAAGGAATGTCCCTCTGTCCCATCCAAATTCAACAGGAACCTGCGGAAGGAGAAGCCCGCTGTAAGGTCCTTTTACAATAAAAAGCCCGTCCCTTCCAATTTTAATCTCCTCAGGGTCTTTAACTGGTTCAAGGGGTGAAAGGACACTTATCTCTATCTCAATTCCATCAAGCTCATCTGGTCTCACCGGTGGAAATCTGGGATCTCCTGTGCTTGCAGCAATAGCATTCCTTATGACTGATTCATAAAGGGGCATATTTGGATATATATTCCCTATGCAGCCCCTGAGATTGCCATACCTGTCCTTTATGGTCACAAAGGTTGCTCCACTGGCAAGAAGCCTTTTATCAGTTATGTGGAATTCAGGTACCTTTTTGTATCTTACATAAGAGTCTATTGTCTTTTTTGTAATCTCAAGAAGTGTCTTTTTCTGTGTCTCTGAAAGACCTGCCCTGTAGAAACCAATCGCAGCATAACCAACAACCCTTGTCCTGTCTCCATAGGTATCACCAGAGTTTGCATATTTATATACAACTGTACCTGTTGCTCCAAGGTTTCTTGCAACTGCCATGGTTATAAGAACAGCCCAGGCTCCACAGGCCTCGCATTGAGACATAGAAAGACAGTTCTGTATGCCTTCAATTGATAATTTTTCAACTTCAGAGAGGAATGCCCTGTCAATCTTCACTGCCTCCTCATAGGAATGATAATGAGAGAGGTCAGAGCTTGCAATGAGGATAGTATTCTTATTGTCTTTCAGGATTTCTGTTAATCTTGAGATAAGATGCCTTAAAGAGCCTTCATCAGGTGAACCCACAAGCACAGGTACTATGGTAAAGTTCTTTATTCTCCTCTGTAGAAAGGGTATCTGCACCTCAAGGGAATGCTCTTTTTCAAAGGCAGGAGGCTCAAACCTTACATTAGACTCTTCATTAATGAGCAAGGAGGCAATCTTCTCATTTATCCTTACATCTCCAAGGGGTGTCCTGAAATATCCTTTTTTATACACAGATGCTCCCCTCAGGGGATAATAATGGCTCGGGCCTATAAGGATAACAGTCTTTATATCCTGAGGGAGATTCTTATAAGCATATCCTGCCACTGAACCTGAAAACTGATAACCAGCATGGGGAGAAACAAGGCCAATAAGCTCACCATTGATATCTGAGTTTTCTGCATTATTAATAAACCCATCAACCATCACCTTTAAAACTAATGGCTCTGCTGGATAAAAGGAGCCTGCAACTGAAGGTTGTTTTACCTCTGTCCTGCAGGCAGAAAGAAGGATTAATATCAGGAGAAATACTGTAGCCCTCAACTCAGCCTCTTCCAGAACAGTGCCTCTTTGAGATCCTGTCTTTTAACGAACCTCTTTTTTATAAAACTCAGAAGACCACCTATAAGAAAAAACCCAAGGAATATCCTTCTTGTCATCCTTAACCCCATACACCTGGAATCAAGGTGCCACAGAACCTGCACCTTTTATTAATTATATTATTCTCTTTCACAAAATAGCCATGCCTCTCAATGATGAGCCTATTACAGTTATGGCAATATGTGTTTTCAGCCTCTGACCTTATATTTCCGATATAAACATATCTAAGGCCTGCTTCAAGGGCAGTCTGTCTTGCCATGATAAGAGTCTCAAGAGGAGTTGGTGGAAGATTCTTTAATTTATAATTTGGAAAGAACCTTGAAAAATGGATCGGCTCATCAGGGCCAAGGTTATTCCTTATCCAGAGGCACATCTCTTTAATTTTTTTTCTGTCATCATTAAGTGTTGGAATAACAAGATTTGTTATCTCAAGCCACACACCCTCTGATTTAAGAATGACCAGTGAGTCAAGCACAGGCTTAAGCCTTCCACCACAGAGCCTTGCATAAAAATCCTCTGTAAAGGCCTTGAGATCCACATCTGCAGCATCCATATACTTTGAAAGCTCCCTCAAAGGCCTTTCACTTATATATCCACAGGTATGCATGGTATTTTTAAGACCGAATCTCCTTGCAATTATAGAAGTGTCAAGCATGTATTCATAAAAAACAGTTGGCTCTGTGTATGTATAGGTTATGACCCTGCATCCATAAAAGAGCGCTGAGCGGACCACATCATCAGGCGGAAGGTCATGATAATCAACCTCCTCTGGCCTTGCCTGGGATATCTGCCAGTTCTGGCAGAACTTGCACCCGAGTACACAACCAGCAGTGGCAATGGAAAAAGCCTTTTCTCCGGGCATGAAATGATAAAAGGGTTTCTTTTCTATAGGGTCTATGGCAACAGCACAGGGCTTTCCATAAACAAGGCTGTAAAGGACACCATCCTTATTTATCCTTACCTTACAGCCACCGATCTCATAATTACTGAGGACACATTCAGTAGGGCAGAGCTCACATCTAATCTTCATCTGTTAACCTTAAGCTATTTTACTACAAATCTTTTCCTTCAGTCACCAATGGTACCCGGTCAACATCTTACTCAAACATGCTAAAATAAAATTAGCCGGGATAGCTCAGTGGTAGAGCAGCTGATTCGTAATCAGCGGGTCGTGGGTTCAAATCCCATTCCCGGCTCTTTATTTGTATGACTTTGAGGAGCTGAAGGTAGTCCAAATTTTATTGCCTTATCACCTGAAGTGGTTCAAAGGTGGTTGCCTTTTTTGACGGGTAAATACCAGCAAGTATTCCAATTAGGATGGATGCAATGGTGGAAAAGAAAATACCTGTTATTGAGATGGAAAAGGGCAGACCTGTGAGGTTAAAGATTACTCCGCTTGCAGGAAGACTGAAAAGTAAGCCTGCGATACCTCCTGTCAGTGAAATAAATGATGCCTCCATGAGAAACTGGATTATTATGTCCCTCTTTGTAGCACCAACCGCCCTTCTAATGCCTATCTCTATCTTTCTCTCATTAACTATCAATATCATAATGGAAAGAATTCCAATGCCACCAATCAGAAAAGATATAACTGCTGATATCCTTCCAAGGGTCTTGATCAGGGATATCGCCTGTGTCTGAAGGGTCATAACATCCTTCATGTCTATAATGGTGAAATCATCCTCTTTTCCTTCTTTAAGATTGTGCCTTTTCCTCAATATCCCTTTTATTTCAGCCCTGGCAATCTCATTGTATTCCCCGGGGCTGAGCTTTACATATATTGTGTTTATATAATCTTTGTTTACCAGTCTCCTTAAAAAAGTGCTCAATGGAACAAAGACCTGGTTATCCTGATCAACGCCAGAAACATCCACACCCTTTTCCTCCATGACTCCTATGACCTGAAATGGTACCCTGTAGATAAGGATGTGTTTACCAAGAGGGTCTTCATTCCCGAAAAGCTTTCTTGCAACCGCCTTTCCAAGGACAACAACCTTATTGAGCTCTTTCAGATCATTGTCTGTTATAAATACTCCATGTTCCACATTGAAATTCCTTATAGTGCTGAAATCTGGCATTACACCAATAACAGGGATGTTTGAAAGGCTAGTACCGCCATACCTCACAGGAAAAGGCCTGCTTGAAGAAGGCGAGACATCAATAACAGAGGTTGTTCCATCCAGTATTGCACTGGCATCTTCTATTTTCAGGTTTGTGGATTCAGAAAGTATCCTCATCCTTACACCAAATCTCCTTACTATGCCACTTCTGACAACAATGATATCCTTACCGAGTTTCTCTGCCTCAAGCTCTGTTTTTTTCACAAGGGACTTTGAGAGATTGGCAACTATTATGAGTGAGAATGTGCCCAGGAATACACCAAATATGGCAAGCAATGTCCTCAATCTGAAGCCACAGAGAGAGCCAGTGGCTATCTTAAAATTAAGATATATCCAGGAAGACAGTCTCATCTTTTAATAGATTATCCTCTTATAGCCTCTACAGGATTGAGTTCAGCGGCCTTCCTTGCAGGCTGGAGTCCGAAGATTATTCCAACCATCCAGGACAGGGCAATGCCAATTGTAAAGGACTTCCAGGAAAATTTCATAGGAAATTCAAATATAAGGGTCAGGAGTTCAGAACCTGTTATTGCAAGGATAAATCCAGTAAGACCTCCCATGGTTGTTAATATAACTGCCTCACCAAGAAACTGTAAAAGGATATCTCTTTTATTTGCACCAACAGCCCTCCTCAGGCCGATCTCATTAGTCCTTTCTCTTACAGAGAGGAGAAATAGATTGGCAAGGACAAATCCAGCCACTATAAGTGAAATCAGGCCTGTAACTCCAAGAAAGGCAACAAGTGTACCTGTAAGGGCAACAAGGAATTTAATAATCTCCTTTGGTGAGACAATCCTGAAGTCATCAGACTCAGCTCCCTGAAGTCTGTGTCTGTGCCTTAAAAAAGACCTCAATTCTTCAATATGAATATTGAGATTCTCCCTGTCCTCAAACCTGATCCTGAAGGCAGATATATATCTTGTCTCATTCTGGAGCTTTCTCATCACAGTTGTTATGGGCATAACTATCCTGTCATCAAGTATGTCTCCTCCAGGGGATGTGCCTCTTTCAGAGAGTACACCAACAACCTGAACAGGCATGTTTCTTACAGTAATATATTTTCCTACAGGCTCTTCATCTCCAAAGAGCTGTTTCATTACATGAATTCCCATAAGACAGACATTCCTCATCCCCCTTACATCCTCTTCAGTAAAGTCAGAGCCCTGTATTACAGGCCATGTCCATACCCTGCTGTAATCACTCGTGGAGCCAACAACAAGGGTCTGGTACCTTTTGTCTTTATAGGATACATTTACCTCCCTAACTGCAGTCATTGGTACAACAAGATAGGCACTTGAAAATTCTCTCCTCACTGCCTCTACATCATCAATTGTGATGGTGCGCTGCCTCAGGCCCATTGCCCTTATCTCCTCTGAACCACCAAAGACAAGGAGTGAATCAGGCCCGAATACAGAGACTATATCAAGTGCCTTTTCATATGCACCCTCTGTGGCTGCAACAATTATGGTAATGGATGAGACACCGAGGCTGACACTCAGAAGACAGAAGAGGGTTCTCAGTTTGAAGGCCCTGACAGCCCTGATGGATTGTGATATTATTCTTATAAGACGCTCCATTTTTTATATCATAGCACAAAGGTTATTAGGCAAAATCAGATCATCTCTCCTGTCTCCAGTAAAGGGCCCTGTGCAGGCTGAGACCCTTCTTGGATATTACCCGTTCATAGTAAAATCTCCTTTCAAGATAGGAACCTATATCTTTTGAAAACCTCTCTCCAGAGACATTGAAAAACAGAGATACCATTATCAGCAAGATTGAAATACCAATAAATAACCTGAACTTTTTTTCGTCTTTCATCCTGTGTTCCTCAGACATCTGTTACATCTTATGCATTCTGAATCAGGAGGACCCGGAGGATTGTTCACAGGGCATTCCTTACTGCTTTTATAGCCTGACAGCCTTTTTGAAAATAAACCAGATATTGCACCGACAGGACAGAAGTACCTGCACCAGGCCCTTTTTATTTTAAGGTTTATTAACAGCATTATTAATAAGAGGCTCAATTGAAAGATATTGCCATGAAATGAAAAGAGTGTAATATAGGTCTCAAATATACCGTATTCAGGAACCCCGGTTAAGAGAACAATGAATGTTATAAAAAACAACAGATAATACTTGAAGAGTCTGAATCTTAAATCATTCTTTGAAGGGATATCCCACTTCCTTACAGGTATCCTTCCTATAAACTCTGTTATTGCACCAAAGGGACAGAGCCATCCACAATAAAACCTACCTGCCATAAGCAGAGAAGCTATTACGGTAAATATCAATAAATATAAAAGGGTTGAAGAGGAGAACCTAAATAATAAAAGGTTATAAACATGGATAATTGAAAAAGGACTTGAAAGATAAAGACCAAGTATAAAAATACCGAGTAAGAGATATATGTCTCTTGATTTTAAAAATTTTTCTCTCCTTCTGCTGAGATAGAAAAAAAGGAAACCCGAGGCAAAAAATAACCCATAAATAAGCCAGTGAGGAAGAATAAAATTCCTTCCTTTTTCTTTCTCTACCTCAATCTGGAAGACCTTTGATGCCATTATCCTTGAACTTTCTCTTATCGTCTTTGCAAGGGCCTCCACACTAACAGTTGCCCTGCTTATTCCATCAATATCTTTGTCTATCTCAAAGGGATCTCTTATAGACTTTCCTATATATTGAGAAAGATATTCCTCTGTTTCCATGTAATGGACATAGTTCTTTGTCTCCCTGTGCTCAAGGAGTTTCAATCCCCGCAGGATTCCATTTCTGTCAATAACAAGCAATACCTTAATTGGACCAGCATATCCCCTTATATCAGGCCTTATCTCATAACTGTTAAAGGCTATCAGTTCTCCCTCTGAAGGATAATAAGGTGGGCTGCCTGTTTTTGCATGAAAGACAACAGCAGGAGCAATTTCTTGAAGATAAAGGGCTTCATCAATAGTCTTTTCGAAGGGCTTCCTCAGGATATAACCTCCGGTGAGGGAGATCATTAAAATTATAATGAATATAATCCTAAGCCTTTTCATTTTTTAGAATAAAGACAAGAGAAACTATTTTAATAATAACAAGTATAAAAAATGAATTCCCGGTACCCATAAGGGGTACAAGATAGATGGTTGTCAAAAAGGCACCGATGAAAGAACCTCCAAGGTCTATCGCATAAAGAAAAGCAGAATGATATTGTCTGTCTCTCAAGATATTGCTTGATATTGAAAACTGAAGACCTCCAATAAAACCTGAAAGCAAGGAGGCAAGGTAAAAGGAGAGCTCGTATTTCATAAGATAAATGGATAATAATATCAGGCACACAAAAAGGAACTCAGAAAAACGAAGAGCCTTTAATGATTTCTCTTTAGAAAAGAGCCATGAACCGCCGGCAAGGCCGAGCATAAAAAGGGATGTCAATAAACCTATCCTTTCATAGATATATCCATAAGAGGTCTGGTATAAAAGTATCAGGATTATTGAAAAGGACATTGTGGTATAACCTGTTGTGAAGATTGTATAGTATACAGATCTTTTCAATAGAAAAGAGGCTGTCCCGAATATGAATATAAGGATAAATATAATACCCTTATCCTTAATTGAAAGGATATTTCTGAGGATACCTCCCTCAGAATATGACCAGAATAGGAGGTTATACAGATAGGCAACTGGTGCTGAATCACTATTAATTTCTCGGACTTGTGAGAACCTCCTATTTACCATCTCGGTCTTTAAAGGAGAAAAGATGTCATAAAAGAGACCTGGCTCAAAATAATTAAAAGGGATCTTCCTTTCAATAAATCTTTTCACCAGGGATGAAGGGTTAAGATCAACCGGAGACCGCGAGGCAATCATGATGCCATATTCCTCTGATGAGACATAGCAATAAGGAAATACCTCCTTCAGGGAATTATAAATAGTTCCATTTAATCTCTGAAGAGGTCTGCTTATATAGCCATGGGCTGATGAAAGCCTCATAAAAAGTATGCCATCATCCTTAAGGAGTCTCTTTATCTCTCTGAAGAACTCAATACTATAAAACCTTGATGATAGGGCAGTTACTGGCTCAGGTGTATTAAGGACTATAAGGTCGTATCTTTCAGATAATTTTTTTATAATAAATCTTGGATCCCCTATGATGATCCTCAACCTCCTATCTTCAAGATAAAGCCTGTCATCCCTGCTGAGAATTCCCTTGAAAGTCTTTATTATTAATGGGTCCATCTCAATAAGGTCTATAACCTGAACAGGGTATCTGAGGAATTCCCTCAGGGCTGGAAGCATACCTCCTATAAGAAGTATCTTCCCGGCAGCCCCATGAAGGGTCATGGCTGTATGAACATCTGTTTCGTCTCTGAGATAATCAGGATAGGAATAAAAGAATCTTCCTCCAGTATATAGAGTCTTATGGCTGTTATCTGAAAGGATTACTATCTCCTGATATCTTGATTCATGAATCTCATGAAGTTTAAAGGGGCTCCACTGTAAGGCCTGAATATTTATGGCAGCCAGATAAATAAGCGGATAAAGGATAAGTAATATTAAAAGTCCTTTCTTTTTTGATAACCAGAACCCCGTGAAAAAGCTTATGAATCCTGCAAAGAAACTTGTCCACAGGCTGTTTATCCTTCCTGAAAAGATATATACAAACAGCAGACCACCTGCAAAGGCACCAAAGGCCTCCACGGCAAAGACAACCGGGCCTTTATTCCATCTAATAAGTGAAGAAGAAAATAAAAGACCGTAAAGTAAAGACACGGGCGAGACAATCAGAAATATCCAGAAAATCGCTCTAACCAGAGAAAGGTTTTCTCCGGGGATAAAATGTGATAGTGGTCTTATGAGATCTATAAGTACAAAACTCAAGGGAGAAATTATGCCAGTGATAAAGAGAAACACGGGAAGAATCTCCCTTTTAATCCTCCTTCCGATTAAGGCACCAATACCTGATGAAAGAAGCCATATGGAAAGGGTAAGCCCGAGATGGAGCTCATTGCCTGAAAGGACAGAAAGGAGTTTCCTCATAAGGAGGGTCTGCATGAGGATACCACTCATGCCTATAATGAAGACAGTCAAAGCCATTGATAATATGTTATTATAGTAAAATGGTTGGTTTTTTACTCAAAAAAGTCTTTGGTACAAAGAATGAAAGGGAGCTTAAAAGGCTCTGGCCTGTTGTCAACAAAATAAACTCCCTGGAACACACAATAACAGGGCTCTCTGATATTGAACTCAGGGGAAAAACCGATGAGTTTAAAGAGCGACTCCTTAAAGGTGAAACCCTGGACGATATCCTTGCTGAGGCCTTTGCTGTTACCAGGGAGGCTGCAAAAAGAACCCTCAATATGAGGCACTTTGATGTCCAGCTCCTTGGTGGTATTGTGCTTCATGAAGGTAAAATTGCGGAGATGAAGACTGGTGAGGGGAAGACCCTTGTTGCCACCCTACCCTTATATCTGAATGCCCTTGAAGGAAGGGGTTGTCATCTCGTAACTGTTAATGATTATCTTGCCAAAAGGGATGCCCAGTGGATGGGTCCTATTTATCACCTCCTTGGACTTTCAGTGGGTGTAATCCAGCATGATGCCTCATTCCTCTATGATCCCACCTATCGTTCACCTGATAAGAGATTTGACAGACTGAGGCCCTGCTCAAGAAAAGAGGCCTATCAGGCAGACATAACCTATGGCACAAATAATGAATTTGGTTTTGATTATTTAAGAGATAATATGAAGTATGACATAAATGATTACTGCCAGAGGGAACTTCATTATGCAATAGTTGACGAGGTTGACAGTATCCTCATAGATGAGGCAAGGACACCCCTTATCATATCAGGACCTTCAGAGGAATCAACAGGTAAGTATTATCATGTTGATAAGGTGGTAAGAAGACTTCAGAAGGATAATGATTTTACCATTGATGAAAAGGCAAGGACAGTAATACTAACCGAGGCAGGAAACCATAAGGTTGAAAGGCTGCTCGGTGTTGATAATCTCTATGACCCCTCAAACATAGACCTTGTCCACCATGTGCTTCAGGCACTCAAGGCACATCATCTGTTTCACAGGGATGTTGATTATGTAATAAAGGATGGAAAGGTCATTATAGTTGATGAATTCACAGGGAGACTCATGCCTGGAAGGAGATGGTCTGACGGGCTTCATCAGGCGATAGAGGCCAAGGAAGGTTTAAAGATTGAAAGTGAAAACCAGACCCTTGCAACTATAACATTTCAGAACTACTTCAGGATGTACAATAAGCTTGCTGGGATGACAGGTACCGCTGATACAGAGGCAGAGGAGTTTGCAAAGATATATAATCTTGATGTTGTAATTATACCAACACATAAACCAATGATAAGGATTGACCATCCTGACCTAATATACAAGACAGAAAAGGCAAAGTTTGAGGCAGTGGTAAGAGAGATTGAAGGATGTCATAAAAAGGGACAACCGGTGCTTGTTGGAACTGTATCAATAGAAAAATCTGAAAGACTGAGCTCCATGCTGAAAAAGAAGGGGATACCCCATTCTGTTCTCAATGCAAAATACCATGAAAAAGAGGCAGAGATAGTTGCACAGGCAGGCAGGCTCGGTGCAGTAACAATTGCCACCAATATGGCAGGCCGTGGTACAGACATAATACTTGGTGGGAATCCAGAGGGCCTTGCAAGATTAATGCTCATGGAAAAGAAATCTGACTGGACAGATGAAGAATTTCTGGAGGCCTTTAAGAAGGCCCAGGAGATATGTGAAAAAGAAAGGCAGAAGGTTTTAGAGGCCGGTGGTCTTCACATCATAGGAACAGAAAGACACGAGGCAAGAAGGATTGACAACCAGCTCAGGGGACGTTCTGGCAGACAGGGAGATCCTGGTTCATCAAGATTCTATCTTTCTCTGGAAGATGACCTCCTGAGGATTTTTGCGTCGGACAGGATATCAGGCTTCATGGACAGACTCGGTATGGATGAGTCAACACCCATTGAAAACAGGCTTGTTACCAGGGCTATAGAGAATGCCCAGAAAAGGGTTGAGGCCCATAACTTTGAAATAAGAAAACACCTCCTTGAATATGACGATGTCCTCAATAAACAGCGGATAGAGATTTACAGATTCAGAAGAGAGATACTTGAGAGTGATGACCTCAAAGAACATATTCACGGGATGATTGAGGATACTATTGATGAGCTTATGAGTATTTACTGCCCCTCAGAGAATCATCCAGAGGAATGGGATTTAAAGGGTCTTAAAGATGCGCTCTGGAGTATATTCTCATTTAATGAAGATTTAAGGCCTTCAAAAGACCTTAAACAGAACATATTAGGATCCCTCATTAAGCTTTACGAAAGAAAGGAACAGGAGATAGGTCCTGAGTTTATGAGATACCTTGAAAAGGTCTTTCTCCTGAGCGTGGTTGATGCTCAATGGAAAGACCATCTCCTTGCAATGGATCACCTCAAGGAAGGAATAGGCCTCAGGGGATATGGTCAGAGGGACCCCCTGGTGGAATACAAAAAAGAGGCATTCTATATGTTTGGAGAGCTTCAGGACAGGATAAACAGGGAAACCCTGATAAGGCTCTTCAAGGTGGAGATAAAGAAAGAAGAAAAGGCACCTGCTGTTACCCTGAGACAGTCTCCTGTATTTGCCTCTCAGAGATTGAGTTATAATAAGAATGACGGAGGCCCCAGGGAACCTGTCCACGTAAAGAAGATTGGAAGGAATGACCCCTGTCCCTGCGGGAGCGGAAAGAAATATAAGAAGTGCTGCGGGATAAATGCATAGAATAATACTTATAGGAAGAAATTCCTCAAAGGATGATTACTGGCAGGTCTTGAGGGAATTTAATCAGGATGTCCTGAGATTTACAAATATAAAGTCTGCATTAAAGGTACTGGAAGCCTCACAGGATAGATTGGAACTTATTGTAATAGACAAAGAGGAGATTAAAAACCCTTATTTAAAAAAGCTCAATAATTTCACAAAAGAGATTCCAAGAATTATACTTTATGAAAACAATGAAAGGGGGCTTCTTCAATGTCTGAAATATCCCTTTACCTATCCCCTTTTTAATCCAAAACCAGAAACCCTTTTAATGGTATCAAAAAATATTCTTTATTCAAAAAATCTTCATAAAGATAATGAAATACTAAAAACAGAAAATGAGGACACAAAAGAAACCCTTCGTTTCTTTGAAGGTATTAGTAAAATACTCACCTCCTCCATTGATCTTGACGAGATGCTCCATATAATCATGAAAAAGGTTAAAGAGATAACCCGTGCTGATGCATGGTCAGTACTACTGCTTGATGAGGAAAGCAATGAGCTTGTATTCAGGAATGTTGAGGGGAGGAAAAAGAAACATCTCCAGCAGATGAGGGTAAAGCTCGGAGAAGGTATAGCAGGGTGGGTTGCAAGGGAAGGTGTTCCCGTTATAGTGCCTGATGTTTCCAAGGACAGCAGGTTTTCCTGCAGGATTGATAAGGTAATAAATTTCAAGATAAGATCATTGCTATGTGTTCCAATTATAAGTAAAGGCAAGAGTATAGGTGTAATAGAACTTGTGAGTAAAGACAGGGAAAAGCCATTCACAAAGGATGACCTCGATTTCATGCTCAAGTTTGTTGACCATGCTGCCCTTGCTATTGAAAGGGCAACCCTCTATCAGCGGATGGCAGAGCTCGTCATAACTGATGATCTTACAAAATTGTTTAATACCAGGTATCTTCATAGAACCCTTGATACAGAAATCTATAGATGTGACAGATACAAGACCTCTCTTTCTCTTATCTTTATGGATGTGGATCATTTCAAGGTAATCAATGATACCTATGGACATCTTGTGGGGAGTAAACTCCTTGTGGAGATAGCTCAATTACTTTTGAAACACTTAAGGGCAGCTGATATTGTGGCAAGGTATGGAGGAGATGAATATGTAATAGTACTGCCCCAGACTTCCCCGGATTCTGCTGCAAAGATAGCAGAGAGGCTGAGAAGAAATATTGAGCAGAACATCTTTTTAAGAAAAGAAGGTTATTTCATAAAGGTTACGGCAAGTTTTGGAGTTGCCTCCTACCCAGAAAGTGCAAAGACAAAGGAAGATCTGCTCAGGCTTGCTGATGAGGCAATGTACAGGATTAAAAACACCACAAGAAATGGAGTCTATGCAATAACCTGATGGCCCTCTTTAATTATGCCACCAAAGAGATAATCCTGAAGATTGTCTACTATGGCCCGGGTTTAAGCGGCAAGACTACCAACCTTGAGGTCCTTCATAAATCCTTTTCACCTGAATCAGTGGGCAAACTCATATCCCTTTCAACAGAGGCGGACAGGACCCTCTTCTTTGACTTTCTCCCTGTAGAACTTGGAAAGATAAAGGATTTTACCCTGAGATTTCAGCTCTATACAGTACCTGGTCAGGTTAGATATAATTCCACAAGAAAACTTGTCCTCAAGGGCGCTGATGCTGTTGTCTTTGTAGCAGATTCCCAGCGAACAATGAAAGAACAGAATATAGAGAGCCTTCAGAACATGAGAGAAAATCTCATTGAAAATAATATTGATCCTGATGATATACCCGTTGTCCTTCAGTACAACAAAAGGGACCTTGAAGATATCCTTTCCATACAGGAACTCAACAATGACCTTAACCATAAATGGTATCCCTATATAGAGGCAATTGCAATAAATGCAACGGGTGTAAAGGAAACCTTTCAGGCAGTAACAAAGTTGCTTTTAAAAAATCTCTCAAGAAAATACAGTATAGATTTAAAAGAAGAGCAGAAAGAAGAAATAACTGTTGAACAAGTAAAAGAAAAAAAGATTATCGCAATGCCTGTTGAAGATAGTACCGAGCCAGTACTTCAAACCCTTTCAGCGAGAATTGAAGACCTCTACAGAGAACTTACAAAACTTAATGAAAGGATGGAGAGACTTGAAAAGAGCTTTCTTGAACAGCTTGAGAAAAAAGAGGAGCCTGTATCAAAAAATATAGAAGCCCAGATAACTCTGATACAGAAGACCCTTGCAGATCTCGGCAAATCCCAGAGGGAGATGATAATACAGTTAAGAACTGTATATGATATCCTTGGTAAGGCAAGGCTTGAAAAAAAGGGCATATTCTTTTAAATCACCTCTTTCTGTGTTACCCTGAGCACCTCCTCAAGGGTTGTAATACCTTTAAGGACCTTCCTCAGACCATCAATCCTCAGGGTCTTCATGCCCTTTTTAACAGCATATTGTTTTATTGACTGGCTATCAACCTTCTGAGATATCATCTGTCTTATCTCATTATCAATAACAAGGAGCTCAAATATACCTGTCCTTCCATGGTATCCTGTGTTCTTACACCTGTCACATCCTGCCCCCTTTATAAGATGAAATATCTGAGAGGATTGAGCCTCGAAATAGGCCCTCTCAGCCTGAGAGGGTTCATAGGGGATCTTACAGTGAGGACAAACTGTTCTTACAAGCCTCTGAGCAACAATACCTGTAATGGATGAGGCAAGCAGATAGGGCTCTATACCCATATCCAGAAGCCTTGTCAGTGCAGATGGTGCATCATTTGTGTGAAGTGTACTCAGGACAAGGTGACCTGTAAGGGATGCCTGTATGGCTATCTCCGCTGTCTCAAGGTCCCTGATTTCACCAACCATTATCACATCAGGGTCCTGCCTGAGAATAGACCTGAGACCGTTTGCAAAGGTGAGGCCTATCTTTGGAGCCACCTGTATCTGTCCGATCCCTTTAAGCTGGTATTCAACAGGATCCTCTATGGTGACAATATTTTTTGTTATTGAATATATCTTATTCAGGCAGGCATAAAGGGTTGTTGTCTTTCCACTCCCTGTAGGGCCTGTTACAAGTAATATTCCGTTTGTCCGAGAAAGAAGCTCCTCCATCAATCTCTGATCGTCATCTTCAAGCCCGACCTCGTGAAGTCCTTTTACCCCCTGTGCCCTGTCAAGGAGCCTCAGCACCACCCTCTCTCCATAGATTGTGGGTATAATAGAAACCCTGATATCAATATCCCTTCCGCCAATGAGAAGCCTTATCCTGCCATCCTGGGGCAGCCTCTTTTCTGCGATATCAAGGGCTGCCATCACCTTTACTCTTGTAACAAGGGCATCCTGTATAAGCTTTGGAGGACTAAGAACTTTTGTAAGGACTCCATCTATCCTGAATCTCACCTCAAGTTCCTTTTCATATGGTTCAATATGAATATCACTTGCCCTTTCCTTCACAGCCTGCTGGAGTACCGCATTGAGAAGCCTTATTATAGGTGCATCCTCTGTGAGCTCAAGGAGGTCTTTAGGTTTTTCAAATTCATTTACAACAGAGCTCAGGTCTTCACCACTGATGGTCTCCATGACCTCCTCTGCTGAGCCAAGCTGTCCATAAGACCTTCCTATTGCATCAAGAAGCTCATCCTTTGAGACCATAACAGGTGATGGTTTAAGACCCTTTTTCCTCGCAATCTCGGAAAGACCTAAAATGCCATTTTCATCAGATACAAGACCTATGAGTTCACCATCAGATATCCTTAAAGGAAGGACAAGATTTGCCTTTGTGAAGGTAATGGGTATTTCTCTAATAATGGAAAGGTCTGGAGTGAGTTCATCTAATTTCATCTATTCACCAAAAACTTCCTCTACATTTATCTCAAAACCGTCAAGAAGCTGTGACTTTACAGTTCCCTTCTGTTCTGCGAAGTTGAAAAGCCTATATCTTCCCTTATCATTTATATAAACCTGAATGACCTTCTCCTCAGGGAAGACAAGCCAAAACTCCTTTACACCATATCTTTCATAGACTTCTTTCTTTATTACACTGTCAAGGGTAAGGGAGTTCTGTGATACTATCTCTACGACAAGATCAGGCACACCCCTGATCCAGTCCTTTACAATATGAAGATTCTCCTTTTTTATAAATATAAGATCAGGCTGAAGCCTGTTAAAGCCTTCTTCAAGGATTACATCAAGGGGTGATAGGAATATCTCACCTATTTTACTCTTTGAAATGAATTGATAAAAGAGGTTATATAATCGTGCAAGGATTATCTGATGATTACTGAAGGGGCTGGGTGCCGTATATTCCTCTCCATTTATAATCTCAGTGAGGTCAAAGGCCCTCTCTATAAAGAAGGTCTCTTTCTTCTCAATAAGGGGTTCTCTCATGCCTAATGTTATAATGAAACTATAAGCGCTGTCAAGAAAAGTCCCTTAAACTGCCGACAGATACGGGGTATGCTGAAAAGACTTTATTGCGACACCTTAATGTAAACTTTTTTAATCAACATTACCAAACATAAAAGGGGCTTCGCCCCTTTAAAACCCCAAAAATAGAATTAAAATTATCTAATAGGGAGTTTGAGGGACAAAGTCCCTCAATTACTTCACCAGCTGGGTGATAAACCTTTAGTTACAGAGCTT
>JBDOIG010000236.1:0-1264 GCA_041082235.1 Thermodesulfovibrionales bacterium | reverse complement strand
AGCCCCTGGGGTTTAATGAATGGATTGCAAGGTTAGTAATAGAAAGAATAAAAGGAAAGCTCTCTCTGAGTGGTGTTTCCCTTTCATCAGGAGAGCTTATTGAAAGATTGAGTTTTAAAAATATCTCAGAAGAATTTGGACTCATGGATACAAATCCTGAAACAGAGGTCATAAAAAGGGTGATACATGCTACAGCTGATCCGGAGTTTAAAGAGACCCTTCTCTTTGCTCCTGACCCCATAATGACTGGCATAAAGGCAATAAAAGATGGCAGGGATATCCTCACTGATGTGGAGATGGTAAAGGTAGGTATCAGGGAAGAGCTTCTTGAGTCTTTTGGGGGTAAGGTAATATGCGATATAAAGAATGTTAAAGAGAGCTCTAATAAAACAAGGGCTGAGCTTGCAATAGAGTCTGCATTAAAGGGAAATCCCAATATAGGTATTATTGCAATTGGTAATGCCCCTACAGCCTTATTAAAGGTAATTGAGATCTTGAATAATTTAGCTTATTCTTCAAGGATGAACCATAATCCTGTTTTGGTTATAGGTGTTCCGGTAGGTTTTGTAAAAGCGCTTGAATCAAAACTTCTTCTTTCAAGGCAGAAATTTCCATTTATAACAAATCTGAGCAGAAAAGGAGGTTCCACGGTTGCAGTGGCAATCGTGAATACTTTATTAAAACTTGCAAAGGAGGAGATATTATGAGAGTTCAAGGTTTAAAATCAAAGATTCAAGGTTCGAAGTCTAAGAAATTTATAAGACTCTTGCTCTGCTGCTATATTGCTCTGCTGCTCTGCATGGTTTCTGATGCCCATGCCATGCACATCTCAGAGGGTATATTACCTTTTAACTGGGCATTGTTCTGGTTTATTGTAGCAGCACCCTTTATCCTGTGGGGATTGTATGAACTAAAAAAGAGGTCTTCCACTGACATATCCTTTAAACCCCTTATGGGTCTTATGGCTGCGGTGGTCTTCATCATCTCCTGCATGCCCGTACCTGTTCCAACAGCAGGCACATGCAGCCATCCATGTGGCACAGGTATATCAGGTATACTTTTGGGACCGGCAATCAGCATATTGATTTCTGCGGTAGCCCTCCTGATTCAGGCATTGTTTCTTGCCCATGGAGGTCTAACAACCTGGGGCGCAAATATTGTCGCAATGGGTATAATGGGTTCCATTGCTGGATTCTTAACCTTCAAGCTCTTGCGTGCTCTGAAGGTGAATATGGTGGTCTCAGGATTCATGGCGGGTCTGTTT
>JBDOIG010000233.1:0-1077 GCA_041082235.1 Thermodesulfovibrionales bacterium | reverse complement strand
GGTTGGGAAAAAATTAAAAGAATTAGGAATAACAGAAGAACCTGAAATAAACTATGTGGCTGTAAAAGAGGCGGTCTTCCCATTTGATAGATTCCCTGGTGTTGACACAATCCTCGGGCCTGAGATGAAATCCACAGGAGAGGTGATGGGAATTGATACACACTTTGGACTTGCCTACTGGAAGGCAGAGGCTGCCTCAAACAACAGGATACCTGTAAATGGAAAGATATTCTTCAGTGTGAAGGACAAAGACAAACCTCTTACAGTGGAACTTGTAAGAAGATTAAAAGACCTGGGATTGTCTGTGGTGGCAACAAGAGGCACTGCTGAATTCCTGAATTCAAGGGGACTGGATGTGGAGATGGTCTACAAGATTCATGAAGGAAGGCCCAATGTTGTGGACCTTATAAAGAACAATGAAATACATTTCATAGTGAATACAGTGAGTGATGCGAAATCAAAGAGAGACTCCTTTTATATCCGTAATAGTGCCCTCCAGTACATGATACCTTACACTACAACCATATCTGGTGCAAGGGCTGTTGTGAGTGCCATAGAAAAGCTGAAGGAAAGGACCTTTACCATAAAGGCATTGCAGGATTATTATAAAAGGGCCTGAGGCCCATGAGTTGAATGAGAATCCTCCTTGTAAATCCATGGGTTCATGACTTTTCCTGCCTCAATCTCTGGTCAGCACCTATCGGACTTCTTAAAGTAGCAGAATATCTCAGTCAATTTGATGTAGAACTATATTTTATTGATTGCCTTGAGACAGTAAAGAAAAAGAGATGGGGGACAGGGAAGTACCAGAGAACAGAGATACAGAAACCTGCTGTCTTAAAGACCATCCCAAGAAGATTCTGCCGATATGGGATACCCCCTGAAGAATTCAGAAAGAGACTTAAAGAAATCCCTTCACCTGACATGGTCTTTGTAACCACCCTAATGACCTACTGGTATACAGGCGTAAGAGAGACTGTGGAAGAGATAAAAAAGGTCTTTAAAGATATACCTGTGATAACCGGTGGGCTTTACAGCACACTCCTTCCAGAGCATGCCCTTAAAAACACAGGGGCT
>JBDOIG010000223.1:0-9082 GCA_041082235.1 Thermodesulfovibrionales bacterium | reverse complement strand
TCACCCCTTGCCCTTATCTCACCACCAAGTGTGAGCTGGGTTGTGCCCTTTGCTACCACTGCCTGGGTCTCTGATGGTATCTCAGCATGGATAGCAAAGGCTACTGCTGAAAAACCAAGGACAAATATCAAACCTGCAACTAATGCTAAATACTTTTTCACCTACGCCTCCTTAAAAGCCTCAGTGAATTTTTCCTGCCAAAGGCAGGTTAAAAGCTCTCAGACCTTAATCCTCAATCTCAATCTTCATCTCTTTTTCTCTTCTTGCCTCTCACCTCCCTTTCTCATGAGATACACCCTCTTATGAGGGAATTATAATTAAAAACAAAGGCCATGTCAAGGCTTCAGATTATCTTTTGTGAATATCCTGACATATTATTGCTTCCCTGTTACAAGTTTCTCTACAAGTCCTTTAAGAAAATTGAGCTCATCCCGTTGAGCCTCAAAACTCTCCTATATGCCTCTAACCTTTCCTCCAAGAACCCATAGATTCCTTATAACAAAACCTATCAATATAAGGGCTATTCCTATAAATGTCCCAAAAAGCCAGAACATGGTGTCTCTGAGGTCATCTATACTCCTGTTTGTGTCATCTATTCGCTTATTGGTCTGCTCATTCAATACCCTCATCTCCTCTCTCAAGGCCTTTATGTCTTCCTTCAGTTCTTGCCTTAAAAGCCTTATGTCTTCCTTTGTGGCTGGTTCAGCAAAGGCTGAAGAGGGAGAAAAAAGGAATAAGAAAAGGGCAAAGGATATAAAACTTAGAGATAATCTTTTCATAAAAATTTATATCACAGGTTTGCTGGGTGTGTCAAGGAAAATTTTGTTAAATTTTCGTAAAGATTCCTGATATGATTTAAAATTGTCAAGGCAATATAAGGTTTCGCAAGTGCGAAATTTTGTTACATCCACCTCTCGGGAATCTGTATAAGTCAGGAAAGTCAAAAGAAAAGATTGTTAAGCCCTGCGCTCTGTTCTCAGGGTAGCATTAAAAAAATTGTTTCCCGGGTTTCACAGGAGCAGAGCCCTTTGTGTATTGCTTCGGCTGCCTTCGGCACCATCGCAATGAGAGGAAAAGGCCCTGAAGAAAATGTGTCTCAAAGCCTGGCTCGCTCAGAAGGCTCAAGTTAGTGCAGGTGTTTTTTTCTGAAAAGTAAAAATATAAAGCCGCTCCGATTGCTATCAGTAAAACAGTGATTAATACAATATCAAAGGAATTCATTCTTCTTCTACCTCATCTTATTAAGAATCATAGCAAATATTAATACTTTGTAAAGTATCGCAGTAAGGAAATCTCTTTCTAAACAAAAGTAGTGTGGCAGGTGTGTTAAAATTCTTTATGAAGATTTTCTACAGGCAGGTCTATAGGGAGTTAGTCTTTTATCTGATCCTCGGGGTAGTTGCCATTAATACCCTGATAATGGTTGAAAAACTTATAAGGGTTTCAAAGGTCATATCAGGGATTGCTGGGCCGCTTGATATGATAAGGATAATATTACTTATACAGCCCCAGATGCTCACGATAACCATACCAGTTGCTTTTCTGATTGCTATCCTCCTTACCTATGGAAGGATGAATATGGATAATGAGCTTATAGCAGTTTCTTCCTCAGGTGTGAGTCTAAGAAAGGTATCACTGCCAGCCATGAAGATGGGGATTGTGCTCATGGTAATTGCCCTGATTGTAGGTGTCTTTATAGCACCCTATGGTAATAAAAAATTGAGGAAGGAGGTCAATCATCTCATAAAAACAGGCATGTCAAAAAGGATTGAGGAGGGGACCTTCACTGACCTTGGCAATATGGTCCTCTATGCAGGCAGAAAGGATGGAGATGTTCTCAAAGATGTCTTTGTTTATATTAAGTCAAAAGAAGGTGTGATAACTGCAAAAAGGGCCTTTGTAAGGACTGATTCACAGGAGGTCATTATGGAGCTTCAGGATGGCCTTATGAGTATTGTAAAAAAAGATAAAAAGATTGATATATATTTTGGAAGATATAAACTCTCAGGTATGAGCACATTTAAGGGCCTATCAAAAAAGGCTGGTGAACTTATGCCCCATCAATTAGTGGCAGAGGCAAAAAAGGTGGATCAAAAAAAGGCCCTGACATACATTATGGAGTTCTATAGAAGATTTACCTATCCACTTCTCAGCATTGTCATAGGGCTTATTGGACCAAGGCTCAGTCTTCTTGCTGGAAGGACTGGCAGGTTCGGCGGTCTCAGTACAGGAGTCTTATTCCTTGTGAGTTATTATATAGTGTCTGTTTATTTTGAAGGCCTTGTTGAGGCAGAAAGACTGGCTCCAGAAATCGGCATGATATTGCCAGTTTGTCTTGGACTCACAGGAGGGATAATAGTATATATCAGAATGGATAAAAGATGATCATTGAAAGGTATCTCTTAAAGGCATTCCTGAAGGTATTTCTTATCCTTGGTGCTGGCATGGTCCTGCTCATAGCAATTGTAGGACTTGTGGAGCGTTATCCTGATATTTCAGAGTTTGCTCCTCCTTTTTATAAAGTAGCCCTTTATCTCTTTTATACCCTGCCTGCTTCTGGTGGATACCTGCTTCCGATGCTTACTCTACTTTCAATTATATATACACTCGGTCAGGCATCAAGGCACAGGGAGATATTGATAATCTCAGCCTCAGGAGGAAGGCTCAGGGATGTATTTAACCCTTTTATCATTGCAGGAATGGTCATTACCCTCCTCAGTGCTATCTTTACAAATATACTCATGCCTGAGTCAAGGAGACTTTCAAGACTTACCCTTGAGGAAATCACAAGAGAGCCACAGGCAAAAGGACTGATGGAGACAGCTCAGGGGATATGGTTTCGTTCGGGAAATGAAATAATAAAGATTGGAATTTATGAACCCCATGCCTCACAGGCAAGGGACATCGGGATTTATGAGATAAAGGATGGTTCCCTCATAAAAAGGATTGAGGCTGAAGAGGGTTTTCTTAAAGAAGACGAATGGGACCTGAAAAGGGTCAGGATTTATAATTTTAAAAATTTCAGCGATAGGCCTGTTTTACACTATGATAGCTACAGGCTCAAGACATCAAAGTACAGTCTGAGGCTCCTCAGGGCACAGGTAGCACCTGAAGAGATGGATTCTTCAATGCTCTGGAAATACATAAGGGCACTTAAAAAATCTGGTCTCAGGAATATAAAGGCCATTGCAGATTTCAATCTCAGATTGAGCCTTCCCCTTGCATGCCTTGCGATGATGCTTACAGGTATCTATCTCAGCACAATAAGAGGCCTCTCAGGCCTTGTTGGCGCAGGTATAGGGATAGTGATAAGTGTGGTCTTCTGGTTTGGGACCACCTTTATGCTGAGCCTTGGATATTCAGGCTTGCTTCCAGCATGGCTTGCACCATGGGTAACTCCTCTTCTAACTTCAGGGATAGGGATTTATTTATATAGAAGGATTGAGTGAGGCTATCTTCTAAGTTCAGCAAGCATATGCATGATCTGGTCAAGCCTGGTGTGAATCTGGTCTAACCTTGCATTAAGGGCCTTGTAGTCCTCTTTGTGTTCTGCTGAAAGCCTGTCTATGCGGTCGTAAAGCTGGTCTATCCTTGTGTTAAGGGCCTTATAGTCTTCTTTATGTTCTGCTGAAAGTTTGTCTATTCGCTCATAAAGCTGGTCTATCCTTGTGTTAAGGGTCTTATAGTCTCCCCTGTGCTCATTAGACAGGGCATAAAATCTTTCATTAAGAGACTTTAGCTCCTCTTTTATCTCCTTTGTCCTTTCATCAACGACCTCATAGACAAGCTCAAGGGTTACTTTCTTTACTATCTCTTTTACTGCTGCCTTCATCAAGCCTCCTTGTGGGATATTTTACCATACTTATTAAATTCATTCACTATCTCAACTCCTGATGATGTGCCGAGTCTTGAGGCACCAGCATTTATAAGCTCTATTGCCTGTTTAAGCGTCCTTATACCACCAGATGCCTTTATCTTTAGGGAATTACCTGCTACCTCCTTTATTATCCTCAGGTCATCAAGGGTCACACCCCTTGATGTAAAACCTGTGGAGGTCTTTATGAATTCTGCACCTGTCTTAATGACAATCTCTGTTGCCTTCTTAATCTGGTCTTCACTTAGAAGTCCTGTCTCTATGATTATCTTATGCACAATACCCTCTGTGGCAAGGACAATATCCCTCAGCTCCCTGTAAACACTATCCCATTCACCAGACCTTGCGAGGCCTATATTCATGACAATATCAAGCTCGTCTACACCTTTCAGTTGCACCTCCATTGCCTCATATAGTTTTGCCTCCTTCGTGTTTGCACCGAGGGGAAATCCTATAACTGTACATACCTTTACATTGCTATCCTTAAGGAACTCCCTTGCAGGTGCTATATAACAGGGATTTACACAGACGGCATAGAAATTATATTCCTTTGCCCCAGTGCACAGTCTCTCAATGTCCCTGAGTGTGGACTCAGGTTTGAGAAGACTGTGGTCAATAAAGGATGAGATGTTCACTGCATGCTCCTTGCTTCCCTGAGGCCTTCTTTGATAATAAAGATAAAGACAATAGTAAATCCAAGGAGTATTCCAAAGACATCAGCAAGCCTTTTCCAGATCAATATAAATAACAGGGCAAAGAGACCAAGAAGCCTGAAGGTGCTCAGGATTATATACCTTCCTGTGATTCTCTGACCACCTGTAATGGATGAGACATTTCTTACTATTGCCCTTAAGTTGAGAATCCCGGCAACAGAGCCTACAAAGACTCCGAGCGGAAATTTTATGCCACCTGTAAGGACTGCTGAAAGGGCAATGGCAACTGCACCAGCAATAAGGGACTGTCTTAAGACTCTTTTGAAGAGTTCCATATCAAAGCTCCCTCAGTTTTTTTAAAAATCTTTCTATCCTTTTTAAAAAATAGAAGCTTTCAAGTTCTCTGGGGATATTTATCACCTTCATAGCATCTTCAATATCGCTGGCCTTTATGCCCTTTACCCGGCAAAGCTCAAAGGCATCTTCCTCATCCTCAGCAGTTCCTCTCCTGAGCTTGGATATTATAAAATCAACAGGATCAAGGATCTTAACTTTCACATTTTCATCCTCCAGAACTATCCTTGCCCTTCCCCTGTAACCTTCTGGTAAAGGTATAATACTCCACCTGCTTACATCTTCTCCAAAGTCGGCAATTATCTGCTTTTTATCAAGAAGCTCTTTTAAACGAACAAACTGGTCATCATCAAGCCCTCTTATCTCAAAATCTATGTCCTGAGTGCCCTGAATTATCCCGTAAAAAGGCATGGCAGACCTTCCGACAAGGATCACCTCCACAGGTCTATCTCCAGCAACATTTTTGATTATCTCAATAAGTTTTTTGAGAATGTATTCCATGCCTTAAAGAATATCCTTCTATACCTCATCCATTCACTCCATCTGAGCCTGTAAGGAGTAATCATTCCCTCCTCGATTATCCTTTCAATCTCTCTGTTAAGCAGGCCATCTTCATTAAGCTCCTTTCTATAGGCCCAGTACCATGACACAGCCCTTTGCACATCTTCTTCAAATTGAGCTCTGTCTGCCATAATATTTTTAAAGGTCTCTTCATCAAAGACCATCTCTGCCCAGAGGTGTTTCCTTGAATGCTTTATATCTTTAAGATCTGTGACTTTTTTACCTTCAAGTATAGAAAGATATCTGAAGGGCATATCACTTCCTTGCAAATCTGAACAATTCCCTGAAGCCTGCTATAAGGCCAAAGACAAGGAATATCCATTTTAAAAATCTTGTTCCAAGAAGGCTATCAAGACCATATCCAATGGCAAAGCCAATAAATGTGGCAAAGACGAATTGAAGCCCCACTGCTGAGGCAAGGAGGAGTTGCTTGAGGGGTGAGCCCTCATCCTTTTTTTCTGACATAATGCTCCTCTATTTCTGATAAAAATCTTTTAAAGTCTCCAAGATGTTTTTTAAGGATACCGAATATTATGGTATCGTCCACTTTATCATATCCATGAACAAGGACATTCCTTGTACCTGCCATTGGAAGAAGAAACTTTAAAGAGTCCTCACTTATAATCCCGTTCTCAGCAAGAACCACAAATACACCTTTATTGTCTCCAGGTTCTCTGAAGCCTTCTCTTTTTATAATCATCTTCCCGATGTCAATACATGCCTGAAGAGCAACCTCAAGATTTCGTTCCACAGCATCTTTAATTATAAAGTCTTTCAGATAGCTCTCAAAAGAAATATTCCTGAAGCCTTCAAGCCTCCTCAGCCTTTCCTGAATTAAAGAGATCTTTGCCTTAATCTCTTCCAATTAAGAGCTTCTCCTTTTCATTTCTTAGTTCCATAATGAAGGGAGCAAAATCATGATATTTATTGTCAACCAGAACCTCATACTTTATCCTCTCTGAAAGACTTCTCTCATAAAGGCATACAGCCTCTTTAAGGACATTAAAAACAAAGACTATAGATGCATTATTAAGGAGCACTGGTTCAACCGGTCTACCTGCAAGCCCGCCTATTTCATGGGAAAAGAACTCTGCCTCCTGAAGGGCAAGGAAGGGATCATTTTTATAAAAGGCCTCATCAAATACAAAAGCCAGGTCAATATCTGAAGTTTCTCTCACCGTACCCTTTGCAAAGGAACCAAAAAGATAAAGGGCTATAAGGGCATCTCTGAGAGATTGCTTTTTGAGCAAGTTTTCTCTTATGAGCTTCTTAATCTCCTCAAGACTCATAATTCATTATACCATTTTGCTTCTGACCTTATTGTTTCTGTAAAGTTATTTTATGCACTATAGCCCATGAGTTCATTATACTCTGCCTCAAGGAATTCCTTAAGAACACCAGGTGCCGCTCTGTAAAAACCTGTGCTTGCATGATTTATAACCTTATCACAATATTGAGAAATCCAGCTCATAATATGAGCTTCAAAAAATGTCCTGAAGTGCTCCTGAAGCTCATTCTCTATCAAATAGCTCACAAATATCAGCTCCACTGAGATATGGTCAGGAGGAAGGCTGAGTTCCTCATCAAGCATTATCCCTGTGGAGTGATAAAAGGACTCTACTTCTACAGGGATATTCTCCATCTCTGGATGATGCAGGGATTCAACAGGTAAGAGCTCTTTGTTAAGGATAAAGAGATGAAAAAAATCCCGCCTTATCTCATCAACGGGATCATCAAACTCAAGGGCAAAGACATCCTTGATATGGAATATAAATTCATCCTGAGGCTCGTGTAAAAAAAGCCCTGCAAAGAGCCTGTAGAGTTCTGCACGCTCATATTTTTCAAATATGTCAAGGGAGACCATAAAGTATTTTACATTTTTATATAATCCGATGGAACAGGTATGACAAAGGGTTTTTTAGTGAGGGGATTCTGCCTTACAATAACCACTGTTTTATAGACATCCTCTATTGCCTGATAGGTTATGACATCTTCTGGTTTTCCAGTTCTATAAATTGAGCCTTCCTTAAGGAGAAGGAGTCTTTCACAGTACTCTCCTGAAAGATTCAAGTCATGAAGGACAATTATTATGGTGATGCCGAGTTCTCTGTTAAGCCGCCTCAGGAGGTCCATTATCTCTATCTGATGGGCAATGTCAAGATGGGCAACAGGCTCATCAAGTAAAAGAACTTCTGGTTCCTGTGCAAGGCTTCTTGCAATTCCAAGGAGCTGTCTTTCACCACTACTGAGCTCTCCTGTAAGCCTGTTTCTCAAATGGAGCGTACCTGTAATCTCCATAGCCTTCTGTGCTGCCTGTCTGTCTTTTTCTGTTTCAAAAAACTGGAATCTCCCGAAATGGGGAATCCTTCCAAGAAGCACATACTCTTCTGCTGTAATTAATTCCTGAGGAGGTTCCTGACCGAGAAACGCAACAATTCTTGAAAACTCTTTTCTTGGAATCTCCACCAGATTTTTATCTTTTAAGATTATCTCTCCCCTGAGGGGCCTGAGGAGTCCGGATATTGTCCTCATGAGTGTTGTCTTTCCAGAGCCATTTGGTCCTATGACACCGAAAAATTCTCCCTTAGATACAGAGAAACTTATATCACGGATATAAAATGAGCCATATCCAGCAGTGATGTCCTTTATCTCAAGGAATTCATTCATGTCCTTCTCCTCAGGAGGATATAGATAAAAAGTCCTCCACCAGCAATACCTGTTATAACACCAACAGGCAGCTCAAGGGGAGATATGATTGACCTTGCAACAGTATCAGACAGGAGGAGAAAAAGCCCGCCTCCGAGAAAGGCCCCTGGTATAAGAAATCTGTGGTCTGAACCTGTAAGAACTCTCAGGATATGGGGTACCACAAGTCCCACAAAGCCTATTACACCTGTGATGGACACAGTTACTCCAGTAAGTATTGAGGCAATGATGAATAAACCCTTTTTAAGGGACTCTATATTAATCCCAAGGTGATGGGCCTCTTCCTCTCCAAGAATGAGTGCATTGAGCTCCAAGCTTTTAAAAAAGAGAAGAAAAAAGCAAAGGATTGATACGCTCATTGACAGAAGCACTAAAGACCAGTCAGTCTCATCAAGGGAACCCATCATCCAGTAGATAATCCCGTGGAGGTCCTCAAGCCTTGACAGTGCCATAATAAGCATAAGAAGTGAGGAGCATATAAAACTTATCATCACTCCTGTAAGGAGGAGGCCCTGGAGCCTGAGCACACCCTTTTTGAGGCTTGCAGTATAAAGAAAGAGTATCACAGCGAATGCTCCAGCAAATCCACAGATGGGATAGGAGATATTGCCGATGCTATAATGAAGCCTTAAAAGCAGTCCCATCGCCACACCAAGGCTTGCTCCGCCTGAAAGCCCGAGTGTATAGGGTTCAACAAGGGGATTCCTGAAAAGTGCCTGCAGAATTACACCAGCCATACTCAAAGATGCACCTGCGGAAAGGCCGAGTATGATCCTTGGAAGCCTTATCCTGAAGAGGATCGCAATTGATTCAGGCTCATGACTGAAGATCTCTGAGATTGAAATAGAAGAAGGGCCTGTGGCAAGGGCTATTAAGATGCTCAGGATAAGCAATAAGGAAATAAACCCGAGGAGCGTCAATCTGTATCTGGCTT
>JBDOIG010000209.1:0-4975 GCA_041082235.1 Thermodesulfovibrionales bacterium | reverse complement strand
CTTAATAATCTTGCTCCAGCATCATAGGCCCTTTTCAGGGCATCGGGCACCTGGAGTATGGCACCCTTTGCATCCACACCAAGAAAACTCAATGTCTCATGCTCTGGCACGCTGATTGTCCTGAAGAATGCCTTTGCAGTTGCCTCAGAGCACTGAATACCGATCTCCTTTTTCATACCACCAGCAATAATCAGAAGACCTTTCCTTCCATGAGGTCCTTCAGGAATGGGTCTTTTAAGGAGATATTTTTCACACCAGAAGGCCTGGCACCTGTCAATCATTGCCTTTGCCTGCGCACTGAGGCCAAAAAAGAAAACAGGAGAGGCAAGGATGAACCTGTGCCCCTCCCTTATAGCATCATATATCTCTGTCATGTCATCATCAATTATGCATCTACCTGTTTTATCACAGCCTCCACAGTCCTGACAGGGTCTGATATCCATGAGGTTGAGATTGTAAAGCCTGACCTCATACCCTGCCTCATGAGCTGGCCTGAGACACTCCTTAAGGAGTATCTCTGTATTTCCCTCAACCCGCGGACTTCCATTAAAGGCTATTATTTTCATTATTCTATTTTTTTGAATGCCTGTTTCTTCGCTCCGCAAACAGGGCATTCATCAGGCGCCTCACCTTCTACAGTGTTACCGCAGACCTGACAGACATAATAAACAACATCAGGGTTTTTGCCAAGGTTTTCAAGGGCCTTTCTGTAAAGTTCAGCATGGATCTGCTCAACCTCATTTGCAAATTCAAAGCTCCTGAGTGCACCTCCTTTCCCCTCAGCCTCTGCTTCCTTTATCATCCGGGGATACATATTTTCAAACTCATAGGTCTCACCATTAATTGCAGCCTGGAGGTTTTCTTTCGTGGATTTAATCAAACCAAGCTCCCTTAAATGGTTCAGGGCATGAACTGTCTCTGCCTCAGCAGCAGCCCTGAAGAGTCTTGCAATCTGCTTATATCCTTCTTCCTCTGCCTTTTTTGCAAAGGCAAGGTATTTTCTATTAGCCTGTGATTCTCCAGCAAAGGCTTCAAGCAGGTTCTTTTCTGTCTTTGTCATAAGTCACCTCCTCAGCGAATCTTTTCAAAGGCATCCTTTGGTGCATTACAGACAGGACACCTCCAGTCATCAGGAAGCTTTTCAAAAGGTGTCCCTTCCCTTTCTTCATCATATTCATATCCACATATGGTGCATTTCCATACTCCCATGGCTACCTCCTAAAATTTAGCATGATATTCCTTTACCTTTCTGGCAAAGTCTCTTCCAAATTCATAAAGTCTTTTTTCATCCTCAAGGGATGGCCTGTACATGACCTGAATCCCTGGTTCATAAAGCTCAAGGCCCATCCTCTTTAACTCCTCATATACCTCCTTAACCGCTCCACCTCCCCATCCATAACTTCCAAAGGCACCTGCAATGCGGTTCTTTGGCCTGAGACCTCTCAGATGCGTGAGGAATTCTGAAACTGAAGGATACATGATATTATTCAATGTGGGTGTGCCTATCAGGGCACCCCTTGCCTTCCAGAATTCCTTTATTGCTACACTCATGGGTGTTGCCCTGAGTTTTATTACCTTGCAATCCACCCCCTCATCCCTGATACCCTGCATTATGGGAAGTGTCATCTGCTCTGTGCTGTGCCACATGGTGTCATAGATAATGGCAACACTGAGAGCCGTCCTGCCATTAGCCATGTCAAGATACATCTGAAGGACCTTACCTGGATTCTGCCTCCAGATGACACCATGGTCAGGTGCTATAGTGTCTATCTCAAGATTGAGTTTTTTTATCTCCTCCATTTTTGACTTAATGAGCTGACCAAAGGGCATGAGGATATTGGCATAATAATCTATCACCGCGTCCTCAAGTTCAGACATGGATTCACAGGTTATATATTCATCATCAAATCTTGCAGATGATGCGATGTGCTGACCAAAGGCATCCTGACTTATAAGGAGCCTGTCTTCCTTCACATAGGTCATCATAGAGTCAGGCCAGTGAAGCATGGGTGTTTCAATAAAGAGTAATGTCCTTTTGCCTATCTTCAGGGTATCACCTGTCTTTACAGTCTTTATATCCCATTTTGATATATCAAAGAACCTCTCCAGTCCTTTCTTACCCCGCTCTGTAATGTAAATATCAGCCTCAGGGCAAAAGGACTTAATCCTGTCAAGACCAGAGGCATGGTCATTCTCTATGTGATTTACAATAATATGCCTTATCTTTGAGGGCTCCACCAGGGCCCTTATGTTTTTAAGACTGATCTCTGTAAAATCCTCTTTTACTGCATCAACAAGGGTGATCTCGTCATCAAAGATAAGATAGTTGTTATAGGTTGTTCCCCTTGGTGTAATATAGCCATGGAAATCCCTTACAGCCCAGTCTATTGCACCAACCCAGTAGATACCATCTTTTAACTTAACAGGATTCATGAGCCACCTCCTTTCACTTCAAAAATCTCCTTTCTGGAAACCTTTCTTTTCAGAAAAAGTTAAAGTTTCACACTGGGAATAGTCTGACTCTACTCCTCAAGGAGTGTTGAAAACTGATTGTGGTGCTCCTCTTCATCAGCAAGTATCTGCTCAAAGAGCCTCTTTGTCACCACATCTCCTTCCTTTTCAGCAAGCTTGATGATCTCCTTATAAAGGCTAATTGCATCTTCCTCAGCCTTTTTATCAATAGATAACATCTCCTTGAGGTTATTGCCAACTGTAATTGGTGTGGGCTTTGTAGTTGGTACACCTCCGAGATAATCAAGCCTCTCTGCAATCTCCTCTGCATGTTTCATCTCTGTTATTGCGATCTTTTTAAATACTCCACCCACAGCCTCGGCATTCACACCCCTTACAGTAACATGCTGCCACATATACTGCACGCTTACCTGAATCTCCCTTGCAATTGCATCATTAAGCCTGTCAAGTAATTCCTTGCTCGCCATAAAGACCTCCTAAAAGACTTCAATTTTAATCTCCAAAGGAGATTAATGCACTATTGATTCCTTCCTGAAGAGATGGTAACCACAAAATATACAATGGGTCTCTTCTTCGTCTGTCCATATCTCAATGTCCTCTCCACATTTTGGACATGTCACAAACTCAGGAAAGGGCGCATTAAGCTCAGCGCATGCTGGCTTTTCTTTATATCCATCTCTATTATCCATTTTAACCTCCTGAATCCTGCAAGAGGATTCAATTTTTACCCTTATATTAGCTCTTTGCAAGCTTTTCTCCATCCCTCTGCTTTAAGCCGATCCATCCTTTTGATACCCCAGTTTTTCAACTCCTCAAGGTATCTTCTTGGATCGGTCTTTGAGAGCTCTGTTATATTCTGCCTTTCAATTACAGAATCCATGTAATCTGTTGGATACATCCCTCGCCATGTGCAGTATCCCTGGTCAAATATAAACTCAGGTGTGATATCCTTAACAGGAAGAACCCGAGAAGCGAACCTTGCTACATCCATATCATATTCAATTATCCATCCATTGTCAATGAGCATCCTTGATGGGTCAAACTGAACACCGCTGGCACATTCAGGACAGTAGAGTCTATTGACCACCTCAGGTGGCATGATATTGTCCCTGAAATTGAAGCTTGCGGTGTATTTTCCACATTCACAGGATACCTTATAATCCATGCACATAGCTGACCTCCTGATTAAAGCATCGGTGAAAATCTTGATTTTGGTGCACCACAAAGTGGACACTTATAATCTTCTGGTAATTCCTCAAAAGGAACACCCGGGGGTATTTTGTTTTTCTTATCACCCTTTGCAGGATTATAAATATATCCGCACTGACCGCACACATATTCTTTAAGTTCTGTTGATGTCTTTATCTCCATTTTTAC
This sequence comes from Thermodesulfovibrionales bacterium, assembly GCA_041082235.1. Lineage (GTDB taxonomy): Bacteria > Nitrospirota > Thermodesulfovibrionia > Thermodesulfovibrionales > CALJEL01 > CALJEL01. The sequence continues at coordinate 1,126 of JBDOIG010000209.1, read as the reverse complement.
ATCCTCCTTAAATTATTTTTAGAGCCCGCCTGAGCTCTCTTTTATATTTTTTACTTCACCTTCTTCAAACTCATCCATCTCAACCATCTCTTTTCCACAACAAACAGGTATGGGATCCTTCTCATCCTTTGTAATATAAGTATTACATATCTGACATACATAAACCTTTTTCTTTGCCATAATTAAGCCCTCCATAATCCGTGGAGATTACAGTACTCCCTTGCAGTGACCGCTGATGCCTCTATCCTGAAAACAGCCTCTGGAGTCTGCCCTGGCATGAGAAACTCCCTGTAGGCCTTTCCATCAGCTACAAGCTCAATCCATTCAATATAATGTTTCTCCTCCATGGGATGGGGTACACTGCCGACCTTTACCCTGTAACCACCTTCTATCTTCTCAATAACAGGCAGATGTTTTTCCTTTGATGCATCCACTGTGTTTTCCTCAAAAAGCTTCATGGACTTACCACAGCATACCAGGGTACCGACTCCCTCGTGAATGACCTCAATCATATTGCCACAAACCTCACATTTATAAACCTGCAATCTCTTTGTCATAAGAACCTCCTTTTTATTTCAATAACTCATAGACCCTTCCAACAATCTCCTCTGATGGCTTGAGGGTCTTCTTATTTTCTTAAAGCAGATATTTTTCTATTAATAGAACTACTCTTAAAATTTTTTAACCTCAATTCTTGGACATAGTTTTGCAAATGATTTCCCTCTGCTTTCAGAAAATCAATACCAAAATTTTCTATCAAATATTCTCTAAATTTATTTATGTCTTTAATATATGAATTTTTTGTATTTTCTGAATAAAGTTTTATAGAAGATAAATAAACTTCAAACTCTCTTATTAATTTAATATGATCTTCTTTTTTTAATTCCATCTATTACCAAAACTATCTAATTTTGCATATTTTCCATTTTTTTTATTTCTTAACTTATCAATCTCTTAATTTCTAAATCTCTTTATTTTTTGATCTATTTATCTCTAAACTTTTTAACTTCTTTACTTCTTCTCTACTCAACTCTTTTCCACATTCTTTATTTATACACTTAAATAAATTATCATTTATAATTACAAGATTGGAACCACATCTATCACATTTGACAAAATTTAATTT
>JBDOIG010000267.1:0-1126 GCA_041082235.1 Thermodesulfovibrionales bacterium | reverse complement strand
AAAAGGTAAGAAGGCTTGGAGAGTTGAGTGGTGATTATGTATGGCCCATGCCTCTGTGGGAGGAGTATGAAGAAGATATCAAGGGAACATTTGGGGATGTGGCAAACACAGGAAAGACGAGATATGGTGGTGCTATCACAGGTGCTACATTCCTTCATCAATTTATAAAAGATGCAGGCTGTCCCTGGCTTCACATAGATATGGCACCGAGAATGACATCAATAGAGGGTGAATATCTTGCGAAGGGTTCATCAGGTGCACCTGTAAGGCTCCTTGTGAAGCTCCTGAGTGAGGCTCCTTTTTAAGATTAAAAGAGGGCCTTTATCTTTCCAGACCCCTATCAACAGTTTAGAAAAAATATTTCTGAAATATTTTTATTGTTGCACTGATTCCTTTATTGTTTTATAATTTTTCTAAATCTACATGCACTGTCTTATGGGAAATAGTTTTAAAGAAGTCGTCATCTTTGTTGCTGGAACAACCCCCAGATTATAACAGAGACGATTTATGCCCTTGCCCATGAGAACCCACCAGTTTATCCTGATGAGGTCTATATCATAACTACTCAAACAGGTAAAAGACGCATTGAAGATATGATTATTAAACAGGGTATGCTGGACCTGCTCTCAAAGGAATATAAGATTCCTTCCATCACTCTAACGGCTGAGTCCTTTCTTATTGTAAAGGGTATAAATGGAGATCCATTAGTTGACATAAGGAGCAAGGATGATAATGAGGCAATGGGAGACCTGATTACATCCTTCATCAGGGAAAAGGCAAAGGATATAAAGACCCGTCTTCACTGCTCCCTCGCAGGTGGAAGAAAAACGATGAGCTTTTATATGGGAGCAGCACTTCAGCTTTTTGGCAGGCCATGGGATAAGCTCTACCATGTCCTTGTAACACCAGAATTTGAGTCAAACCCTGATTTCTTTTATAAGCCGAAGAAGGATAAGATTATTGAATGTAAGATGCCCGATGGAAGCGTTAAAAGTCTGAATACAAGGGATGCAAGGATAGAACTTGCAGAACTACCTTTCATAAGGCTTGGAAACAAGATTTCTCTTCAGAGCAGGAGTTTCAGGGAACTGGTTGACGAGAGCCAGAAGGAGATAGACACAGCTAC
>JBDOIG010000163.1:0-5665 GCA_041082235.1 Thermodesulfovibrionales bacterium | reverse complement strand
AATATAAGCGGACTTGCTCCAACCTGCACCCTCTCTGCAAGCCCTGGCATCGTCAGATATGGAGAGACAGCCCAATTAACATGGAGTATCACAAATGGCCCCGCAGATGGAACCTTCTCTCCTCAAAGTGGAACATGCACGAGTTTTACTGGTTCAAATAGTGGATCATGTATCACGGCATCACTCACCACTGAAGGTGCAAACACCTTTACACTTACGCTTTCACCAGGTGGAAACACCTGCCAGACAACTGTATATGTAGGATGCCAGAATTACAGGGTCTGGAATGATACAGGAAATAGAGATTACTTGATTGACGGATTTTGTCGTAACAACATAGGAAATAATAACGAAATTACTGATCCAGCTAATAACAGATATTTAAATACAGGAGAAACAATAAATCAGTATTTTCAAGCTGGCCAATGTATAGTGCCCACAGGAGTTAATCTTACCTATGACCAGGCTATGAATGCAGATGTAGTTATCAATGGCGGGGATGGTGACTGTCAGGTCTATTTCTCTGGCACAGATAGGTAATAACAACTTCTTTGAGGGCCTCAGAAAGACTCGATTTGACATTAGGCTTTAGAAATCCTTATTCCTCTGTTATTGCAAACATTGCAAGGTGTGAAGCAATCTCTTTGCTGTGGATGAGATTGCTTTGCTTATGCTCGCATTGACATCTCCTTATATAAATCACACAGAGAGAGTCACTATGGACAGGTATCTATACTATCTCTGATAAAAACCCTTCTCAACCTCCCTTTCTACGGATAATGGATCTCTAATTGACTCCATAACAGAATCCCATTTCTGAAGCAGGTTCTCCTGTATCCGAGCCCGCCAGAAGATTTCATTACCAGCACCATGATATAATATCACCATGATAGATACACTTAAGATATTTGAAGACCTTAAGCAGACCCTTGAGCCCTCAGCTGCTAAAAAGATAGCAGAGGTTCTTGGAACAATCTATGAGGAACTCAGGAATACTGTCACAAAGGAAGACTTCAAAGAACTTAAAGACATTGTTTCTGAACTCACTCAGGCCCAGAAGAATTCTGAAGCGAGGCTTACGAAACTTGAAGAGGTGGTAAAGGAACTCGCTGAGGCTCAAAAAAGAACTGAACAAAGAATGGATGAGCTCGCTGAGGCCCAGAGAGAGACCCAGAAAGAGGTCTCAAGACTGGATAAAGCACTCTCTGAACTCGCTGAGGCCCAGAAAAGAACTGAAGAGAGACTGGAGTCTTTTGAAAAAACTACCCAGGAAAACTTCAAGAAGGTCTGGGCTTCTATTAATGAGCTCATTGAGGCCCAGAAAAGAACCGAAGAGAGACTGGAGTCTTTTGAAAAAACTACCCAGGAAAACTTCAAGAAGGTCTGGGCTTCTATTAATGAGCTCGCTGAGGCCCAGAAAAGAACTGAGAAGGAGGTAAAGGAACTTGCTGAGGCTCTTAAAGATACAAAGAAGATGGTAGGTGGTTTATCAGATGCTGTTGGCTACGGACTTGAAGACAGGGCAATAAAGAATCTTCCCGAACTACTCAAGAAACAATATAATATAACAATAACAGAAGGGCTTGTGAGAAGATTTCTAAAATACAACGGCAGGCAGGATGAGGTGAATATCTTTGGAACAGGCAAAAAGGCAAATAAACCAATAACTATCCTCGGAGAGGCAAAGGCAAGGCTTTCAAAGAAACATATAGATAAATTTCTTGAACTGATAGAACGCCTCAAGAAGGCAGGAATAATTCATAAAGAGGTCTTCCCCCTGATAGTAACCTATTCAGCAGAACCTGAGGTTGAAGATTTTGCCAGAGAAAATGGCATAAATGTAATCTGGTCTTTTCAAATTTAACCAGTAGGGATTAAATTTTTAAAGCTTACTACTTACTGAAACAAATCAGCAGTAAAAGGTTCTGTCTGAAAGTGATTAACTCTCCAGTGAAGACCTTCGCTTTGCTTCTCAATACTTCAATTTATATCGCTGTTATCCCGCCCCTGCTTGTAACAAATAACCGTGTTAAAAAGCTCGCCCTTTATCTCTGATAAAAACCCTTCTCAACCTCCCTTTCCTTTGGTTTTGGCTTTGGTCTGTAGAGGGATTTCTCTATCTCTGATAGAAGGGAAGCAACATCAGATACTCCAGCATCAAAGAGGCTTATAATATCGGGCCAGGACTTGCCATCAGCCCTGAGGCTTAAGACATCCTCTATCTCGCCCTTTGATATATAAACTGTAACTATAATCTCAGAATAACCGAGGCCCTTAAGTTTTAATTTCTTAAAAAGAGATTCCTCTATCTCCAGTCTATCTTTTATCTTTTTTACAAACTCCTTTTCAAGTTTCTCTTTTGATATCTTATCATCAAGTGCCTTCATCGCAGAACCGAGCCTCTTCGCCTCTGCCTCTGTATAATGCCTTCCTGTAAAGATAGCCATTATCTTATAGGGTATTCTTTGAGTTCTATCTTTACCCTCAAGATTATAGTTCACTGTTATCTCAGACTCAAGTGACCTGTTTTCTTTGAGCATCAGGATATTTTTGCTGAGGACAGGTTTTATATCAATATCCACCACCTGACCAGGGCCAATCTCCTTTAATCCTGTCTCTGAGGGATAATCCATAAACTCCTTTATAATAAACTGCACCCGCAAATCCCTTATGGATGAAGATATATTATTCCTCAGCCTTATCCTCCCGAGTCCCTCCTTTTCGTAAAGTCTGTATGCCTTTGTAATAATATCTCTCATCTGAAGGACTGTTATATCAAGTGGGGGTTTATCACTCAGTGTCTTTGCCTTTATCTCCACAGACTCGCTCTTTTCACCATCAGGATTGATTGCCTCTATCCTGTAAGAATATTCAGTCTCCGGTATAAGTCCTTTATCAATAAAGATACTCCTGTCTGTCTTTGCGATTTCCTCATAATAGTTCTTTGACTTCCTTGAGATTATAAATAAACTACCTCCCTCCCTGTTCCAGGAAAGTTCAATCTCTGTAATGCCTGGTTTTGCAATAATACCAGAGGGTGGCCTTACTATGGGCTTCATTGCCACTGCTGTAACTGGCTCGCTTTTTTGACCTTCATAGCCATCCTTTGCCCTTGCACCTATCCTGTAATAATAGGTTGTGCCTGGTCTTACATCCCTGTCAGTATAAGTCAGCTCGGGTGTTGAGGCAATAAATTTATAATTTACCTTATCCTCTGACCTGTAAATTCTGTAATCTATAACAAAGGACTCTATACTTTTTGGCCATGAAAGTGTGATTTCCTTACTGCCAGAAAAGGCCTTTACATTTAAGACTTTCTGAGGAGTATGAAGCACTTTAAAGGTCTGAAGTGTCCTCCCCCTGTCAGCTACTGAAAGTATTGTTAATTCATTAATTGCTATTGCTGAGGGTTCTATAAACTCTCCTTTGCCAGTACCTTTTGAGCCAAATTTTCTGAGAAATCTTCCATTATGGTCAAAGACCTCTATCCTTTCATTACCTGAATCAAGGACATATATCTCTTCAGGTGTAATTGCAATAGAAGTCGGATTTCTTAACTCTCCGTCATTCTGTCCTTCCTTACCTATAGAAAGTATCAGCCTTTCCTGTGGATTTATCTTGAGGACCGTGTTCAGGGCCTGATCTACAACATAGACATTTCCCTCTGTATCAGCATAAACATCAGATGGACGTCTGAGCCTTAACAGGTTTGCCTTTTCAATCTTTCCAATAAATACACCATCTGTACTCAACATTTGTATCCTTCCATTTCCCTTATCAGCCACATAGATAATCCCTTTGGGAGATATATATATACCCAGGGGTGAGGAAAAATGACCTTCCCTGCTGCCTGAAACTCCATATTTCGCAACAGGCCTTCCTTCTTCTGTAAACTTCACAAGCCTGTCATTACCTGTATCCACAACCCATATATATCCATCCCTGTCAACAGCTATACCTGATGGCCTTTTCAGTTCAAAATCTCCTTTCCCCATAATAACCCTCTTAATTGAATTACCTTCAATAATATATACAGCATTATCCTCAGAGCTTACTGCATAGAGGGTTCCCCTTGACCAGCAGACATCAGACGCCTTAATCTTTACCTCACCCATTAAATTTACCGAATCGCTAGGAGAAGACACCTCAATCAGTGGAGACGGGATCCTTTCAGGTGAAAAGACCTGAACAGTGCTCTTCCTGCTGTCCAGTGCATATACATCTCCATCACGAGAGAGGGCTATTGCACTCAGTCTCATGAACTGCCCTGCCCCTGTCCCCTTTGTTCCAGCAGAAAAAAGAAGTCTTCCCGAGAAATCAAATTTTTTGATCTTGTAATCTTCACTATCTGCCACAACAAACCCTGTTTGATCAACATCAATGGATACAGGTCTCTTCATGTCATAGTAGTTTCTCTTAAATCTCCCATCAGAAAGAAAGACAACCACCCTTGAGTTTCCATAATCTGCAACATAAATATTTCCATTGTAATCAACCGCTACATCAGACGGCTCTTTCAGCTGACCTTCCCTGTCACCCTTTGAACCAATTGAGCCAAGGTAAATGCCATCCTTGCTGAATATCTGAACCCTGTGATTGCCCCTGTCAGCAACATAAAGGGTCCCAAGATAAAGGGTTAATCCAGCAGGGTCATCAAATTCCTTTGGCCCATTTCCGCCTGCACCGAATTCTTCTATGAATCTTCCATCTTTTGTAAAAATGATTATCCTGTCCCTTCCAGAGTCTGATACATAAACAAGATTTTCATAAAGACAAATCCCTGCTGGTTCCTCAAGATAACCCCTCTCAACCTTTTTATCACCGAAGGTCCTTATGGTCTTTCCATCAGGGGTCATGACATGAATCCTTTTGTTTGCCCTGTCTGCAATATAAATGGTGCCATCACTGTCAATTGCAACAGCCTGAGGTGCCATCAGCTGCCCGGGGCCTGAGCCCTCCTGACCGAATTCTAACTTTAATTGAACATTCTGAAGGGCATAAGAAGAAAAGGTGAATAAAAGATTAACTGCCAAAATTAAAAACAATAGCAAAATTTTTTTCATCTTATATCTCCTCTGTTCTGTCTGTTTCTCTTAATTTAGTATTATATTAGTTGTGAGGCTCACCGTCAACATCAATCCTACCGCCTGTAATCTGCCGACAGATACGGGGTATGCGAGACTTTATTGCGACACCTTAATGTAAACTTTTTTAATCAACATTGCCAAACATAAAAGGGGCTTCGCCCCTTTAAAAACTCCAAAAATAAAATTAAAATTAAAATTATCTAATAGGGAGTTTGAGGGACAAAGTCCCTCAATTACTTCACCAGTTAGGTGATAAACCTTTAGTTACAGAGCTTTGAGGGGCAACGCCCCTCAAGCTCCCTTATATTTTAAAAATTAAAAATTTATTTTCTCGGGTTTCAAAGGGGCTCATGCCCCTTTGAGCTTTATAAAGGCTTTGAGGCATACCCCCAATCAGGAAATGTTTCTAATAGCAAATTTAGGCCATTAACAACAATCGTCGACACCGAGTTAATACCATACTTTTTTGCCTTATCCATTCCCCTCTACTTCTCTTCTTTGACATATTCATCGCCTCCTTTGAGCGTAGGGAAACTAAGTTCCCCACGAGCTCTTCATTGTTACTGCTGAGAACTTAA
>JBDOIG010000132.1:0-1270 GCA_041082235.1 Thermodesulfovibrionales bacterium | reverse complement strand
GCAGATCAGAAAAAGAAGAATTAAACAGGATAAGGAATGAGATATTAAGAAGATTAAAAAAGGCTAAGCAAATTCTCCGCGTTAATGGGATTGAAGTCAAGGAGATACTCAGGAGTGGATTTGTAGACGAAGAGATATTAAGATGTGCTCAGGAGTATGAGGTGTCAATGATAATGATTTCTGCCTATAGTAACAGGCCTTCTGAATTAAAAAAGGCAGTAGATATTATAAATCGAGAAAAAGACCTGCTAAAAGCACCATTATGGCAGTTGCCTGCAAATATTTAGCATCCTTTTGAACTTTATTTTTACTGCCTGTCAGAGATAACCATTTTATGCCTTGCTATAATTTTTAGCACCAGAGGTGATATCGAGGTTGGACATGGCTTAAACTCCTTTATAAAGGAGATTTTCTTAATTTCCTCGGCATAGCCTTTCTTGCTGGTGTGACAATAATATGCTATCTTTCTATTATACCTATATTCTTCAGGAAAAAGGATAAGGTTTATGGACTGATAGTAATAATTAAGGTCTTGGTGCTGCTGCTTGCAGCATCAGGCATTCTTAAGACAGGAGGACACTGATGAAGATACAGAGGATAATTCTTTCAACTGATTGTTCTGAATTCAGTTCAGGTGCAGAGAGAGAGGCAATTAATGTAGCAAAGAGATTCAACGCAGAACTCTTTATCCTTTCTGTTATAGAGACAAATCCTGAATTCACAGCCCTTGCACCGGGTATCCTTGAAAAGGCAGAGGAAAAGACAAGGAAGTATCTTGATGAATTAAGAAAGAGGGCTGACAAGGAGGGTATAAAATCAGAGATTGTAATTCATGAAGGAGAGGAACCCCACAGGTTCATAATTGATGAGGCATCCAAAAAGGGAGCTAATCTCATCGCCATGGGAAGGCGTGGAAGAAAGGGGCTCATGAGACTCATGATGGGACCATAGGACATTCACCTGTTAGCGTCCTTATTGTTCCGAGAAGGGCAGAGATAAAATTTAAAAACATTGTTATTGCCTCTGATGCATCAAAGTTCAGCGAGAAGGCAGCAGAAGAGGCAATACAGCTTTCAAGACAGACCGGTACTCCCTTTATGCAATAGCAGTGACAAGGCCTGATGCCACTAAAGAGAGAATAAAAGAATCAGATGATGCCCTTGAAAGGATAAGGCTCGCCTGCCAGAAAGAAGGGGTTAAAGTAGAGGTAGAGCATGTAAGAAACAGACCGCATGAAAAGATCTATGAGGCTATCATAGATTTTGCAAAA
>JBDOIG010000085.1:0-1837 GCA_041082235.1 Thermodesulfovibrionales bacterium | reverse complement strand
TCTCTGCTTCAAAGGCAGATATGGTAGCTCTCTGTATGATATCCTCTGGAAGCCCGAGTTTTTCAAGGACGGATTTCAACTCACAGGAGGCTGCACCACCTCTTGCAAAATCTCCACCTATAAGAGAAAAACTTCCTTCTATTGTCTCACTTAATTTCATTTTCTTCCTGTCTCACTGGTAACCTAATAAAAAAGCTTGCACCCTTTCCAGGACTGCTCTTTACAAATATCGTTCCACCGTGCCTTTTTATGATTCCATAACTTACAGAGAGCCCAAGACCTGTTCCCTTTCCTGGTGGCTTTGTGGTGAAGAAGGGTTCAAATATCTTGGACAGATATTCCTCAGGGATGCCAGGCCCTGTGTCTGTGAATTCAAGTTCTATCTGTTGTTTTAAGGGTTCACCCTCCCTGATAAGTCTTGAGGCTATAGTAATCGTGCCCCTCTCGTTCATTGCATCAGCAGCATTAATCAGGAGATTTAAAAAGACCTGTTCCATCTGATGGGCATCTACTGTAATATGGGGAAGACTCCTGTCAAGGAGCAATTTAAACTCTATATTGTGAAATCTTGCCTGATTCTTCACCATGGCAACTGTCCGTTCAATAAGGCTATTTATGTCAGTCAGTGTCTTCTCAAAACCAGTCCTTCTTGAAAAGCCAAGCAGTCCTTTTATTATCCTGCTGCACCTTTCTGCCTGATCTATAATTACCTGCAGATCCTCCCTGTTTTCTTTATCATGCTCCGGGAGCCTCTTCATTATTAGATGGGCAAAGGTTATTATACCTGTAAGGGGACTGTTCAGCTCATGGGCAAATCCTGCTGCCATCCTTCCCAGAGAGGCCAGCTTCTCTGCGTTCATTAATTGTTCTTGAGCCTTTTTTATCTCTATGGTTTTTTTCTCCACCTCTTCTTCAAGACACCTTGTCCACTGCTCAAGTTTATGCCTTGATTCCTTTAACTCCTGCGCCATTGAATTGAAGGTCTCAGCGAGAAGTCCCATCTCATCCCTTGTCTTTATGGCAATCCTGTGGTCAAGATTGCCCTTTGCTATATTTCTCATACCCTCTTCAAGAAGCCCGAGAGGCCTCGTAACAAATCTCCAGAGGATAAAGCAGAGGACAACAGAAATGAGCGCAATAAAAGATGCTCCATAGATAATGGTGTTTATCCTGTTTTTTCTTATCAGAGAATCCACAGAGGCTGTGCTGAAGCTTGTCTCTATAAATCCAAGTACTGCCTTTGAGCTACTATGTCTGTGGCAGGAAGCTGTGTAGCAGGCAGGTTCATTCATTATTGGCTTTATAAAATTTATTACCCTCTCGCCTGAAGGCAATCTCCCTATCCTCCAGCACCTTCTCTTATCAGTCTGCATTAATTTAAAATTTTCTTTTCCATGACAGGCAGCACAATCTCCCTCTGTCTGGGGAGAGATGAATTTTCCGAGGTCTTCACGATTGGAGGAATAAAAGATCCTGCCATCTGTATCAAATATCCTTATGACCTTCACTCCCTCTGCTTCTGATACAGCATCTATAGTCTGTTCTATTACATCCCTTCTTGAGCTCAGCATACCATAATGAAGTCCCCTTTTTATAAGTTCTGAGGAGATCTCAACCTGGGTTACGAGATTTCTGAGCATGAAGTCTTCCTGGTATTTGAGATAAAGATAGGCAGAGAGAAGCCCTGCTATGGTCATCAAGAGACCTATGGTAAATATTAATTTGTTTGTGAGGGAACTAAAGGATTTCTTAATCAAAGGGCTCCCTTTTTATTAATTATACCATCCCTTACAGAAAATCCAATTCCCGCTCAGTAAAAAATCTCTTCTAAATTAAC
>JBDOIG010000049.1:0-1451 GCA_041082235.1 Thermodesulfovibrionales bacterium | reverse complement strand
AATTTCCTGTGCTATAAAAAAGGACTTTGGCCTTGATGTAACAGAGGTATCTGTAAGGAGAAGGAAAAGAATAGATGGCAAAGAAAGGGAGTATGATGTAATTGCCGTGGCAGGTGACTATGTATTTCTAATAGATGTTAAGTCCACTTACAGAAAAACATATTTAGATGAATTCGAGGAACTGAAGGCAGATTCCTTCAAATATTTTCCTGAATACCAGAGATTTAAGGAAGTTTTGGTTATAGCCTCTTTCAACTTTAATGATGAGGTTATAAACCTTGCCACAAAGAGAGGATGGTTAGCAGTGCAACTTGGCGGTGATTATTTAGAATTTGTTAACAAAGATAAAGTGAAACTACCATAAGAAGTATCACTATATCAGTCAGTTACATATGCTAATAGCGTTCAGCCCCCGAACACCACTAATTGGGCCTCTGGCGAGGAATAAGCCATATATGCAAGGAACTTAGCTTACTCCTTCTCTTGATTATTGCTAAAGGCAGGTATATTTGCGTTTAGTAATATGATGGTAAAAAGTATTTCTGGCTTAAAAAGAAACCTGAGGACCTTCAGAAGAACTTACTATGAGGGGAGAGAACCTTGTGGTTGCAGAGAATGTCAGAAGACCCTATTTATATGAAGGGATAAAGTAAAGTTTCTTCCTCTGAAGGATATGATTAGATTTTTATTGGCTTGAATATATCTTCTTATTATTTTTAGAGATGTTGCTTTAAAGCTTTATTACTGTAATATCAATAGGCCCCCTCTCTTTTAAATACTACCTTTACTGTCTTGAGAAGTATAACTATATCAAGCCATGGGCTCCAGTTCCTTACATACCAGCAGTCTAAGGCCACACGCTCTTCATATGTGGTATTGCTCCTTCCGCTTACCTGCCAGAGTCCTGTGATACCGGGTGGAACCATGCAATAATATCTGGTATTATCCTTATAATGAATATCAAGCTCATCTTTTACAACAGGTCTGGGTCCTATGAGACTCATCTCACCCTTGAGGACATTAAATATCTGTGGTAGTTCATCAAGAGAGGTCTTTCTGAGAAATCTGCCAATAGGAGTGATACGGGGGTCATTTTTAAGTTTCCGTGTTCTTTCCCATTCCTCCCTGGCTTGAGGGTCATTGTCAAGTATCTCCTTTAATCTCTCTTCTGCATCTTTATACATGGTCCTGAATTTATAACATTTAAATACCCTGCCATTTTTGCCAATCCTCTCCTGTGAAAAAATAGCAGGTCCTTCTGAGGTGAGCCTTATGAGAACCGAAAAGATAATTAAGAGGGGTATTACAAATGGTAAAAGGAGAAGGGAGACTGTATAGTCAAAACCTCTTTTGAGGATATAGTTGAAAGGATTCTCAAGATTATTCTTAATCTCAATGGCAAATATGTCCTCATTGAAAAAATGTCTTAACTCTGACCCAATAACTGGTAT
>JBDOIG010000028.1:0-4217 GCA_041082235.1 Thermodesulfovibrionales bacterium | reverse complement strand
TTTCTTGCCCATGGAGGTCTAACAACCTGGGGCGCAAATATTGTCGCAATGGGTATAATGGGTTCCATTGCTGGATTCTTAACCTTCAAGCTCTTGCGTGCTCTGAAGGTGAATATGGTGGTCTCAGGATTCATGGCGGGTCTGTTTGCTGACTGGGCAACATACCTGACCACATCTGTTGAGCTTGCCTCTGGCATAAAGGGAGATTCACCATTTATGCCACTTTTCTGGAAGATACTCATAGCCTTTATACCCACTCAGCTTCCCCTTGGGATACTTGAGGGTGCAATGACCGCAGGGATGGTCGTCCTGCTTTATAAAAAACGGCCAGACCTGCTTGTAAAGATGCGGGTATTAAAGGCAGAGGAGGTAAAGGAATGAGATTGAGAGTTGAGAGTTCAGGCTATAGGGTTAAAGAGATTAAAAACTGCGTAAGCCTATTATTATATGCTGTTAACTATTTAGTGTTAATCTTGTTACTTATCATGCTTTACACGTCACCACTCAACGCCTCAATCATTACCTTCGCCACCGATGAGAAATGGTCAGGTGTGGATGAGTCTGTAGTAGAAAAATATGCAAAGGAGCATGGAAGGGAGGCACGGGAACCCTTTATAAACACAGACCAAGGAGACCTGTTACTTTTTGTCTTCCTGATTGCTGGGGTGGCAGGTGGATTCATGGCTGGCTATTACTGGAAGGTTTTACTGGAAAAAAGAGAAAAACAGTGAATCATCAAGCATAGAAACACTTGAACAGTTTGAATGGATATGGAAATCTTTTCTGAATATCTGGAAAAGGATAATTTCCTGACAGGGATTGATGGTCGGATAAAACTCATTGTCGCACTGATTTTGCTTGCAATGGTGCTGAGTTATAAGGGATTTTTGTTTCCCCTTCTGATACTCACCCTGAGTCTTGCTCTCTGCCTCTGGCTCAGGGTACCTCTGAGGATAGTTTTTATGAGATTCTCAGAGCCTCTATTTATTGCATCAATAATAGTGGTTTTGAAGCTCTTCTTTGCTGGAAAAGATGTACTCTTTTATCTCTGTCTTCCCACATCTAACTTCTCCCTCTTTACGTTAGCTGCTCATCGAGACGGGCTTCTGGAAGGCTTACAGATCGCTTCAAGGATATTAGGTGCAGTATCTATAGTGATAGTAACGGGCTTTCTAACACCCTTTACAGAATTCCTATCAGCCCTTTCATGGATGAGGATCCCAAAAGGGTTTGTAGAGATACTGATGTTTGCATATCGCTATATCTTTGTATTGATGGAGGATGCGATGGTTATCTACAATGCCCAGAAAAACCGTCTTGGCTATTCAAGCATAAGGCGCGGCCTTTCTTCATTTGGAGCCCTTGCAGGGTCACTTATATTAAGGGCCTTTGAAAACAGTGAACAGATCACATCTTCAATGATACAGCGTGGATATGACGGTGGTATCCCTGCCATAAGGCACAGGCCCTTCAATGCGACTGAGGTTTTTATATCTTTGTTAGTCTTAACAGTACTGGGGGTTATATGGAGGATCTAAAAGTCAGAGGACAGTCTTCATTGCCGGTAGATCATGGCAGTCTGGCACAAAATACAGGACAGCCAGATGATATCAGGCTTTCAGTTCAGATAACTTCCTTTAAATATCCAGATGGCACTATTGCTCTTTCAGATATAAATATGGAGATCAGAAGAGGAGAATTTATAGGCATACTCGGTTCAAATGGCTCAGGAAAGACCACGCTCCTCAAGATAATGGATGGCCTGATAAAGGATTTTAAGGGCATGGTCTATCTTGACGGAGTGGATATAAGAAAACTCTCTCCAAGGGAAATCTACAGCAAGATTGGCCTTATCTTTCAAAACCCTGATGACCAGCTCTTTGCATCAACGGTCTTTGAAGATGTGGCGTTCGGACCAATAAATATGGGGATTAAGGAAAAAGAAATTGCAAGCCGTGTTAATGATGCACTGAGGGCTGTAGAGATGGAGATGTATGCGAAAAGATCTATACATAACCTCAGCTATGGACAGAAAAAAAGGGTCTGCATAGCAGGGCTTCTTGCCATGGGACAGGAGATACTCCTTCTCGATGAGCCGACAGCAGGCCTTGATCCAATGGCTGAGTATAAGATGATGAACCTCCTTATGAGATTGAATAAAGAAAAAGGTGTTACAATAGTGATGTCGACCCACAGTGTTGACCTTGTTCCACTTTTTATTAATAGATTATGCATCCTGAGCAGAGGAAGGATCCTCAGGGCTGGCACCCCGGAGGAGGTATTTACTGCACCTTCAGAGATGGAAAGTGTAAAACTCAGGCTTCCCCAGATCGCAGAACTGATATGGAGGCTCAAACATGAGGATAAATTACCCTTTGAAAAGATTCCTCTTACAATCGGAGAAGCAAGAAGGGAACTGGTAAGGCAGCTGGAAAGGTTGAGGCATGCGTAGAGGTTATGTTCAGGTCTACACAGGTGATGGCAAGGGAAAGACAACTGCGGCAATAGGTCTTGCTGTAAGGGCAGCAGGTGCTGGCCTCAAGGTCTTTTTTACCCAGTTTATAAAAAACAGAAGGTGCAGTGAACACAGGGCACTTGAGAGGTTTGATGATTTGATAACAATAAAACAATACGGTAAAGGTTTCATAAGAGGTAAACCCTCGAAACAGACAGAAGAGATTGTCAGGAAGGGATTTAATGAAGTAAAGAAGACGATTTTATCAGGAGAGTATGACCTTGTAATACTTGATGAGGTCAATATTGCCCTTTATTATGGCCTTTTAGAAATTAATGAGATACTGGAGCTGATAAAAAAGAAACCCCCTAAAGTTGAGCTTGTCCTTACAGGTAGATATGCACCAGAGGAACTTATTAAAAAGGCTGACCTTGTAACAGAGATGAAAAAGATAAAACATTACATGGACAGGGGTGTAAAGGCAAGGACAGGCATAGAGAAATGAAAAAACTCTATCTCATAGGCATTGGCCCTGGAGGTCCTGAGTATCTTACAGCTCAGGCAATTGAGACGATTAAAAAGGTGAGTCTTTTCTTTATCTTTGAAAAGGCATCAGAAAAAAACAGGGATCTTGTTAAGATAAGGAAGAAGATAATTGAAAGATTCAAACCAGATAATGAGTACAGGATATTGGAGGTAAGGATTCCTGAAAGACAGAGGGGTGGCAGGGATATTGAGGATTATAAAAAGAGGGTTATCTCCTGGAGGGCAGAAAAGGCAAAGCTCCTTGCTCAGGTTATTAATAAAGAGATAAGAGATGGTGAGGTTGCTGCCCTTCTTATCTGGGGTGATCCTTCCCTTTATGATGGTCACATAGAGATACTCCATCATATTATTAAAAACAGACTTGCGGAGATTGAATTTGAGATAATCCCTGGTATAAGCAGCCTTCAGATACTTACAGCAAGGCACAGGATACCCCTTAATTTTGCTGGTGATAGCATAACTATTACAACTGGAAGAAGATTAAAGGAGCAGGATTCTCACGGTCTAAAAAATACTGCGGTGTTACTTGATAATTATCTTACCTACAGGAAATTTAAAGGGGACAATCTTTATATCTACTGGGGTGCCTATCTTGGTACAGAGGATGAAGTCCTTGTATCTGGAAGGCTCAGGGATGTGGTTGATGAGATTGTAAGGATAAGGAGTGAGATGAGAAAGAAGAAGGGATGGATAATGGAAACATATATTTTAAGAGAATCAGGTGAATAGGTGAAAAGACTCTATGTGATAGGTATTGGATATAAACCTCTTGATAAGGGGGCTCGGGAGATTATCTTGAATTCAAGTGTGCTCCTTGTTTCAAGCAGACTCTTTGAGGTCTTTAAAGGTTATGAAGAATTTGAGGAAGTTAAAGAAAGGATAAAAGTGATCAACAATGTTGACGAGACAATTGAATTCATCAGAGCAGAACTGAGAAGCGCAGAAGGAGAGATTTCGGGCTTCCGAACTTCCGCACTTCCGAGCTTCCGCTCTATCGTCCTTCTTGCCTCAGGTGACCCCATGTTTTTTGGAATTGGCAGGAGGATTATCAGAGAGTTTGGCAAAGAAGATGTGGAGATAATCCCTGACCTCAGCAGTATCCAGCTTGCCTTTTCAAGGATTAAAGAGCCCTGGGATGACGCCTTCTTGATGAGCCTTCATGGCGGGCCTTATCCTGAGAAGAGAAGACGCCTGCCTTACGAAATAACTGATATTC
>JBDOIG010000027.1:0-30292 GCA_041082235.1 Thermodesulfovibrionales bacterium | reverse complement strand
TTTGCTTTTTCTTGAAGAAAGCCTCCTTTATGCTTACTATCTCAGGACCTTCGTACCTGATATTACCCCATCTGAGAAGCATACCAAGAACAACTATTATAAGGGCCACACCACCAAGTAAAAGGGGCTCAATATGAAGTATGCCTTTCAGAAGGAGCTCTCTCAATATGGAAACAATGACAATCTCAACCATAGTATCTATGGCAACTCTGTGATACTCAAGGTATATTATTAGGAGTCTTGTGGTCTCCATTAATATGAATATGAACATGATCTCTGAAATGATATAAGTAATATTCGTCTCATTTAATAGAGATTTAGCCATTAAAAAAATAGTCTTGGAGACTAAGACAAATATCACTGCTATAAGACTGACAATAATAATATCCATTATGAGCTCAACATACCTTCGGACCAGCTCATGGATCCAGTAATAAAAAGGAACTATTTTCTTTTCCTGTGACTCCTTCATATCAGGCGCTTTTCTTGAGAAGTCCCACCTCTTTCTTAAGGTTTAAAAGTTCTTCTTTTGTAAGCTGCCTTATTTCACCAGGCCTTAAGGTGCCAAGCCTGAGTCCATTTATTGCTATCCTTTTTAATTTAAGGACAGGATGGCCGATTTTTTCGAACATCCTCCTTACCTGCCTTTTTCTTCCTTCATGTATGGTTATCTCCACCCAGGAATTTGCTTCAGAATATCTTATAAATCGCACCTTAGCAGGTGCTGTCAGACCATCTTCAAGCCTTATCCCGTGCCTTAGGTTATCAAGTTCTTTTTCCTCTACATGACCCTTGACCTTTACAATGTAGGTCTTGGGAATCGACCCTGACGGATGAAGTATAGCATGGCTCAGTTCTCCATCATTAGTTAGAAGGAGAAGCCCTTCTGAATGATAATCAAGTCTTCCAACAGGATATATCCTGTAGGGGATCCTTTTAATGAAATCTTTTATAGTAGGTCTTCCCTCAGGGTCATAAAGTGTAGTGACAACTCCCTCGGGCTTATTAAAGATATAATAAACCTTCGGTTCAGCTTTGATAAGAAGCCTTCCATCAACCTTTATATGATCAACCTCAGGATCTGCCTTCATACCAAGCTCGGCAATCTTTCCATTAACTGTAACCCTCCCCTCAAGTATAAGTTCCTCAGCCTTCCTCCTTGAGGCTATACCCATCCAGGCAAGAATCTTTTGAAGTCTTATGGCTGCCATAGAATTATAATTTTACCACAACTATATATCTTTTTATATCTGTTGCGGGAAGTAGCCTTTCAAAGACCTCTATTTTACTGAAAGTTATTTCACCGCTATCTTGAAGCTCCAGCAACTCCTTTAATTCCTTCTGAACCTCAGGGCCTTTGTTAAAAATCATTATGCCTCCTGACCTCAGGAGGTGAGAGGCCTTTCTTATGAATTCTTTTATTTTGAATAGCGCCCGTGATGTTACAGCATCAACATTAATGGAGACCTCCTCAACCCTCTGCTGGTGGATATACAACTCCTTCAGTCCCAGCTTAAATACCATGTGTTTTAAAAAAGCAACCTTTTTTCGTGCGGGTTCAATAAGATGCATAACCAGTTCTGGTTTTACTATCTTCAATACAAGTCCTGGAAAACCTGCGCCACTACCAACATCAGCAAGGGACTGGACACCATTCTCTAAAAAGGGTAAATAAAGGAGGGAATCAAAGAAGTGTTTCGTAATAATGGCCCTGTCACCTTTAAGGGATGTTAGATTATAAGCCCTGTTCCACCTTTTGAGTTCATCAAGATAAAAGGTAAACTTAAAAATAAGCTCCTCTCCTGGCTCAATGCCTGTTTGCTCAAGCCCTTTAATTAAGAATGAACGAATCTCAGGACTCACTGGCATGGATTTATGCATTTACTATTGTCCCACCTTCTTTATAACCTGAATGTAGCATCAGGAAGCCTTCATGCTCAGATCGCAGGTTGGTAAATATGACTATTATATACCACTTAAGGAGGTTTATTTTCAGGTAAGTGAAGAATTATGGGGTGAGGGTGAATCAATCCCTCCACAGGCAGGGCATGATGGCTCTTTTCTGGTTCTAAAGAGTTTAAAATCCGCTCCTGAGCTTCCATCCCAGTAAAGGAGCTTCCCTTTGAGATTCTTTCCAATACCGACCAGGTATTTTAAAGCCTCAAGGGCTTGTAATGCGCCTATGACACCAGGGGTGGTACCAACTACAGGAAAGGTCTCCTTTGGAGGGGCCTCAGGATAGATACACTGAAGACAAGGCGTTTCAGGATAGTGTATGAATGTAAGCATGCCCTGCATTGCATGGATACTCCCGAATACCATCGGAATCCTCTTTTTTATTGCTACCTTATTAAGGATATACCTTGTTTCAAAGTTATCCATGCAGTCAAGGATGATTTCTGCATCACCAATAAGTTTAAAGGCATTTACTTCTGTAATTTTTTCCTCAACCGCTTCAATTTCAATCTCTGGATTTATTTCTGAAAGAGTCTGTTTTGCTGATTGGACCTTGCTCATGCCAATCCTTGAAGGTGTATGTAATATCTGCCTGTTGAGATTAGTCCCTTCAACCTTATCAA
Source organism: Thermodesulfovibrionales bacterium (assembly GCA_041082235.1). GTDB lineage: Bacteria > Nitrospirota > Thermodesulfovibrionia > Thermodesulfovibrionales > CALJEL01 > CALJEL01. The sequence continues at coordinate 27,713 of JBDOIG010000027.1, read as the reverse complement.
AGTCGCAGATGATAATCTTGCCGACTCCTGCTACTGCAAGGTATATAGATGCAGGGCTTCCAAGCCCGCCAGCACCAGCGACAAAAACAACGGAGTTTTTTAGCCTTCTCTGGCCATCTTCTCCCCAACCATCAATGAGCATCTGCCTGTGGTATTTTTTAAAATCAACCATTGACTGAAAAAATTTTTGAAGAATCCTCACAGCTCACTGCGGAACATCTCTCTATCCACTTATGCCCTGCTTAACTCAACCACTTCTACCGGTATCTCTCCATTTGATGGAAGGGAGATAATTGTGTTGAGTTTTGCATGAGGGAAATGTATGGGTGCAAAGACCATGCCCTCTGGTACTTCATCAGTAACCCTTGTTTTTAAGAAAATTGAGCCTTTCCTTGTGCTCACCTTAACAAAGGTATCATCTGTAATACCAAGCCTTTTTGCATCATTTTCATTTACAGCAAGCACAGCATCAGGGACAGCACTATCAAGGGTTTTTGATAGATAAGAGAGGACACCTGAGTGTTGAAGGAGATTTCCTGTTATAAGATAAAATTGTTCAGTTTTTTCCTTCTGGGGAAGTTTAAACTCTGCTATCCTGAAGCAAGGTTCAGGTCTCTTCGGTCTGAGCCATTTATCGCCCTCAAGGGTGTAGCCCTGAGATTTTAGTCCTTCCTCAAACTCCTTTCTTATGGATGATAAATCCTTTCCTATCTCAGAGCCCATAATCCTTGCAAGGTTTCTTAATATCTTCCAGTCCGGTGTTGAGTCACCCTGTTCAGGAAGGAGTTTTGAAATTGACTGAATAAGTCCTGTCATGCTTATAAAGGTGCCTTCCTTTTCAGCCCAGCTGGCTGCTGGCAAAACTACATGTGCAAGTTTTGCAGTCTCTGTGAGGACTATGTCCTGCACAATAAGTAGCTCAAGACTCTTTAATCTTTTCTCAATACTTGACCCATCAGGGAATAGTGTTATCGGGTCTTCACCCATTATGTACAGGGCCTTCACACTATCTCGGTAGAGCATATCCTTTAGGGTCAAGCCATCCTTCAATGGCCTTACACCACAGAGCCAGAGCCCGAGGGTATTAGAAAATTCCGCTGAAATCTGTAAATCCTCAGGGTTGTTTCCGAGCAGGAGTATCAGATTTGCTGCGGCAATGAATATGTCCTTTGATTTATTATTCTCAGAAGCACCTGATGATAGTGCAACGAGCCTCTTTGGTGTGGATGCTATGAGTCGTGCTGTCTCTTCAATACTGGTTTCAGGGAGACCTGTGATTTCTGAAGTATACCTGAGGTCGAATTTCTTGATGGATTCTGCCCACTCTGAATAGCCTTTTATCTTTGTGGCAACCTCTTTATCATAAAGACCATTTGTAATAATGTAATTTGCTATTCCATTGAGAAGCACAATCCCTGTGGCAGGTCTTAATCTCAGCCAGTTGGCAGCATGTCTTGCGAGCTTGGTCTGCCTGGAATCAGCTACTATTAACCTGGCTCCCCTTTTCTTTGCCTTAAGGAAATTGAGGCCCCATACTGGATGGGTGGAGGTTATGTCTGATTCAATCACAAAGAGCAGGTCCTTTTCAAGAGGTCTGTCCCAGTCCACCGGGTTATACTCAATACCAAAGACCTCTTTCATCGCCTTCCATGCATTTACATATCCAAGCCTTGCAGCAGAATCAATGTTATCTGTGCCAATGGTCTCTCTCATGAATTTTTGAAGCATAAAGTTGTCTTCAATGGTACACCTTTGAGAGCCAATTGCACCTATTGAAGATGCCCCGTATGTGTTTTTGACTACCTCAATCTTTCCTGCAACAAAGTTCAGGGCCTCATCCCATGAGACTGGTTTTAATTCTCCATCTTTTCTGAGTAGCGGGGTGGTCAGTCTCTTGCCTGAATAAAGGAAGTCAAATCCAAATCTACCCTTACTGCAAAGATTACCATCGTTTATTCCGATTCCTTCCTTTCCACGGGCCCTTACTATCCTGCCCTCCCTTACAGAGATATTGGTTGTACAGCCGCATCCACAATAAGGACATGTTATTGGATATTCATCCATATACCATACCCTTGAGCGGTGACGATAGGGCTTTGCTCCAAGGGCACCAACCGGGCAGGCATCTATGCACTGACCGCAGAATTCACAATCTAAGGTTTCCTCAAAGGCAGGACTTATCTTTGCCCTGAATCCCCTTCCAAGTATAGCAATTGCACCAACTCCTTGGTGCTCTTTGCAGATATTTACACATTTACCGCAGAGTACACACCTATTAGGATTTCTCTCCACAATTGGGCTGTCAAGCCTTTCTGGATCGCGCTTTCTAACTGCCTTAAACCTGTTCTGAGAAGGCCCGTATTTGAAGGCGAGGTCCTGAAGCTGGCACTCTCCTGCCTTATCACAGATAGGGCAATCAAGGGGATGATGAAGGAGCAGGAGTTCAAGCACAGTCTTCCTTGCCTTTACGACCTTCGGTGTCTCTGTCCAGACTACCATGCCCTCTTCAGCAGGTGCTGCACATGATGTGATAAGCCTTCTCTGACCTTCTACCTCCACAATGCAGAGTCTGCAACCACCATATGGCTCAAGCCTCCTGTCCCAGCAGAGATGCGGGATATAAATACCATTGTCAAGGGCAGCTTTAAGGATTGTTGAGCCATCCTTTGCCTGAATCTCTTTACCATTTATCTTGAGATTTATCATTTTTTAACCTCCACTTTGAAGGGCGAAGCCCGTCAAAATTTTAATGGAATAAAATTTTATTCAAATTTTCTAAGGAGCTTTGCTCCTCGGGTTCTTCTTTTTTAAACATATCTCTTGGTCCTGTTTTTACTGAATTAAATTTGCAGGTCTCGTAGCACTGTCTGCATTTTATGCAGAGTGACTGGTCAATGCCGTGAGGTTTCTTTCTCTCTCCAGTAATTGCCTTCTGAGGACAGACCCTTGCACAGGCTCCACAACCGGTACAGGTATTTGCATCTATATAGAATGTTACAAGGGACCTGCAGACACCTGCCTTACACCATTTGTCTTTTATGTGAGACTCATATTCATCTCTGAAGTATTTAATTGTAGTCAGTACAGGATTTGGAGCTGTCTGACCGAGTCCACAGAGGGAGGCTGCAATTATGTCCTTCGCAAGGTCTTCAAGGGTTTCTATATCTCCTTCCTTACCCCTTCCCTCTGTTATGTCTGTCAGGAGGTCAAGCATCACCTTTGTGCCAATTCTACAGGGTGTACATTTTCCGCAGGACTCATCAGTGGTGAATTCAAGAAAGAACTTCGCCACACTCACCATGCAGTTAAGGTCATCCATAACAACCATTCCACCAGAACCCACTATTGCACCTGTCTGAACAATATCCTCATATGTGACGGGTGTGTCAAGGAGATGTTCTGGTATACAGCCCCCGGAAGGTCCTCCAAGCTGAACTGCCTTAAATTTCCTTCCCCTCTTGATACCTCCACCTATGTCGTAGATGATGGTTCTTAATGGAATACCCATGGGCACTTCTATAAGGCCAACATTGTTTATTGCACCTGTTAAGGCAAAGACCTTTGTCCCAGTTGATTTCTCTGTGCCAAGGCTCTTGAACCATTCTCCTCCATGAAGGATTATAGGCGGCACATTGGCAAAGGTCTCCACATTATTGAGCACAGAGGGCTTGTCCCAGAGTCCTTTGTAAACCGGGAATGGAGGCCTTGGTCTCGGCATACCCCGCTTTCCTTCAATTGACCTCATGAGTGCTGTCTCCTCACCACATACAAAGGCACCAGCGCCCTGATAGATCTCTATGTCAAGGCTGTAGCCGCTACCAAGTATATCCTCTCCAAGGAGACCCCTTTCCCTTGCCTGCTCAATTGCAATATGCAGCCTCTTGACAGCAAGGGGATACTCTGCCCTCACATATATATATCCTTTTGTTGCCCCTATCGCCTTGCCAGCTATTATCATGCCTTCAAGGACCGAGTGGGGATCACCTTCCATTATGGACCTGTCCATAAAGGCACCGGGGTCACCTTCATCACCATTACAGAGGATGAATTTTGTATCAGACTTCACCTTACTGCAGAGTTCCCATTTTAGACCTGTTGGAAAACCTGCACCACCTCTTCCCCTGAGACCTGAAATCTTTACTTCCTTAATGATCTCCTCAGGGGTCATCTCAAGGAGTGCCTTTGCAGCAGCCATATAGCCATCACGCGCGATGTAGTCCTCTATCCTCTCAGCGTCTATAAGGCCTTTATTTCTTAATGCCCTTAGTACCTGATGTTTGAAGAAAGGAATCTCCTTCATCACAGGAATGGCATGTTTCTTTACAGGCTCCTTGTACATGAGTTTCTCAACTGGTCTTCCCTTGATGAAGTGTTCCTGAACAATGAGCTTAGCATCATCAGGTGTGAGCTTTTCATAAAAAATATCATCAGGATATACTATGCCTATAGGGCCTTCAGCACAGAAACCATTGCATCCTGTAAGGACTATGTTTATCTCATCGGAAAGACGATTCATTGCGAGTTCTTTTTCAAAGGCCTCTTTTACCCTCAGGCTGCCTCCCGCTATACAGCCTGTCCCACCACAGAGCATCAAGGTAATCCTTGGTCTCTTTTCCATCTTTAAGCCTCCTTTTTACCGTAATCCGTAATGCGTGACAGGTAACAGGTTTTTTTAAATAACTTGTTACGCGTTACGTGTCACCCATCACGAAAACTTAATACGCAGTTTCACTCCCAACAACAAGTGCATATTCCTCTACAGGCTTCCCGCCTTGGATATGTTCCTTGAATATCCTTTTAATCTTGTCTTTGTTGAGAAAGACATATTTCACTGGTGCCTGTCCGGCAACCTCCACAGTTGCCATGGGCTCTTTTGCACATAATCCGGCGCAGCCAGAGCTTGTAACCATCACATCTGTAACATTTGCATTATTTATCTCTTCAAGAAGGGCATCCATCACATCTCTTGCTCCTGCAGCAAGGCCACAGGTTCCCATATGCACTGTTATCTTGGCCCTGAATTTGCCTTCCCTGAGAGAGAAGGCTGCCCTTTCCTGTTCTTTTATTCTTTTAAGGTCCTCAACTGTGAGTTTTGGCATCCTTTCCCTCCTAGTTTTTATTGTAATGAGTTAATATCTCATCTACCTTTGCCTGTGAAACAGCTCCAAAGGTCTCCTTATCAACAACCACCACTGGTGCCAGACCGCAAGCACCAAGGCATCTTACACTTTCAAGAGAGAAGGCTCTATCCTGCGTGACCTCTCCAACATCTATCTTTAATTTTTCTTTAAACTTCTTCAATATCTGTTCTGCACCCTTTACATAGCAGGCGGTCCCGAGGCAGACCCTGACATTGTGTTTGCCCTTGGGCTTCATGGAAAAGAAGGAATAAAAAGAGACTACACCATGAACCTCACTTACAGGTATATTTAGCCCCTTTGCAATATACCTCTGCACAACAGGTGGTAGATAACCTATCGCCTCCTGGGCCTCCTGCAATACCGGTATAAGGCTTCCTGGTTTATTCCTGTATTTTTTTATTATGCCTTCAAGTTTTTGAGCAATGAATTCTATGGTCTCTTCCTGGGGAATTTCTTTTACCACTGCCTTTTTGGCATCAATTGCCCTGATGGTGACATCAAGGAGAAGGGCTGGCGAGAAGGGCTTTGGAAGATAATCAAGTATCTTGAGACTCAGGGTCTCTTTAAGGCTTTCCTGGGATGGATAGCCTGTTATTACAACCACGCCAATGTCAGGTTTTATATTTCTTATATGTCTTATAAACTCCACTCCATCCATCTCAGGCATTTTGAGGTCTGTGATTACAAGGTCTATCGTATCCTTTTTAAGAATCTCAAGGGCATCCTTTGCCCTTTCTGCTGTGAGGACATTGAATCCTTCGGGAGCAAGTGTCCTCTCGCAGCTTTTAAGCACAATCTGTTCATCGTCAACTACAAGGATATTGGCCTTCGCCATCTCCTGACCTCCTTAAACCTATTACTTTAGACTATATAATAATGCCAGATTATAATACTTTGCCCGAGTTTCGGGCAAGTAGTTGTCAATAGACCATAATCCGCTGTTAGGGATAGGAGGGTATGCCAAAAAGCCTTTATCGCGACCCCTTAAATCCATGACACAAGATACACGATACATAAGAATCTTAAAAGCCTGCATTCTGAATCCTGAATCTTGAATCCTGCATCCTGACCATCGTCGCCCTGTAAAGACTTTGAGGCAGCCTGCCCATTTTCTATCAGTAAATCGGGTAATAGACCCTGTCTGAGTCTTGAACCTATTTCAAGGTCTCTACCCTCACTATCCATAACATCCATCCCTCTGATAGATTTTCTGTAAGGGAGCACATAATATCATTTGCCCTTGTATTAACCTCCTTTACCACTCCTGTCATGGGTGCTGGAAGTTCATGAATCTGGCCACCACCTGTAAGAAGCCTGCAGAAGGGCTCACCACTTGCAATAGCCTTTATGTCTTCAGGAAGCTCAAGATAAAGTAACTGCCCGGCAAGAAACCAGTATCTCACATCTATTCCAACCTCCCAGAAATCTTCTCTCAGGGGCCTTGCCCATGTCCCTTCCTTATAATAAATGGTCTTTTCATCAAGCTCTGTTGAAGGAACTACACCGTATCTGAACTGATCAATATAGGCCTTTCTAAGAATCCAGCCCTTTCTATCAAAAACCTTTTTAGCGGTATTAACAATAAATTCTGGTGTAAAGGGCTTTTCAATGTATTCAAGTGCACCGAGTTTTACAGACTCCTTTGCATCATCAAGGGACGGATATCCTGTAATTACAACCACATCACTTTCTGGCTGAATAATCTTTGTCTCTTTAAGGACCCTCAGCCCGTATATATCAGGAAGCCTTATGTCTGTTATAACAAGGCCGAACTCCTCCTTTGAGACCTTTTTTATTGCCTCTTCGCCAAGCCCTGCAACAGAGACCACATAACCTTCAGAGCCCAGTATCCTTTTACAGCTCTGTGCTATTACAGGATCATCATCAACTATGAGTATGCGTTCTTTTTTCATGACATTTTATTAATATCAAAATTCGTGCCAGACAAATATACAACATTCAAAGGGCTTTGCCCCTTTGAAACCCCAAATAAAATTTATTTAAAAGGGAGTTTTAAGGGACTCCATCACTCAAATTAATTCAAAAGATGGTAATTTCGTTAGAAAAATGCTATGGGAATATAGTTGTAAGGGCAGTTAAGTGTAAATAATTTATTCACATGTGTATTAAATTTTAGTACACATAAAGTTTCAAAACCCTGAAATAAAAGTCTTCTAAAGTTTTAATTTGAAGTTGACAATCACCATACCTTCAGCTATAAATATTATTATGAAATTAAAAAGGATAACCCTGCTCCTTATCTTTTTGGTTTTGATAAATCTACTATCAGGTTATGGTGATTTTTGTGCTAATCCATTCTCAGGTCCTGTGATTATGAGTCTTAATGTCTGCGATAATGAAAATATTGAGAATCTCTTTATGGAGTTCATGCCAGCGCCCCCTCTTGTGATAGATTTCTTACCTGAGCTTTTTTCAAACACCCTTTTTGTAAAGATGGCTTTTTATAAATACATCCCCAGCTCTCTGCTGGATAGACCACCAGCCCTTAGGTTCTCAGCAGAGGGTTAGATTTAACCTCCCCTTGAAAACCTGCCCTGTCGGGCATAACAGCCCGACAGGGACTTTCTGAAAGATTTTGAAAGGAGGTGAGAGGAAAAAGCTAAGGCTAAGTAGTATGAAGAATAGGTTTTAAAAATTCAAAATTAAAATTACACAAAAGGAGGAGGATTTTATGAAAAGGTTGTTAATCTTTATCTTAGCAATGCTCATTGCATTGCCTCTTTCTGCCTATGCTGAAAAGGCAAAGTCCATTGATGAGCTTGCCAAACTCTATGATGTCAGTAGCTGTAAGAAATGCCATCCAAAGCAGTACGAGGAATGGGAGAAGTCCTATCACGCCATTTCCCTTGTGGGTTCACCAAGGACAATGGCAACAATTGCAAGTACTGTAAAGGATGGCATAATGAAGGAGTGGACACACTCAGGTGTAAAGGATATCAAGGACATCAAGGTTGAGCACATGCTCAGCTGTCTCAAGTGCCATCTTCCACAGATCAAGGATGCAACTGATGAAGTAGCACAGGAGATTGCAAAGGCTGCTATTGATGGAGCAGCCGGTGATGAAGAGGCACAGAAGAAACTCAAGAAACTTGGCATCAACTGCCTTATCTGCCACAATACAAAGGCAATTGTTCACAAATGGACTGATGGAGAGCCTGAAAAGTATGCGGTATATGGAACAAAAGAGGGTGCCCATGGTGACTCAAAATATACAAAGCTCAAAAAGAGCCCTATCATGACAGAATCAATCCTCTGCGGACAGTGCCATGGTCTCGGACCTAATTTTGACCTCACAGAGCCCACACAGTGTGCCACTCTTTATGGAAGCTATCTGCATGCCTATATCCCTTCTGGTGGCTCAAAGACCTGTCAGGAATGCCACATGAAGGAGAATAAAAAGGGTCATTTCATGCCTGCCTATAGAGATCCTGACCAGGCAAAGAAGGCTGTTAATGTTGAGGTGGATGCAAAGTCCCTTTATTTCCTCATGAAGGCAGGAGATTCTATTCCAACAGCCTATGTTACTGTGAAGCTTTCAAGTAACGCAGGCCACAGGATCCCCGATGGTTGACCATCTCCAAACAGGCTGGTCATGGATGTGACCGCAAAGACAAAGGATGGTAATGTAGTATTCAATACATCAAAGATCTATACACCTCAGTCTCCAGCCAAAGGAAGGGGAGACAAGATGGTCTATGGACCTTTCAGAAAATCAGGTTTTCTGGCAGATACAACCCTCCAGCCAGGTCAGACAAAGGTAGAGACCTTTGAGATAAAATTCCCCTATGAGGATGTAGAAAAGGAAGGTAAAAAGGTAAGAGAGGTAAAGGCAAAGGAGATGGATGTAACTATTCAGCTCTGGTATCTGCCTGCTGGTGGAGATCATAAGAAGGGCACTGTTGGAAAAGACCAGTATCTATTCTTTGAGACCACAAAGACAGTCAGCGTGAAATAATAGTATTTGTATTGAAATAAAGGGGGGTAAATTCCCCCCTTTTATTTTGTGAATGAAATAGCTCAAAAATTTTCTGCCCTTTTGCTCTTCCTTGCTATGGCTTTCTGCATGTGGTCGTCCACATTTGTGGCACCAAAGAATCTGACGATTTTTTCATGCCCGGCTTGAAGACCCCACACCTCGGGGGCGTGTATATGGCCAAGTCCGTGGCCTAAGTTATTGCTTTATAATTAGTTTGGGCATATACTTTTTATAATTGGGCAGATATGATAAAATTAATCAACAATAAGACAAAAGGAGGAAGCCATGGGTAAAAGATTGATCATTATAATACTCTATAGCCTTATAATCCTAACATTTTTCTACCAGCCTGCCTTTACAGCCCAGGAAAAGAAACTGAACCTGCTCGGTCAGGAGATATGTCCAAATAGTGCTGGTGCACTTCTCAGGGATGAATTATCAGGAATGGATAAGGAAGATGCCCTTATAGTAATAATTGAGACTGATAGAAAGGATATCATTCAGGCTGCTATAAAACTTGAAAAGCTTCCTGTTAACTATGAAGAAAAGGACGAAAAGGACATAGCGACTTTTATTATAAGACTAAAGTGAAAAGGAGATATTTATGATAATCCCTCTAATCATGGTCATATTGCTATTTCCATTGAGTGTTCATGCTGTTGATATAAAATATGCTGGTTGTGTAACCATACAGGAAAATGTTTTAAAGGATTCAAAGGTAGTCTTTGAGAAAAAGACAGGCTATTCAATAGGGCTCTCAGGTGGAGGTGCAGGGGCTGGCATCAAGGCTGTGCTTTCAGGACTTGTTGATATAGCAGGGGTGTCAAGACCTCTCAGACCTGATGAGATTAAACAGGGACTTGTTCAGTATACTGTAGGATATACTGCTGTAGCAGTAGTGGTTCACAGGGATTTGAAAATTGACAATATTAGCATAAGACAGTTGAGGGATATATTGTCCGGGAAGATCAAAAACTGGAAAGAGCTTGGTGCTCAGGATATCCCCATAAAGGCTGTTATACCTTCAAAGGGCTATGCAAGCAGGGACGAGACAGAGAGGATAGTAATGGAAAAAGAAAGGTTTGTTAATGATGCCATTATTACACCTGAACAGACCCTCTGCGAGACAGTGGATACCACTCCTGGAGCCATAGGGATTGTTGATATATCCCTGGTGGATGCCAGAAGGGTTAAGGTTGTAAAACTTGAGGGATTATTGCCGGAGAAGACAAATATAAAGAGTGGAAGATACAGAATGGTTATTCCAATAAATCTCGTGACAAAAGGAGAGGCAAGGGATAGCCTGAAGGAATTTATAGATTTTATGTTATCTCCTGAAGGCCAGGCGATTGTGGAAAAGAGATTTATAGGGGTCAAATAGCCTCTCTGTCAATAAGGTCAGGTCCCCCAAGATCTTGATTGGAAATGGGCAGGCTGCCTCAAAGTCTTTACAAAGCGACGATTTTTATTTTTCTTGAAACAAAAAGTTTTTTTACCAAAAAGGCAAACTCTGATATGTATAGCAGGGTTATTAATAAGCTCACATTAAGGTGTCGCAGGTAAAGCCTTTTTGGCAGCCTGCCCATTTTATTTTAAGGTGCTTGACACATTCTATCGGCATCTATGAAAAAGTTGTCTAAAGGTCCCTTTATGGCAATCTACAGAGGTCCTGTATATCTTGAGATAAAAGCTGGTCATTTAAAGCCCTTTTATTTTATCTTTCTATCTTTTTGTGGCATAATAATAACATTAAAGAAACCGGTGAAACAGAGAGATGTCTTTGAACTGATAAAAAAATGGGTTCAATAATAAAAAATAAGTTTTTAAAATTAAAGGCAGAGGGCAAAAGGGCCTTTATTCCATATATTATGGCTGGCTATCCCTCAGCAGAAGATACATTAAGATTCCTTGATATACTTGAAGAATCAGGTGCTGATATAGTAGAACTAGGTGTTCCCTTTACAGATCCCCTTGCAGACGGTCCTATTATACAGGCAGCCTCTCAGGAGGCCTTAAAAGAAGGCATGAGCTTAAGAAGGGTTCTTACCATCGTTGAGGCTATAAGAAAAAAATCTTCAATCCCACTTGTTTTGATGACCTATTATAATCCAGTCTTCAAATATGGAGAAGAGGCTCTGGTGAGGGATGCAAGGGATGCAGGCGTTAACGGAGTGATAATCCCTGACCTTCCGCCTGATGAGGCAGATAGTTTAAAGGCATTTTCAAAAAAAATGGGGCTTGATACAATCTTCCTTGCAGCACCCACATCTACAGAGGAGAGGCTGAGATTGATTGCAAGGTCATCAACAGGTTTTATCTATTATGTATCCATAACAGGCATAACAGGTGCAAGAATTCTTCTTGATGGTTCTCAGAAGGCAATAATAGAAAGATTAAGACTCCTTTCAGACAAGCCCGTTGCTACAGGATTTGGTGTATCAACACCTGAGGAGGCAAGGACAGTTGCAGAGTTTTCTGATGGCGTGATAGTGGGAAGTGCGATTGTAAGGAGACTGAAGGGTGATAGCTCAGAACTTAAAAGCTACTTAAGGGAGATGGCAGAAGCCATTCATCAATAAGGAATCAAGATGAAGATAAAGATACTTGGTGCATCAGGAGCAGAATTTCCAGGTCATAATCCACCTGCTTATCTTATAAATGGAGCTATTCTTCTGGATGCCGGGACTCTCGGAGCCGTGCTTGAAGAAGATGAGCAGTGGGCAATAAGATATATAATTTTGAGTCATGCCCATCTTGACCATATAAGGGCAATCCCTTTTCTTGCAGATAACATAATAATTAAAAACAAAAAACATCATATTACGGTTATGGCTATAAGGGATGTCCTAAGGCAGTTAAAGGACCATCTTCTGAATGGCAATATCTGGCCTGATTTTACAACAATAGGAAGATATGGTCCTGTTTTGAGACTTCAGGAGATAAAACCAGAAGAGCAGATAAGGATAGATTCACTCCTGATTCAGCCCGTGCTGGTAAATCATTCTGTACCTGCAGCTGGTTATATAATAAAGGAGTTGAAAGGAAGAAGAATTATATCAACTCTCATTTATTCAGGTGATACAGGTCCGACTGAAAGGCTATGGTCTTTAGCTGATGGAGCTGATGTCCTGATAGTTGAGGTTTCATTCCCTAATAGATTGAGCAGGCTTGCTGAAGAAACAGGACATCTCACACCACGATTGCTCAAGGGTGAGCTGAAAAAGATTCAGGCTTTACCGAAGAAGATTCTTATAACACATCCAAAGCCTCAGTATCTCGGGCTTATAAAAAAGGAATTGAAGACCCTGAGTATTAAGGGACTAAGATTATTAAAGGAAGGCGAGGAGATAGAAGTCTAATGGCATGGTTTAAGAAATCAAGAGAAACCACCAGGGCCAAGAAGGTGAGGATACCTGAAGGACTCTGGGTTAAATGCGAAAATTGCAAAGAGATTGTCTATAAAAAAGAGGTGGAAAAAAATCTTCAGGTCTGTCCTAAATGCAATTATCATTTCCGTATCAGTGCCATTGAAAGACTTAATCTCCTTCTTGATCCAAATACCTTTGAGGAGATGGATGCCACCCTTTTTCCATCTGACCCACTTGGATTCAATGATGCTAATAAATCCTATCCTGAAAAATTAAAGGAATATCAGGAAAAGACAAAACTCAAGGAGGCAGTGATAACAGGAGAAGGCCTTATAAAAGGACACCCTGTGGTTGTGGCGGTCATGGACTTTTCCTTTTTTGGGGGCAGTATGGGTTCTGTTGTGGGAGAGAAGATTGCACGGGCTGCGGAGAGGGCTGCAGCAAATAAGGTGCCCTTTATAGCAATTACAGCCTCAGGCGGGGCAAGGATGCAGGAAGGGATGTTTTCACTCATGCAGATGGCAAAGGTCTCCCAGGCCATTGCGAGATTAAAGGATGAGGGTATTCTCTATATAACAATACTCTGTGACCCGACCTTTGGAGGAGTTACAGCAAGCTTTGCCATGCTTGGAGATATAATTATTGCTGAACCAAAGAGCCTTATAGGATTCGCAGGCCCGAGAGTCATAGAGCAGACCACAAAACAACAACTACCAGAAGATTTCCAGAGGGCAGAATTTTTATTGAGTCATGGGTTCGTGGATGCAGTGGCGGAGAGAAAAGAGCTTAAAAAAACCGTAGCACTTCTTATAGAACTTTTTATGGGCAATAAAACTGTAATCCGTGACGCATGATCTGTAAAGGGGCTTAGCCCCTTTAAAATCCCAAATGATAAAATTATTAAAATTTTATTTAAGAGGGAGTTTGAAGGACCTTGTCTTTCAATGAGTTAAAAAACTCATTACCTGTCATGGATTACTCACCGCGAATCTAATTGGATTCAAGCATGTCCTATTCAGAAACAATAAATTATCTTTACAGTCTTCAGAAATTCGGGCTGAAATTTGGCCTTAAGAATACAGAGGCCCTTCTCAGTGCCCTTGGCAGACCTGACAGGGATTATCTTACAATCCATATAGCTGGCACAAATGGCAAGGGTTCCACCTCTGCCACGGTCGCCACATTACTGAACGGTCTTGGATTAAAAACAGGGCTTTTTACATCTCCTCATATGGTCAGATTTACTGAGAGGATAAAGATCTTTTCCTCTCAAGACTCCCTTCCAGAAGAGATATCAGAAAAAGATGTCATAAGGCTTACGGAATTGATTCGCAGCAGACTTGCAGAGGACATAAACCCAACATTTTTTGAATTCATCACAGCCCTTGCCTTTAAGTATTTTTCTGAAAGGAAGATTGATATAGCAGTTGTTGAGGTCGGTATGGGTGGCAGGCTTGATGCAACCAATGTCATAAATCCCTCTGTATCTGTTATTACAAAGATAGGTCTGGACCACAAAGAGTTCCTGGGAGAGACTCTCAGAGAAATAGCCATGGAAAAGGCAGGGATAATTAAAAGGTGTGTCCCTGTGGTCTCTGCCTTGCAGGAGCATGAGGCAATGGCTGTTATAAAGAAGAAGACCATTGAAATGAATGGCCCTCTTTATATCTATGGGCAGGATTTCAGAGGCTCTCTGAGGGAGATGACTCCGCGGGGGCTCCTCTTTGATTATGAAGATGAAAGATACACATTTAAAGATCTCTTTACCCCTCTTACTGGAGTTCATCAGCTTGAGAATGCCTGTCTTGCGATAAAGGCCTTTCTTTTATTCTTAGAACAGCAGACCAGAAACTTGGGAGCTTGGAAGCTCGGAAGTGCTGAAGCCTTCCACTCTACTGCTCTACAGCACTTCTGCTCTAATATTAAACATACCTGCTGGCCAGGTAGGCTTGAGCTTTTTAAGACTGACGGGGTTCTTAGAAAATCTAATGATTTTCTGGGGTCCCCTGAGGGTATGCACTTTCTTTTTGATGGAGCTCATAACCCTCAGGCAGCACAAAAACTCTCAGAGGCCCTGAGGGACATCTATAGAAAACTTTATAAAAGGATTATACTTATACTTGGAATTATGGCTGACAAAGACATAGATGGCATTGTCAGGGCCTTTGATGGTATCTGTGATATTGTTATCACTACAAGACCTGATTATAAGAGGGCACTTGAGGCAGATAAATTAAAGAAAAAGATAGAGGCCTTGCACACCTCATATAGTAGCTCCATATATAATGCTGAGACTGTAAGGGAGGCTATAGAGATGGCAGGGGATTTTTATATCCCTGGAGACCTGATTGTTATTACCGGTTCTTTTTATACAGTTGGAGAGGCCAAGGTTGTTTTAGGAGAAAGAGAGAGTTTAAGGACACTCAGAGAAAGTATGGAGAGAAAAGTGGGGGTCCCCAAAAAACGTCAGATTTTTGGGGGTACGAGTAAGGTTTGAACACGCTATACCCATTACTCATAACCCATCACCCGTCACGCCTTGCTCATTTCACATTACTTATTTTATCTTTTTTAATAATTGATGTCTTCCTCATTCCGTCAAGGTCTGAATCTCAGGAACTTTCTGAATTTCCAGTAAAGATATCATCACAGGAACTCACAGAACAAAAGGGTATATATACCCTTAAAGGAAATATAAACATTATAAAAACTACAGATTCCGAGACGATGCAGGTTCAGGCTGAGGAGGGTTTATATAATGCTACAAATGCACAGGCAGAATTAAAAGGCAATGTCTATTATGAAGATAATGGAATCTCCATTAAGGCCTCAAGGGCAACCCTCAATCTCAGGGACAGGACAGGTGTCCTCTATGATGCAGAGATAGTCTTTAAGAAGGATTATATGAGGATAATCTCACCAGAGGTCCAGAAAATCTCAGAGAACCATTTTGTTTTTAAAAAGGCTACATTCACCACCTGTGAAGGTCCTGTACCTGACTGGTGTATTAAGGGAAGGGATGTGGATTTTATTAAAGGAGACAGGATCACCTCAAAGGACGCAACATTCAATATCAAAGGTATCCCTGTATTTTATACACCATACATATGGGCTCCTGCTCTTACAGAAAGAAAAACAGGTTTTTTAATTCCGTCTTTCTCTTACAGTGACAGGCTTGGTTCTGAGCTCAAGACACCCTTTTATATTGTGCTTGGTGAGAATGCAGACTCCACGGTTATCCTTGATCTTTACAGTGAAAGGGGTATTGGTAAGGGACTGGAATTCAGATACAGGGGCCTTCCTGAAAATTATCTTGATCTCTGGGCATATCATATCAGAGACTCAAAAATGGAAAATGATTTTTATGAATTGCTGATAAGACAACAGTATTATCAGTTAGAATCTCCGCATGTCGTCACCAGATATCCTTCCTTCAGGGAATTCCTGTCAATTCATGCAGTAACAGAGGATTTTTTCGAGACCTATAATCCCTTAAGGGAGGTGAGGTTAACAAGGTTCCTTGATTCAGCTGCAGAGATGAGTTATACAGGGCCATCATCAAGATTTTTTATTCATGGCCAATACTGGCAGGATCTTGACAGAGATACATCTATCGTGAGTCAGAGACTTCCTGAGGCAGGTGTATTCCTTTATCCATCAAAATTATATGATAAACTTTCCTACTGGTTTGAGGCCAGGGTAGGAAATTTCTACAGAGAGGAGGGTATAAAGGGTCAGAGGCTCATGTTGAGTCCTGGCGTAATACATTCCGCTGGTGAGAGATTTGTATTGAGTCAGTCCCTCAATCTCAGGGGTATCTATTACTGGCTTAAAGATGAGGGCATGAATAAGGGATTTCAGAAGGAAAGGTCTCTTTCAGAGATAGACTATTCACTTAAATTAAGCACAATGCTTTATAAAAGAGATGGAGCGTTCATGCATACAGTTGAACCTTCTATTGGATTTATCAGGAAAGAGATACTCAGTTCTGACAGAACCCTTGAAGAGCCCTTTGATATCAGGGATATATTTAAAAAGACCTCAGAAATAGACATTGACCTCTTAAACAGATTTCACTGGCCTGATACAATATTTCAGATAAGATTAAGCCAGCCCTATGATGCCCTTGGTCCTGGGAGGTGGCTTCCTTTTACTGGAGAGGCCTCACTGAGGATAAAGAGATTCTATGCCCAGCTCAGGGCAGAATATGATATTGAAGAGGAGATGATAAAGACCCTTACCTTCAGGACAGGGCTTGCAATGGAGAGATTAAGGTTTTCCATTGCTGAGAGGTATTCTCAGGACCTTAACCTCCTGTTTCTAAGCACCAGTATCTTTTATGACATATCAAGGGTCCTCTCCCTGAACTCAACCCTGTGGTATGACATGAAAGGTGAAGGGCTCAGGAATTTTATTTCAGGAATTTCATGGAAAAGGCAGTGCTGGACACTTAACCTGAGATATATTAAAACACCAGGGGATTATTCCATTCTGGCAAGCATTGACCTTAAAGGATTGTAATTAGTCCTTTCCGGAATTATGCATCGCAGACATTGCAAGTTCTATAAGGGCATAGACCTTGAGGTCCACATAGTCACCCCTGAGCTGGGCATCCTTGAGCCTTTCCTTTACCGAGCTGAAGGATATCTCTATTACCTCAAGCTCTTCCAGTGGTTCAAGAGCAATCTCACCTGTTTGTACAAGATTTCTTGCAAGATAGCAGGAGAGTTTTTCAGAGGATATACCGCTTGATGCCGGGAATGTCCCCAGAGAGATTATCTCTTCTGCCTCATAACCTGTCTCTTCCTTTAATTCTCTTCTGGCAACGAGCTCAAGTGCCTCGTTTTTATCATTAAGACCTGCTGGAAACTCAATAACCCATGCCTCAAGGGGTGCCCTCCACTGCCTGACAAAGACAAAGAAGTTTTCAGATGGTGTTTCCCTTACAGGGACTATCACAACTATACCTCTTGCATTAACCCTTTCAATAATCTCCCAGGTAAAGGGCTGTCCTGAAGGAGTACGGCCTGTTATCTCTGCGAGCCTGAGGAATTTCCCTTCATGTAAAATCTTTTTGTTAGTATTGAGGTGCCTGCTTTTCCCTGTTTCCATACTCATGTAATTCACCTTTACAGATCGTCATAACTACCATACCTTTAAGCGTCCATCCATCAAATGGTGTGTTTTTACCAAGGGATATGAATTCCTCTGGTTTAACTTTAAATTCTTTATTAATATCCACAATAACAATATCTGCTGGCATGCCCTGTTTTAATGTTCCCTTAGATATACCCAGTATCCTTGCAGGATTAAAAGAAAGTTTGCTAACAAGATCCTTCATAGTGAAATAACCTTCATGAACAAGCCTGAGACTTAATGAAAGGCAGGTCTCAAGCCCTGATATTCCAGATGGTGCCCTGTCAAACTCCTGAAGTTTTTCATCCCTGTGATGAGGTGCATGGTCTGTTGCAATGACATCAATTGTGCTATCCTTGAGCCCCTCAATTATTGCCTCCAAATCCCTTTCCGTCCTTAAGGGAGGATTTACCTTTGCATTTGTATTATAGTTATCCACTGCCTCTTCTGTAAGGGTAAAGTAATGGGGACAGGTCTCGGCAGTTATGTTTATTCCCTCTTGCTTCGCCCTTCTTATAAGTTCAACAGAACCCTTTGTGGATACATGGGCAATATGAAGCCTTCCACCTGTAAGCCTTGCGAGCATTATGTCCCTTGCAATCATTATCTCCTCTGCCTCTTTGGGGATTCCCCTGAGTCCGAGCCTTAAAGAGACTGCACCTTCATTCATTACGCCACCCTCTGATAGATTGATGTCTTCAGCATGGCTGATAATAGGCACATGAAAGGCCTTAGAATATTCAAGGGCCCTTCGCATTATGAGGCTGTTCATTACAGGCCTTCCATCATCAGAAAAGGCAATACAACCTGCGGCATACATCTTACCCATCTCTGCAAGTTCCTCACCCCGCTGTCCCTTTGTTATTGCTCCAACGGGATAGACGTAACAGGCTCCTTCTGCATAGGCCTTTCTAAGAATGAATTCTGTAACTGTCTCATTATCATTTACAGGCTCTGTATTTGGCATGCAGCAGAGGGTTGTAAAACCTCCCCTGAGACCTGCGCGGGTTCCTGTTCTGATGGTCTCTTTATGACTGAAGCCAGGCTCACGCAGGTGGCAGTGCATATCTACAAGTCCTGGAAGCACATAGAGACCTGTGGCATCAATTATTTTGAAGGCTGAAGGCTGGGGGCTGAGGGTTGAAGGCCTGAGGACTAACTCCTTTATCTTTCCATTTTCAATAACTATATCTCCCTGACTATCTATTTCGTGAGATGGGTCAACGATATGACCATTCTTGATAATAAGGTTCAAGCCTCACCTCCTTTAAGCAGATACATTACCGCCATCCTTATTGCTATACCATTTGTTACCTGGTCAAGGATAACTGACTGTGGCCCATCAGCAACATCAGAGGCTATTTCTATACCCCTGTTCATGGGGCCAGGATGCATTACTATTGCATCTGGCCTTGCAAGACCGAGCCTTTCTTTTGTAAGTCCCCATATCTTGAAATATTCCCCTACGGTTGGAAAGAATCCCTTACCCTGTCTTTCCATCTGGAGCCTCAGCATCATTATAACATCCACATCTTTTAAACCCTCTTCCATTCTGTAAAAGACCTTAACTGGTTCATGAGAAATAAATTCAGCAGGGATAAGTGTAGGTGGACCTATAAGTCTTATCCTTGCTCCGAGTTTTGTAAGACAGTATATATTTGATCTTGCAACCCTGCTGTGCAGGATATCACCAACAATAGCAATCTCAAGACCTTCAATCCTTTCTTTCTTTTCTATTATGGTAAAGGCATCAAGAAGTGCCTGGGTAGGATGCTCATTGATACCGTCACCAGCATTTATGACAGATGCCTTTGTATGAGCAGCAATAAGATTTGGTACACCGCTGCTTGAATGTCTTATAACCATAAAATCTATCTCATAGGACTCTATGGTTTTTATGGTGTCAAGAAGACTTTCGCCCTTAACAACAGAAGAGGCAGGTACTGAAAAGTTCAGGACATCCATACTCATCCTCTTTTCAGCAAGTTCAAAGGATGTCCTTGTCCTTGTGGAGGGCTCAAAGAATAGATTCACAACTGTCTTGCCCCGTAAGGTGGGAACCTTTTTAATATCCCTCCTGAGGACATCCTTAAAGGCAGAGGCAGTTTTAAGGATCTCTTCAATCTCTTCTTTTTTAAGCTCCCTTATTCCAAGAAGGTCTTTCATTGAGAAGCCCTTGCCCTTTATTGTTTTTTTATAAGAAATTCAGTGTTGAATCCTCTGGTCCTTCCATATCCATATAAAATCACAGCAAAAGCTCCCATAACAACATATCTTACATTACGGGCATTAAAGTTTCCCCTTGTTGATTTTATATTCTTCCAGAAAAGTTTCATTCTCAATAATGATTTAGGGTCTCTCAAATATTCTTCGTCAGGTTCATAGGCCCGGAGGTCCTCTTCTGCCTCTTTAAAGGAATAATATTTCTTCTTGAAGGTCTTCATCCTTCAAAGGAGCGAAGCTCCTTATAAAACATTTCATCAATTCGTAACATTTGATATGGGTGATGGTTTTTCATCACGGATTACTCATCATGACCCACTGCGGGTCAATATCACCACCTTTTCTTCTCCTTCTGCAAAACTTACCTCCACGTTCTCATCTCTTGAAGTGGGCACGACCCTTCCCACATACTGGGCGCAGATAGGAAGCTCCCTGTGCCCCCTATCAATCAAAACAGCAAGCTGAATCTCCCCTGGCCTTCCCATATCCATGAGTGCATCAAGTGCTGCTCTTATGGATCGGCCAGTATATAACACATCATCAACGAGGATAATTATTTTATCGGTAATATCAAAGGGTATATCTGTTTTTCTTACAGCAGGGACTGTTTTTCTTCTTGATAGGTCATCTCTGTAGAGGGAAATGTCCAGTGCACCAACCGGTACTTTAACTCCTTCAAAGGATTCAATCTTTTCAGCAATTTTTTTAGCAAGATATACCCCTCCCCGCTGAATTCCAATAAGACAGAGGTCTTTTGTCCCCTTATTCAACTCCACAATCTGGTGAGCAATCCTTGACAGGGCTCGCTCTATTTCCTCTGAGTTGAGGATAACCTTCATGTAATTAAATTTAAGCATAAAATAGCTTTTTTTACAAGCCTTGCAATATCCTTACAAGATATGTTATCGTAAAAACGATTTTTTTCTCCTTGCCCCCCTATTAAGGGATAGGGCTTTTAACCATAAGGAGGTTGGCGATGAATACATACGAAAATATTGTGATATTTGACCCTTCACTCAATGAAGAATCACTTGATCAAAGTATTTCCTCTGTCACAAATCTCATATCCCAGAATGGCGGCGAGATTCTTAAGATTGACAGGTGGGGACTCAGAAAACTTGCCTATGAGCTTAATAAGAGAAAACAGGGTATTTATGTGCTTTTCCTCTTTAAGGTCCCCTCTGAATTTATTAAAAAACTAGAGAGCTATTACAGGCTTCAGGATACAGTGGTAAAATTTATGATAATAAAACTTGGCAAGAAGGAGCTTGCAGCCCTTGAGAGCCAGGCTCCCCAGCAAGAGGCTGTTGCCAGCCAGTAATTAAGATGTATAACAGGATTATCCTGATAGGTAATCTTACGAAAGACCCTGAGTTGAGGTATACACCTTCAGGTGTTGCTGTGGCAACACTCAGGCTTGCTGTGAATTCAAGGTTCAAGATAGGTAATGACTTAAGGGAAGAGACACTCTTTATAGATACAGTGGTTTTTGGAAAACAGGCTGAGACTTGCAATCAGTATCTTGGTAAGGGAAGGAAGGTCCTTGTTGAGGGAAGACTTCAGGAAAGAAGATGGGAATCAAATGGACAGCAGAGGTCAAAATTTGAAGTGGTGGCAAGTACAGTGCGGTTTATGGGTGGGCCGAAGTCTGAGACACCGACTGAGGAGGATATTACACCTCCTGATGAGGTGACAGATATAGAGCCATTTTAAAGGAGCTTCGCTCCTTTAAAAATAAAAATGGAATAAAAATTCTTATTCCATTGTTTTTTGAAGGGCGGAGCCCTTCAAAGGAAGGAGGAATATAAAGGTGCAGAAGAAATTTCAACAGAAAAAGAAGTTCTGCAAATTTTGTGCTGACAAGGTTACATTTATTGATTATAAAGACGTTAAGCTCCTCAGGAGTTATACGACAGAAAGAGGTAAGATACTTCCAAGAAGGATGACTGGCACCTGTGCAAGACATCAGAGGGAACTCACAACTGCTATCAAAAGGGCAAGGAATATAGCCCTTCTTGCCTTTGTGGAAAAATGAGGATACCGAAGTCCTGGATAAAACCTATTGCCAGGAGAATCATAAATAATCTCATATCCAAAGACCTTGTAGAACCCCTTGCTCCTCAGGAAACCCTTATAGAGGTGACAGAGTCAATTGTACTTGATGAATTACTCGTTGAAGACAGGTTAAATGAGGAGGTAAGAGAGATATTAAAAAAATATGAACCGGAGATAGAAAAGGGCAGACTTGATTATAGAAAACTCTTTGAACTTACAAAACAGAAACTTGTAAAGGAAAGGAATATTATCCTGTGATGCTATCTGACGATAAAATAACCCATATCAGCAACCTCGTCCTCAAGGGACTTCTTGAG
Organism: Thermodesulfovibrionales bacterium; assembly: GCA_041082235.1. Classification (GTDB taxonomy): domain Bacteria; phylum Nitrospirota; class Thermodesulfovibrionia; order Thermodesulfovibrionales; family CALJEL01; genus CALJEL01. Next base: position 5,476 of record JBDOIG010000027.1, on the reverse strand, counting down.
AAAAATCTGATAAAATTAAAAGAAGATGATGGCACGGTAAGAAAAGAGATAAGACGTTCCATTGTAGAGGAATTAAAGGTAGGTGAAGAAATTGATCAGATTGTTCGGAAAAAGATGGAGAAGAGTTCAAAAAAACTTATTGAAGGTAGCCCTGAATGGGAGATTCTATACAAAAAGTTCTTCAGAGAAGAGGAGATAAAAAGAGGAAGAATAGCCGAGTAAGCAGCCCTCAGTTTTTTTCGTCACTGATTGTCCCTTTACTTCTTTTGTTAGCCATCTTCAGTCTTCTAACAGGGTTTGTTAAAAGGTATCCTCCAGTTTTTATTTTTTACAGTATAAGCCTTTTAAGTTATCTGCTTATTGAGAGATTTTTCTTTAAAAAAGATTATGTACCAAATAGCAAGAAACAGGGGCTTTCATCTTCCACCTTAAAGATTTATGAGATTATCACAGCCTCTGTTATAGTTGCGGGGACCATTTCCTCTATATCCAGCGAGAGATTGCTACATCTCCTCTATTTACCCCTTATGATATTTATCAGTATAAAATTTCAATTAATCTTCATCCTCTTTGGACTGCTTATGGTTGGCATTGTAGAGGGCCCTCATCTTTTATCCGGTGAGAAAATAGAGATTGTGTTAAATGGAGTGGTATTCTTGTGCAGTCTTATAGCCTTTTTGCTGACACGGGATCTTAAGAAAGACAGGATAAAGGCAGAGCTTGAACTTAAAAGAATAAAGGATAAGGCTCATATGTATGATATGCAGTCCCTTGAGGAAGAAGACTATATTGCCTGTGCCTATCAGCATTCAACCATACATGATGAAGAGCTATCTAAAATTGCCTCTGCCATAAAGGAATCTCTCTATGCTGATGGAGTCCATATCTTTTTAATCTCCCCTGATGGAAATCTTGGCTTGAGATACAGCACTGATACCGATTCCCCTGTCCTCTATCGTTCAGGAATAGTTCAGAGAGTGGTAGATGAAGGAATTCCGAGGCTTCTCACCTTTGATTCCAGGAACCTGACACCAGGTTATGCAGTAAATTACGAAATAAACTCACTAATTGCAGTGCCTCTTAAACATGGGAATGCTTTTACCGGTGCACTTGTTATTGATAGTCTGAGAAGACACGCCTTTAATACGCGGGATCTTGAGATAATGGAAAAATACGGGGAGATCGTTTCTTCAATTATTTTTAGGCAGCATATAAGTTTTCTAAAAGAAAGATCAGAGAGACCCATGAGATTGCTTCATGAAGAAACAGAGAGGCTTACAACAACCATAAAGCAGGAGGAGCTCTGTTCCCTTATGGTGAGAAGCTGTCATCGCGTCTTTTCTTCATCTCTGGTAGGTCTTATCCTGAGGGAGGGAAAGGAATTTGTAATCTTTAAAGAGGAAGGCTCGGGGGAATCAAAGATATCATTACAGATAAAGCCAAACTTTATTGTCTCCAATCCCTTTTACAGCCTCATTGCAGAAGAAAAGAAATTTCTGCATATCCCTGAACTGGAAAAAGAGGACTTTACTTATCTACCTTTCCATGCAAAAAATGCGAACTCTCTTCTTGTTGTCCCGCTCTGGTATGAACATGAATTATCAGGTCTCTTGGTAATTCTTTCTGAGAGGCGAAATGCATTTAATTTAGAACAGATAGAGTTTTTGAGGATTTATGCCAATCAGGCTGCCACAGCCTTTCAGAATGCAAGGTTATATAAAGAGATAGAAAACATGGCAACAACTGATGGACTCACAGGTCTTTTTAATCACAGGAAATTTCAAGAAGAACTTGAAAGGGAGCTCAAAAGGCATGAAAGATCGGACAAACCTCTCTGTCTTTGCCTCTGTGATATAGATTTTTTTAAAAAGATCAATGATACCTATGGCCATCCCGCAGGGGATGCAGTACTGAAAGGTGTAGCAGGAATAATCAGGCAGACAGTGCGCTCCACAGATATACCTGCACGGTATGGAGGCGAGGAATTTGCTATTATATTAATAGAAACACCTATTAAAGAGGCAAGGCTTATTGCCGAAAGAGTAAGAAAAAGGGTTGAATCTCATAAATTCACCTATAAAGGAAGCACTATCAAGGCCACATTAAGTTTAGGCATAGCCTCTTTTCATACAGGTCTGAAGATGCAGAAGGGCAAGCTTATAGAAAATGCTGACAAGGCACTATACCACGCAAAACACAACGGCAGGAATCAGACCATCCTGTGGGAAGAGATTGCAAAACAGAATGGAATTCTTCATTGAGATAACAGAAGAAGAAATAAGAAGGGAAAAAGCAAAGGCAAGAGAGCTTCGCAAGAGCCCCTGGTGGAAAAGAAAGCTCCAGCAGGGAAGGTGTTATTACTGCGGAAGGAGATTCAAACCATCAGAGCTTACAATGGATCATCTGATTCCTCTCATCAGGGGGGGAAGATCTGTAAAATCAAATCTTGTTCCAGCATGCAAGGAATGTAACAATAAAAAGAAATATCTCTTACCCTTTGAATGGGAAGAATATCTGGAGAGATTAAAGGCAGAGGAGGTGGAAGATGAAGGTACTTGAGAGGGCGGTACCCAGTGAGGGAAAGGTAAAATTTCTCATAGGTGAGTTTGTTCACAAGGGATTTTTTTATATCTACGAAGGGAATATCCTCCATATTGAAAAAGGTCTGCAGAACATAATGGTAGTGGAACACCCTTTCTGGGAGAGGATACTCTTCATCAATGGTTTGATTCAGCTTACCCTTAAGGATGAATTCATATACCATGAATCCCTTACCCATATCCCTATTCAGGCAATGCCAGAGGGCAGGGTCAGGCGTGTCCTTATATGTGGTGGCGGAGACCTTGGTGCAGCCAGAGAGGTGCTTAAATATAACGAGGTTGAGGAAATTGTAATTGCAGATATAGATTCAAGGATAACAGAGGTTGTAAAGAAATTCTTTCCTGAGATGATCAAGGGCGTTCTGGATGACCCCCGTATTAAGCTTTTGCATATTGATGCCTTTAAGGTGGTAGAGGATTGTATAAATAAAGGACAGACCTTTGACCTTGTTATTATTGATTCAACTGACCCTGATATCTCTTCTGGAGCAACAGTTGAGTTATCCCATTCACTCTTCGGCAGGGAATTTCATCAACTTCTGAAAAGACTTGTTCCAGATGGTATCATTGTGCAGCAGGCAGGTGTTCCCTTTACAATGAGCAACATACTTGAGGTTACCTGCAAGACTTATAAAGAGGTTTATTCTGGAGAACTGGTGTTCTGCTACAGGGCAAATATCCCCTCTTTTGGTGGTGACAATGCCTTTATGCTCCGTTCAGCTCAAATAGATACAAGAGAACCCAGGAGAGAGTTTATTCCTGATGCAGGATATTATACCCATGATATTCACAGGGCATCCTTTGTACTACCGAAGTTCTGGGATGAAGTCCTCGGCGTTTAAGTATTTTTATTTTTTAGTCTTTTGTTTGCCTCAAGAACTTTTTTCCTGAGCCTTATTGACTGAGGTGTCACCTCCACGAGCTCATCCTCTTTTATGAACTCAATTGCCTGCTCCAGATTTAATATCCTTGGAGGGACAAGCTGTATAGTATCATCAGCACTGGCAGCACGCATGTTTGTGAGCTTCTTTTCCTTTGTAACATTTACATCAATATCATTTTCCCTTGAGTTTTCTCCTACTATCATACCCTCATATACAGGCGTGCCCTCTTTGATAAATAAAGTACCCCGTGGCTGGAGGTGATAGAGGGCATAGGTGGTTGCCTTACCAGGCCTATCCGCAACAAGGGCACCTGTCTGCCTCTTTGAGAGTGGGCCATGCCATGGCTCATATCCATCAAAAATATGATTAAGAAGTCCTGTGCCTCTTGTATCAGTCAGAAACTGAGACCTGAAGCCAATTAAACCCCTTGAGGGTATCCTGAATTCAAGCCTTACCCTGCCATGCCCATTATTCTGCATCTTGAGCATCCTCCCTTTTCTCATCCCTATCTGCTGGGTTACCACTCCCACATATTCATCAGGCACATCTATAATAAGAAGCTCCACTGGTTCATGCAATACTCCATTGATCTCCTTTGTTATTATCTCTGGCATGGAGACAGAAAGCTCATATCCTTCCCTTCTCATCATCTCAATGAGTATCGCAAGCTGGAGCTCTCCCCTTCCCATCACCTTAAAGGAGTCTGTATTATCAAACTCTACCCTGATGGATACATTGTAAAGAAGCTCCTTTTCAAGCCTCTCTCTGAGATTCCTTGATGTCACAAACCTGCCTTCTCTTCCTGCAAATGGAGAGGTATTTACTGAAAAGACCATGGATATTGTTGGTTCATCTACCTTGATACCTGGCAGGGGTCTTGGATTTTCTGGATCAGTGATAGTATCACCTATATTTACCCCCTCAATACCTGCGAGGGCAACAATGTCTCCTGTGGATGCCTCCCTCACCTCTATCCTTTCAAGACCCTGAAATGCATATATGGAGCTTATCTTAGTCTTTACAGACTCTCCCTTATTATTTATTACTGCAACAGTGTCTCCTATCCTCACCTTCCCTGAAAAAATCCTTCCTATTGCAAGCCTTCCCACATAATCATTGTAATCTATATTTGTAACGAGCAATTGAAGGATGCCGTTTTCATCTCCTTCAGGAGGTGGAATAGTCTTAAGAATTAGGTCAAACAATGACCTCAGGTCTTCTGAGTCATCATCAAGATTGAGCTTCGCAATGCCCATCTTTGCATTTGTGTAGACAACGGGGAATTCAAGCTGTTCCTCAGTAGCATCAAGGTCTATAAACAGGTCATAGACCTCATTTAAGACCTCCTGAATCCTCGCATCAGGCCTGTCTATTTTATTTATTACCAATACAGGAGGCAATTTTAATTCCAGTGCCTTTTTAAGGACAAACCTTGTCTGGGGCAGTGGCCCTTCTGAGGCATCCACAAGAAGAAGCACTCCATCAACCATCTTCAGGGTTCTTTCAACCTCACCACCGAAATCAGCATGACCAGGGGTGTCAACAATATTTATCTTCACGCCATTATATTCAATGGCTGTGTTCTTTGCCATTATGGTTATACCCCTCTCACGTTCAAGGTCAATATTGTCCATAACCCTTTCCTGAACCTGTTCATTGGCACGAAATATACCAGACTGTTTCAGCATGGCATCCACAAGGGTGGTCTTTCCATGGTCAACATGGGCAATAATTGCGATGTTTCTTAAGTCCTCTCTCTTCATTAAAAAACCTCTTCTGGTTATTACCTCTCCATTTATATCTAACTCAGATATTAAGTGGAAACATCTATTTTAACAAAAAAGAATGGTTTTTGGATATTTATAAACCTCCTTATTTTGCCAATAGCAATAGTATGGTATGCCGAGAAGCCTTTATAGCCACACCTTAATGTAAGATTTTAAATCAGCACCGCCAAACATAATTTACTTCACCTTTTGGTGATAAACTTAT
>JBDOIG010000019.1:0-4623 GCA_041082235.1 Thermodesulfovibrionales bacterium | reverse complement strand
TGCGAAGTGGAAGATAAAAGAGGTTGTGAAAGCTGCCTCTGAAAGGCGGATACCTATCAGGATAGGTGTGAATGCAGGCAGTCTTGAGAGAGACCTTCTTGAAAAATATGGTCATCCTACAGCAGAGGCCCTTGTTGAGAGTGCAAGGAGAAACATTGAGCTTCTTGAAGAACTTGACTACAGGGAGATAAAGGTTTCTCTTAAATCATCAGGTGTGATAGAGACAGTAGAGGCATACAGACTTTTTTCAGAGAGGTTTGATTATCCCTTACATGTTGGCATATCAGAGGCAGGCCCACCACCTCAGGGGATTGTGAAGAGTGCGATTGGCATAGGGATCCTTCTTTCTGAGGGTATAGGCGATACCATAAGGGTATCTCTTACATCTGAGCCAGTGCTTGAGGTAAAGGTAGCTCAATGGATTCTCAGGTCCCTTGGTCTTATTGAAGGACCTGAGCTAATCTCCTGTCCGACCTGTGGAAGGTGCACAATAGATATAATAAAATTAGCAAATGAGGTTTCAGCACGGCTCTCTTCTATTAAAGAGAATATAACTGTTGCTGTAATGGGCTGTCCTGTTAATGGACCTGGTGAGGCAAGGGAGGCTGATTTTGGTGTGGCTGGTGGAAGGGGCAGGGGTGTACTTTTTAAAAAAGGCAGGGTCGTCAGGGAAGTTTCAGAGGAAGATATTGTTGAAAGCCTTATTGAACTCATAGAGGAAGAGTTAAAGCGTGATGAGTTATGAGTTAATTAACTCATTACCCATTACGCCATCACACATTACAAATCATTTCGCATCACGGATCACGGATTACGACTAAAATGAAGGTTATAAAGACTATTAAGGAGATGCAGGAGCTCTCAAGGAGTCTTATCCTTCAGGGTAAGAGGCTCGGCTTTGTGCCTACAATGGGAGCCCTTCACGAGGGCCATCTCAGTCTTGTAAGGCAGGCAAGAAAGGACAATGATGTTGTTATTGTGAGCATATTTGTGAACCCCATTCAATTTGGGCCGCGTGAGGATTTTGCTCGCTACCCAAGGGACCTTGAGGGTGACAGTGAAAAACTCAAAAATGAATCAGTAGATATCCTTTTTTATCCTGACATGAAGGAAATGTATCCAGAGGGATATAAAACATTTATAGAGGTCCAGGGCCTTTCATATAAACTCTGTGGAGCCTTCAGGCCAGGCCATTTCAGAGGGGTTGCAACTGTTGTAACTAAACTCTTCAATATTGTTAAACCCCACAGGGCTTACTTTGGCTTAAAGGATTATCAGCAGACAGTGATTATAAAAAAGATGGTTCAGGACCTTAATATGGATGTAGAGATCATCACCTGTCCGACTATAAGGGAGCCTGATGGCCTTGCCATGAGCTCAAGAAATCTCTATCTTAAAACCGATGAAAGAAAGGCTGCCACTGTCATATACAGGACACTGCTTGAGGCAGAAAAACTCATAAGAGCATTTAAGAATCCGGAGGAAGTAAGGACCATTATGCTTGAGAGACTCAAAAGTGAACCTCTTGTGAGCTCAATAGACTATGCAGGGGTCTATGACCCTGAAACCCTTGAAGAGATAAAGGAATATTCTGAAGTCAAGGAGATATTAATAGCAATTGCCCTCAGGATAGGGAACACAAGGTTGATAGATAATATGGTAGTGATCTGTGATTCCTGACGGGTGATGCTTCAGCTGTGTTATAATACCAACCATGAGGCATACAGTAATAGGTCTAATCTTTGGTGCAACCCCTGTTGTTAAGGTAGTGATGTTCATTCTCCTGTTTTTTTCCATTATCTCATGGTTTATTATTTTTTATAAACTCAAGTACTTCAGACAGGCAAAAACTGAAAATGATGAGTTCATCAGGATATTTATGAAAAACCGTGATCCGATTGAGCTCTTTCAGCTTTCAAGAAAGCTCAGGGTAAGTCCAATTGCAGGTGTATTCAGGAATGTATTTAATGAAGAGGGTTATACCTCAAGAACAGAGCTTGAGCGTAATATAAAAAGGTATGAGGCACTTGAGATAGCCAGGCTCGAGCATTATCTTAACTTCCTTGCAACAGCAGGCTCCACCTCTCCTTTTATAGGATTGTTTGGTACTGTGTGGGGCATAATGCATTCCTTTATGGGTATAGGAGCTCAGGGTTCTGCAAGTCTTGCAGTGGTGGCCCCTGGTATTGCAGAGGCATTGATTGCCACAGCCCTTGGGCTTGCAGTTGCTATTCCAGCTGTTATTGCCTACAATTACTATCTCAGCACAGCAAGGAGACTCACAATAGAGATGGAGGATTTTTCAGAGGAGATATTTGAATTACTCTTTAATGAGAAGAATATTACAGTAAAGAAATAAGGATTTTAAAATAAGATAACAGGGTGCTATGGCTTATCTCAGAAGAAATAGAGAAAGAGAGGTGATGTCAGAGATTAATGTAACACCCTTTGTGGATGTGATGCTCGTCCTTCTTGTGATATTCATGGTTACCGCACCACTCATGCAGCAGGGTATTGATGTGAACCTTCCAAAGGCAAAGGGTAAAGAGCTGCCTCCTGAGGAGAGATTTATAGTAACTGTAAAATCAAATGGAGATATATTTCTTAATGATATGCCTGTAAGTCTTTCCGAACTTAAAAATAAACTCTCCGGTTTATCAAAAAGAAATCCAGAGGTGTTTCTGAGGGCAGACAGGTCTGTTTCTTATGGTTTTGTAGCTGAGCTAATGGCAGAGGTAAAGGATGCCGGGATAGAAAGACTTGGTCTTGTCACAGAACCTAAGAGGGAGTAAAGTTGCCAGGCCTTCAGGTGTACTACCTTTACTTCCGCAGCTTCCATCAGCCATCAATTTTTTTAAGTTTTACACTTTCATTTGTACTTCATGCTGTGATAATAGGGATGCTATTATTCTTTCAGAACAGGACATTTATAAAGGAAAGGGAGAGGTTTATTACAGTTAGTATTTATGTAAATAAAGAGATTGCTGTGCCTTCTTTAGCTATCAATGCGGGTGTAGAAAATGCCCCTGGTAGCGAGGTGGTTGAGACATCCAGGACTTCCCGATTAATGCCGAAAGAGGTTTCAAAAGATGCCTTGATTGAGGAGAGTATACACGCAATAAAGGCAAAAAAGAGGATAGAAAAACTTGCAAGACTCAGGGCAGAGATTACAGGGATTGGAACTCAGAAGACAGAAGCAGGTGATCAGAAGTCAAACGTCAGGGAAAAGACGCAGGAGCATCCTGAGTCTGGTTCTTTTCAAAAGGGTTTGCCAGGCTATACGGATATTATAAAAACCATAATCCAGACAAACTGGCACTATCCTGAGCTTGCAAAGAAGGGGTTATCTGCTACAGTGATAATCCTTGTTGAAAAGGATGGAGCAATAAAGATTGTTAATTTTAAAACCTCGGGAGAAAGGTTATTTGATTATTTTGTTAAAAATGCCATTCTTAAATCATCTCCACTTCCTCCTCCTCCAGAGGAGTGTGAAATAGAGCTGAGGTTTTCAAAATGAAGCGCCTACGAATTAGACTTCAGCCTTCAGCCTGTTGCCTGATTTTGTCCTTGCTTTCAATTATCTTCCTGATTTGCGAACTCACAGCTGGTAGGGCCTATGGAAGGATTTTTATAGATATTAATGAGCCGGTCCCCAAGCCCCTTTTACTGGGTATACAGGTTTATGGTGAAGATACTGAGGCAAAGAAAAATGCAAAGGAGCTTCTTAATGTTATCACTGATGACCTTAACTATACAGGACTCTTTTCATCCATTGATGAAAAACTCTTTCTCGAGCCTCCCCATGGTTTTTTTAAACCAGAAAACTGGAGACCCCTTGGTGCTGATGCAGTTGTAAAGGTCAATCTTCATATCACCCAGAACATCCTGAAGGCATTGTTAACCATATATGATGTTAATGAAGGCATTCAGATTTTTAAGAAGGAATATTCAGGAGAACCAGGGCTTCTCAGGTCTCTGGGCCATGTGGTGGCAAGGGATGTATATAAAAGATTTACTGATAGTGATCCACCTTTTGAGGCAAAGATTCTTTATGTCGGAATGCTTGATGGTAAAAAATCACTCTTTATAATGGACTGGGATGGGGCAAGGCTCAGAAGACTCGGTATAACTGCTGAGACCATTATATCTCCACGATGGTCTCAGGAATACAGGACCTTTGCCTATACCCTGAGGGATGGAAGAAAATGGAGCATAAAGGTGGTTGATTTTAATACCATGACTCAGAAGACAGTATTTGAATCTACAGGGCTTATCCTTACCGGAGATTTTATTGATAAAAGGACCATTCTTATTACCATGACAGAGCTTGATAACCAGGATATATTCCTCTTAGATCTGGAGACCTCAAAGACAAAAAAACTTATTACAGGATACGGGATTGATATAGACCCTGCTTTATCTCCGAAAAAAGATAAACTCCTCTTTGTTTCTGACAGGAGTGGTTCACCACAGGTTTACATTGCCGAGATTTCTGGCTATAATATAAAAAGACTGACCTATAAAGGCAGCTACAATACCTCTGCCAGATGGTCACCATCTGGTGATTCCTTTGTATATGTGGGGACTGTAAACGGGAAGAATCAGATTTTTTTACAGAGATTT
>JBDOIG010000258.1:0-2228 GCA_041082235.1 Thermodesulfovibrionales bacterium | reverse complement strand
CCTTCTCCTGTTACAAGGCACCAGAGTATAGTATTGCTTCTTGCCTCGGAGATATCAGGACATGTAAGAAAAAAAGGTCTTGGCCAGGTCTTTATTTCTCCCTGTGATGTTGTATTTGATAATTTTAATGTCCTGCAGCCTGATATTCTCTTTATATCAAGCGAGAGGCTCCATATAATAACAGATAAAAACATTCAGGGTGCACCTGATTTAATAATTGAGGTCCTTTCAGATAATAGCGTTTACAGAGATACAATTCAGAAAAAGAGACTTTATTCAAAATTTGGTGTGAAGGAATACTGGATAGTAGCACCTGATGATTGCCTGATAGAGGTTTATACTTTAAAGACTGAAGGAGAGTATCAATTGAAGAAGACCTATCTTTTAGAAGATACTATTGAGTCAGAGGTAATTGAGGGCTTAAGGATTGAATTGAGAAATATCTTTGCATGATTTTATGCCGACCTTGATTTCACAACCCAAGCCTCAGGGCTACCCTTATCGCCTCCATCATGCTTGATGGATTTGCAATTCCCTTCCAGGCAATATCATAGGCTGTTCCATGGTCTGGTGATGTCCTTATTATGGGAAGGCCTATTGTGATGTTTACTGCTCTTTCAAAGGCAATGAGCTTCAGTGGTGCAAGGCCCTGGTCATGATACATGGAGACCACTATGTCAAATTCTCCATGGATTGCCCTGTAAAATATAACATCAGGCGGAATAGGACCGTAGACATCCAGTCCCTTGTCTTTTGCCCTTCTGAGCGCAGGTGCAATAGCCCTTATCTCTTCATCTCCAAAGAGCCCTTCTTCTCCTGCATGGGGATTGAGGCCAGAAACACCAATTCGCGGTGAGGGAATCCCGAATAATTCTGTTGCCCTTTTTGCAAAGAGTATGGTCTTAAAGACCCTGTCTTCTGTAATCAGTGCAGGCACACCCTTTAATGCTACATGAATGGTGGTAAGGAGCACCTTGAGACCTTCAGGGATGCTCAGAAAATCATTAGATTCTATGGGTGGTGCGTAAAAGAGCATGGCCACATCATCTGCACCTGTAAGCTCCTTAAGCATCTCTGTATGGCCTGGCCATGTATAACCAGCCATCTTAAGAGAGGTCTTTGATATTGGTGCTGTTATAATCCCGTGGACAGTCCTTTTCATTGCAAGGTCTGTGGCAAGTTTTATGTATTCCACTGATGCATGGCCACCTTCCCGTGACGGTATGCATTTTTTGAACTCTTTAAGCAGGCCTATATCAATGAAGTAGATAGTTGAGGGATTAAAATCTATTGTGCTGATCTGTTCAGGCCTAATGCAAATGATGTCTAAATCCTGAGCCTTTAATAATTCTAATGCCTCATCAATAACTACCCTGTCACCAATTATAATTGGTATAAAGTCAGACCTGAGCCTCATGACTGCCTTCAGTGCCACCTCAGGCCCTATGCCTCCAGGGTCACCTGTGGTTATTGCAAGCTTTTTCATTATCAGTTATTATAATAACCTATGCTGGAACTTAAAGGGGCGGAGCCCCTTTAAAACCCCAAAAAGATTTTTAATTATTCTGATAAAAGGGAGTTTGAGGGACTTTGTCCCTCACAGGGTAAAGCCCTTTGAAACTAAAGATTAAAGTAGCATAGTTAGAGCTAAGACTTCCAAGCTTCTGTTAAAGAGGAGCGAAAATGGGGAAAGGTATTTTGAGGGATGTCAGCCCTCAAAAACAGTTTGAGATCATTAAAAGGGGTACTGTGGAGATAATCCTTGAAAAGGAGCTCCTTCACAAGCTTGAACGTTCTTATAAAGAAAACAACCCCCTGACTGTAAAGGCAGGTTTTGACCCAACTGCACCGGACATCCATCTTGGCCACACAGTCCTTCTTGAGAAGATGAGGCAGTTCCAGGAGCTTGGCCACAGGGTGGTGTTTCTTATAGGAGATTTCACTGGCATGATAGGTGATCCCTCTGGAAAGAGTGAGACAAGAAAGCCCCTCACAAGAGAAGAGGTACTTGAGAATGCAAAGACCTATAAGGAGCAGATATTCAAGATACTTGACCCGGAAAGGACAGTGGTTGAGTTCAATTCAAACTGGTTTTCAAAGATGAATGCTGAAGACCTCATCAGGCTTGCCTCCCATTATACTGTTGCAAGGATGCTTGAAAGGGATGATTTCAAAACCAGATTCCACAGTCAGACACCCATAAGCATTCATGAATTCATCTATCCCCT
>JBDOIG010000230.1:0-6407 GCA_041082235.1 Thermodesulfovibrionales bacterium | reverse complement strand
TTCAGCATGGCATCCACAAGGGTGGTCTTTCCATGGTCAACATGGGCAATGATTGCAATGTTTCTTAAATCCTCTCTCTTCATTGAAAAAACCTCTTCTGGTTATTACCTCTCCATTTATATCTAACTCAGATAGTAAGTGAAACATCTATTTTAACAAAAAAGGATGGTTTTTGGATATTTATAAACCTCCTTATTTTGCCAATAGCAATGGTATGGTATGCCGAGAAGCCTTTTTATAGCGACACCTTAATGTAAGATTTTTAATCAGCACCGCCAAACATAATTTACTTCACCTTTTGGTGATAAACTTATTGATACAGAGCTTTGAGGGGCAAAGCCCCTCAAACTCCCCAGATAATCTTATTAATCCCATCTTGGGGTTTCAAAGGGGTGAAGCCCCTTTGAGCTTTATAAAGGCGTTGAGGCATACCGTGCTATTGTTTTATATTTTTTATCGGCAGAGTTCGGAACCTCGCGGGTCGTGGAGAAACAGTAAATTCTCAAGATAAATAAAAGGGCTGATTTGAGGCAAAATTCTCTAATATGGGTAAGAAATAGACAAAGATAATCTTTATATCAGGTTTCCCTTGAGAGTACTTCCCTGACTTTCTTTAAGAGCTGAGCTACTGTAAAGGGTTTGCTCAGGAAATCTGCTGTGCCATCTTTAATACCCTGGGCTATAAGTGAATCATCAGTATATCCTGACATGAATAAAAATCTTATATCCTTCTTGTATTCCCTAATCTTTTCAGAAAGCTCCCTGCCACTCATCTCAGGCATAACAAGGTCTGTCAGTACAAGGTGAATCTTCTCATCAGTTGTCTTAATATATTCAAGTGCCTTTGCAGGGTTGGAAAATGACCTCACCCTGTAGCCCTTTTCCTGCAGTGCAAGGCTTGAAAATCTCCTCACCTCTTCGCTGTCCTCAACAATAACCACTGCCTCGGTTCCGCCAGGTAATTCCTCTGAAGGAGAAATCTGTTTTGTCTCTTTAATCTGCTCCTCAGTTACTGGAAGGTATATCTTAAATGTAGTGCCTTTGCCAATCTCGCTATATACATGTATAGCTCCGTTATGCTCTTTGACAATTCCGTAAACTGTGGCAAGTCCAAGTCCTGTTCCTCTGCCAGGACCTTTTGTTGTAAAGAATGGTTCAAAGATATGTTTTTTAACCTCCTCGGTCATGCCTGTTCCTGTATCTGAAACAGAAAGAACGACATATCTGCCTGGTGACAGATCTATAAAACCATCTGAATAGGACTCGGTAAATTCCACATTACCTGTTTCAATGATAAGTGTTCCACCCTGAGGCATTGCATCCCTGGCATTGACAGCAAGGTTCATTATTACCTGCTCCATCTGAGCCCTGTCTGCCTTTACTGGTAACAGGGCCTTATCAGTCTCAATCTTGAGGATTATATCCTCACCTATCACCCTTGAGAGCATCTTATGGAGCCCTGATATTACATCATTAAGATTTAAAATCTCTGGTCTCTGCACCTGCCTTCTGCTGAAGAGCATGAGCTGCTGTATGAGGACCTTTGCCTTCTCTCCTGCATCATATATAGTCTTAATATATTCCCTCACAGGGTCATCCTTTTTGAGCTGCATAAGTGCTATCTCTGAAAAGCCTATTATGGCACTCAAGAGATTATTAAAGTCATGGGCAACACCACCAGCAAGCCTTCCAACTGCCTCAAGTTTCTGAGCCTGGAGATACTGTTCCTCAAGTTTTTTGTGTTCTGTTATATCAAGGGTTATGCATACAACACCTTTTATATTTCCCGCGCTATCCAGAATCGGAGAGGCATTTGAAGAAAAGACAAGCCTTCTGCCATCAGGCCTTTCAATCATGAACTGCATAAAATTCACAGGGCTTTTTGTCCTGAGTACCTTCTTAACAGGTATATCTTCAACAGGGATGGCCTCACCTGATACATCAAGGAATCTGCATTTAAGGTCTTCACAGGATAGACCATTCACACCTATTTCATGACCCATCATCTGACAGAATGTCCTGTTTGAATAAGCTATCTTACCTTTTTCATCTGTGACCACAATGCCAGCAGGACTCGTCTCCATTATGCTCAAAAGAAGACGCCTCTCTTTGTCCAGCTCCTCCTGAATTGCCTTTCTATTTGTTATATCTGTCCATGAGCCTATGACCTCCAGAGGTTTCCCTTTTTCATCCCTTATCATCCTGAGCTTATCATGAATCCATATATTGGAGCCATCCTTTTTCCTGAATCTATATTCCACGCTCAGTTCATCCTGCTCACCAAGAATAGAACTCTTATTAATTATCTCATCCCTGTCATCAGGATGAATGTTTGAGCTCCACCAGTCAGGCTCAAGCACCTCTTTTACCTCATAACCTGTTATTGCCTTTATATTTTCACTTATCCATGAGAGAACTAATCCCTTTTCTGTTATCCTGAGGGAATAGGTCACAGTAGGGCTTGAGCTCAGAAGGTGATGAAGCCTTTCAGCTAATTCTCTGAGTTTTTCCTCTGCCTTTTTCTGCTCTGTTATGTCCTGCGATGCACCATATATCCTTATGACCCTGCCAGTTTCTTTATCAAAGACAGGCACTGCATAGTCCTTGAGCCATCTTGGCTCACCCCACCTTGTTACAAAGCGAAAGACTGTTATATCTGAGCTTCCAGATATAACCTTTTTTGCATGTTCAATAGCAACAGGCAGGTCATCTGGATGGGGCATTATCTGCCATCCACCCCTTGCCTCTATTTCCTCAAGTGTAAATCCAAAGACCCTGCAAAAGGACTCAGATACCCACTCTCCCTTCATTGTGCCATCTTCCTCTACCCTGAAGGCATAGGCATAATCACTTATGGTCTGGCAGATGTATCTGTATCTTTCCTCGCTCATCTCCAGTGCCTTGAGTGCAGAGAGCCTTTCAGCCTCAAGCCTTCTCTTCTTCAAGGCCTCCTTTATGGTATGCGGAAGGATCTTTATGTGTCCTTTAAGCACATAATCATCTGCTCCCTCTTTGAGACACCTTACAGCAACCTCCTCATTTATAGAACCTGTAAGTACCACAAATGGTATAACAGGATTATATCCTCTGCAGAGCCTCAAGGCATCAAGGGCAGTAAAACCAGGAAGATTGTAGTCAGAGACCACAATATCAGGTTTTATCTGCTGAAGCACTGTTTTTAAATCTTCAAGACTTGTTACTGTGGTAGATTCAAAGACAATGCCTTCTCTTCTGAGGGTCTCCTCTGCAATGAGGACATCATCCTGAAGGTCTTCTATAAAGAGGAGCTTTATTGTTTCAGTATTGTTTTCCATTCTTACCTCAAAGGAAGCCTGAGCCAGAAGGTGCTTCCTTTTTCTTTGTTAGGTCTTACACCAACAAAGCCTTCAAGGAGTTCAGCACATTTTTTTACAATGCTGAGCCCAAGACCTGTCCCTGGATATTTCTCAATGCTATGCAATCTAACAAATGGTTTAAATATCTCATCCCTTTTATCCTCAGGTATCCCTATGCCATTGTCACTCACCTCTATTATCGCATAGCCCTGTGATTCACGGCAGGATATTTCTATCTCTGGTTTTGTGCCTATGTCAACATAGGTGAGTGCATTTTCAATGAAGTTCCTCAGGATGAGCCTGAGGAGTGTACGGTCTGTAATGAGCTCCTTTGAGCAATTTATATTTATTAAAGCCCCTGTCTTTTCAATCTCTTTGTTAAGCTCCTCAAGTATAGACCTGATTAGATTATCAAGGGATACCCTTTCCTTAACTATACCCCTGCAGCCCGTGTTCATGAATGTGAATATGGCATCCTGCATATGCTCCATCCTCTCAGAGGCAGCAAGTATCCTGCTTAAATAATCCCTGCATCTTTCAGGGATTTGATTTATACAGTCATCTCTTATATAACAGGAAAAGGTCTTTATTGCCCTGAGAGGTGCCTTCAGGTCATGTCCTATTGCATGGGAGAAGGTCTCTATCTCCTCAAGCCTGTTCTTTATCTGGATAGAATATCTCCTTGACCTCAGAAGTATCTCTATCCTTGCCTGTAGCTCTATCTTTTCTATTGGCGAAAATATAAGCTCATCAACAACCTTCCAGAGGTGTCTTGTGGCATAACCGATATCCTTTCTCGTTGTAACAAGGAGGAAGGGCAGAAACAGGGGCTCCTGCTCATGCCTTTTTAAAAATATCCTCTGATGAAATTCATCAAGCATCGGGCCATCAATAATACCCATATCAAAGGACTGCTCAAGACCGTCCCTTTCCTTTGTGGTGATAACAGTATATCTCTTTTCCAGCTCGGACTTAAGGAGCCTTTCATTCCTTGCATTCTTAACCATAAGGATTATCCGCTCCATAGCTAACCTCAGGAAAGCATTTCTCTGATAAGCCCGAGCAGATGCTCCTGAGAAAGGGGCTTTTCAATCACAGCCCTTGCCCCTGCCTTCATGCCCTCAGCCTGTAACCTGAGGTCATGAATCTGTTTTGGAAAGATTACAATAAAAGGTATATTCCTTTCCTGCAGTTTTTTGACCTTATCCCATATCTCTTTACCAAAACCTGTTACATCCACAAGGCAAAGGGAAATCTTTTCATCTTTCATTATACTGGCTTCAAACTCTTCAAGGCTTGTTGAAGAGACTGTAGAATAACCCTCCCTGCTCAGAAACTGGCAGAGGAGTTCAGTATTCTTTTTGTTGATGCATACAACAAGTATTCTCAATTCTTTATCCCTTATTCTTCAAACTCAGGCACTCCCCTCAATATCCCTCTCAATTTTGTAAGCGGAGGTCCGATCCTTATGCCTTTGTCTGTGATCTCAAATTCTCTCAAGGTCTTTTCAAAGTCACCGAGTCTCTTTTTCAATACCCCAATAGCCTTTTTAAGCTCTCCCTTTATCTCAAGATACCTCAGGAATATAATGTTGTCCGTGAGGTGACTGAATCCAAGTTCAGTTGGTCTGAACTCTCCTGTGATTGACTCGGTCTCATTTATCAGCAGGACAGTTACACCTGTATTGGCAAGAAATTTACAGAGACCGTGGAGGTGTCTGGTAAGGTCCTCTCCTCTCAGGGCAACCCTGTATCCACCAATGCTGTCAATCATCACAAGTCTTACATTATTATTCTCTGCGTCCTTATGTACATGCTGTGCAAACTCATCAGGGGTATAAAGAAGAGGTTCTATATACTCTATTGAGAGGAGATTTTTCTCCAACAGGTCTTTAATGGGTGTGCCTATGGCTTCACATCTCTGGATGAATATGTCAGGGTTTTCTTCAAAAAGGTATATAGCGGAATGCTCGCCCCTCCTTGCAGCCTCTTTTACAAACTGGGCTCCGAGGGTGGTTTTTCCAACTCCAGAGGGGCCTGTGATAACCGTTACCGTTGCCATTTCTATGCCACCATTAAGCATTGCATCAAGTTCAGAGATGCCAGAGGATATTGCCTCTCTCTTAAACTCAAACCTTCTCTCCTCTGGAATAACATTCGGGAATACAGAAAGCCCTTCTGAGGTTATCTTACAGCTATGCCTGCCTTTTTTGAAGGCAGAGCCCCTGAATTTAACAACAGAGATGGTATGTCCTGCCTCAGGGCTCATTTCAAATTGAATTATTCCATCACTTAAAAACTGAAGGTCCTCGTCCGGGGCATCAGGACTGTATTCAGAGGTAAAAAGTACAGTGGCTCCCTTTTCCTCGAGAAATCTTAAAAAGGAAAGCACCTGCTTTCTGTAATTAAAGATATCAGTAGAAAGATATCTGAACTGGGTCATGGAATCAATGAATACCCTTGAGGGCCTGAGGTTTTCAATCTCTTCAACTATCCTTTTTGTTACTGGCTCCCGCTCCACCTCTGCAGGAGAGAAGATATCATAGGTCTCTACCTTTGCAAAAAATTCACTTTCAGGACTGAGGTCAAGAAAACTCACACCATCAAGATTCAGGTTCAGTCTGGAGGCATTTGCTCTTATACTCTCTTCTGTTTCAGAGAGGGTGATAAAGATAACAGATTCTTTATTCTTTACCCCTTCAATAAGGAAATGAAGCCCTAAGGTGGTCTTTCCTGAACCTGGTGAGCCTCTTATTAAATATGCCTTTTGAGATAAGAACCCTCCATAAAGGATATCATCAAGCCCTGAGATGCCTGAAGAGATTCTATCCATAGCCCCCTCCTTTCCTAAAAAAGTATACCACAAAAAGGAGGGGCTTAAAAGAAGGATTAGGTAAAAAAATTTTTATAAAAATTTATTTTAATGGTGGACGGTAGGGGATTCGAACCCCCGACCTCCAGAGTGCGATTCTGGCGCTCTCCCAGCTGAGCTAACCGCCCTGAAAAACCGTGCTCCGTAATGGGTGATCGGTGATGAGTTTATTTATGACCCGTGATCGGGTGGTTAACTCAT
>JBDOIG010000221.1:0-7385 GCA_041082235.1 Thermodesulfovibrionales bacterium | reverse complement strand
TCACAGCCTTCCCTTAGTGCTGGGTGCTTCCTTCAGACCTGGCTCTATTGAGACTGCCTCTCTGAGGGCCCTTCCAAAGGCCTTAAATATTGCCTCATACATATGATGGGGATCTCTTCCATAGTGTATCCTTATATGGAGATTCATCAAACTATTGTTTGATAGTGACCTGAAGAAATCCTCAAAGAGTGATACCTCAAGATCCCTGAGGCGCAATCTCTTGTTCTGGACTCTGTAAACAAGATAGGGCCTTCCACTGAGGTCAATAGTTACCTCTGCGAGACTTTCATCCATCGGGATAACGGCATTGCCATATCTTTTTATTCCTTTCTTTTCACCCAGTGCCTCTTTTATTGCCTCACCGATGACTATTCCAAGGTCTTCTATAAGATGATGAAAATCCACATCTATGTCACCTGTAGCATTAATCTTCAGGTCAAACCTTCCATGATAGGCCATCAGGCCAAGCATATGATTCAAAAAGGGAATCGGTGTGTTTATTTCATACTTACCCTTTCCATCAAGAACAAGTTCAGCAGAAATATCAGTCTCCTTTGTCTTTCTCCTTACCTCTGCCCTTCTCATAAGACCTCCTTAAGCGCCTTCAGGAAGGCGTTGTTCTCCTCAGGTCTTCCAACAGTAACCCTGAGATAATCAGGTATTACATTGGTGAGATTCTTTATCAATATTCCTTTCCTGAGAAGTCCTCTGTATATATTTCCTGCACCCTTAATTCTGAACAATATAAAATTTGCCTGAGATGGAAAGACACTTACTCCATTTATCTGTCTGAGCTCATCCATCAGCCGTCTTCTTTCAGATACTATCTTCTTAACAATATCCTTAAAGAAGGCTTTCTTTCTTAAGGCCTCAATAGCAATCCTCTGGGTAAGGGAATTAACATTGTAAGGAAGACGTGCCTTGTTAAGCTCTCTAAGAATTTCCTTATTTCCGATAACAAAGCCAAGCCTGATTCCAGCAAGTCCTATTTTGGACAGAGTCCTCATAACAAGGAGATTTTTATATCTTCTGGTGTAGGGGATAAATCCGTTGCCATTGTCTGCGTAAGGCTGATAGGCCTCATCCACTACCACTAAGGAATTTGAGCTTTCAATAACACTGACTATCCTTTCTTTTGAAAAACAATTTCCTGTGGGATTATTGGGAGAGCTGAAAAAGATGATCTTCGGTCTTTTTTCTTTTATAACCTTCTTAATCCTTTCAAGGGGAATATCAAAATTTCCATCAAGAGGAATCTCTATAGTCTTCTGACCGAGAACCCTGGCGATAATTCCATACATGCTGAAGGTCGGCACAGGATATAAAACAGGTCCTCCTGTAATGGAGATAAGATAATATATCAATTCATCTGAGCCATTACCCTGAATGATGTTATCTGGACTGATATCCCATAGCCTCGCAATCTCCTTTTTAAGAACAGTGGCTCCCGGATCAGGATACCTGCTTAGCTCAATATTTCTTAAGTTTAAAGAGCCAAAAGGGCTATAAGGGCATTCATTGGCATCAAGTTTTATCTTTGCCTTTAGTATCTCTGGCCTGTAGCCTTCAAGACTCAGGATATCCTTACGAATTAGAGAGATTATATCTTTAGTCATAATTATAAAACTATCGCTTCTTTAAATTTTTCTTTACGAATTCTTTTAGAAAAAGAAAGTATTTCTATTGCTACAATCATATTATGTTCATCATAATCTATCACTATTCCTGATTCCTCTATATACTCGCTATCTTTTATTCTACTATCAGAAAATCTGAATTCCATAATATCTCCTTCCCTGTCATAAGTTATTTTAAGCATTCTTCAACATCCTTTTTATTCTCCTATCATAAAAACATGTTATCACTAAAAATTCTTTTTTTATCCAGTGGCCTTAAAACAATTCTTAAATATTTATTGCCACTTCTGCCTATATAATGATATAAAGAGTGATCTAATTTATCTATCTTTACACTTTCTGGTTTTTAAAATTATCTTTCTAATTTCGACCTTTGAAATATTCCTTTGTTTAATCTTCTTTTCGGCATGCATTGTAAACCTTATTTTAAATTCTTCCATCAATTTTTAAACCCTTCTTTCAGGGTATAACCTTATTGAGCTGGTATTCCACGATACCTGTTGCACCGGCCTTCTTGAGTCTAGGAATAAGATCTCTAACAAGTCTTTCATCAATCACTACATCAAGGTCATACCATCCAGCTTCTGTAAGCTGTGCAATAGTTGGTGAATGCATGGCTGGTAATTGAGACATAACTGCCTTCAGGTCTTTTTCATGCACATTCATCTTCAAACCCACCTTGTCCTCTGCAGCAAGGGCTCCCCGAAGAAGGAGGCAGATGTTTTCCATCTTTTCACGCTTCCAGGGATCCTTCCATGCCTCTTTATTTGCAATAAACCTTGTTGTTGATTCAAGAATGGTCTCAACAATCCTGAGGTTGTTTGCCCTGAGTGAGGTGCCTGTCTCTGTAAGCTCTACAATAGCATCAGCAAGATATGGAGGCTTCACCTCTGTAGCACCCCATGAGAAATCAACATGTGCATCAATACCCTTTGATTTGAGAAATCTTCTGGTAAAATTCACAAGCTCCGTGGCAATCCTTTTACCCTGGAGGTCTTTCAATGTTTTTATCTTTGAGTCCACAGGTACAGCCACCACCCATCTAACAGGCCGAAAACCTTCTTTTGCATATCTGAGCTCTGCAACCTCTTTGACATTAGCATTACTGTCCAGAATCCAGTCAAGGCCGGTAAGCCCGCAATCAAGCACCCCATCTTCAACATATCTTGCCATCTCCTGTGCCCTTATAAGCATGGATTCAATCTCGGGATCATCAAACTGGGGATAATAGGACCTTGGAGAGACATCTATCCTGTAGCCAGCCTTTCTGAATAATTTTAATGTGGATTCCTGAAGACTTCCTTTTGGAAGGCCAAGTCTTAATATCTTCTTCTTTGATTGTGAAGGTGAATTCATAATACCTCCCTCACTGGCACCCCAAAAAATCCTTGGGATTTTTTGGAAACACCGTTTTTTTGAGCACCCTGTCAATTATTATGGATGCAATTTCCTCCTTTGGCAGTAACTCGGTTGATTCCACAGAGTCTCTGTCAATAATAAAGACCCTGTTTGTGTCAGACTCAAAACCTGCCCCGGGCTCTGATATATTATTAAGAATAATCATATCAAGCCCTTTCTGAAGGAGCTTCTGCCTTGCACTATCAATATCCTCTGAGGTTTCTGCTGCAAAACCAACAAGAAAAGGCTTCTTTGAAAGTCTTCCAACCTGACCTATTATATCAACAGTAGGTTGAAGCTCCAGACTGATAGATTGAGTCCTCCTGAGCTTGCCTGTCTCTTTTTTACATGTAAAGTCAGCAGGTGCTGCTGCCATGAAAAGTATATCAATATCAGAAATAAGGGACATAACTACCTCTTTCATATCAATGGTAGTTTCAACCTTTATTATCTTTACTCCATGTGGAGGCCTCAAAGAGACAGGACCACTTACAACAGCGACATCTGCACCACGCTGTCTTGCAATTCTTGCAAGTGCAAAACCCATCTTTCCCGATGACCTGTTTGAAATATATCTTACAGAATCAATATATTCCCTTGTTGGTCCTGCTGTCACAAGGACCCTTAATCCTTTCATGTCTTTGTTTGAAAGCAGATTTTCAATCTCCTGAAGTATATCCTCAATATCTGATAGCCTTCCATAGCCTTCCTCACCGCAGCAAAGTGGTCCTTTTTCAGGTCCTATAAAATTGACCCCTCTTGCCTTGAGTCTATTTATATTTTCCTGAACAGCGGGATTTTCATACATCCTCCAGTTCATGGCCGGAGCTATAAGGACTTTACCAGGGGACATGGCAAGAAAGGCGGTGCTGAGGAGATTGTCAGCGATACCTGATGCAAATTTCCCTATAATATTTGCTGTGGCTGGTGCAACAACCATGATATTTGAATTCTGCGAGAGTTCAATATGGGACATGGGATACTGAAAGGTATCACTGTAAGGCTTTCTGCCGGTGACAGATTCTACAAGAAGTGGATTTACAAACCTCAGGGCTGACTCAGTAAAGATAACTTCAACTCGGGCACCTGCCTGGATAAGCCTTCTTGCAAGCTCTACTGACCTGTAGATTGCTACACTGCCTGTGAGACCAAGAAGGACATTCTTATTCTTCAATATCCTTCTGTCTCTCATTGGAGAAGAGTTCTGAGAGATCCCTGCTCTCTTCCTCCTTTCCATGAAGATAAACCTTCAGGTCCTTTTCAAGCTCTCTTATGTCAGCCGGAACCCTTCTGCGGTCCTCAAGAAGTTTTCTGTAATCAAACTTCTTCTCTTCTTCTCTTGCCTTAATAGCCTCTTCACCCACGATATATTCAAGCTTTCCTTCAATCGCCTCTTCAATGGAGATAGTAGTTACCTTTTTTGATTTCGTCTCAATCTTTTTCTTTGCACCAAAGGATAGTTCCTTTGCCCTCTGGGCAGCAATATTAACGAGCCTGTAGCGGCTGTCAATCTTCTGCTTGTCTATTTCAATTGGTAATGAAATTATGTCCATCTCACTTCCTCCTTCTTTGAGGGGCTCTGCCCCTCAAACTCCCTTTTTAAATAAACTTTCATAATTTCTTAAAGGAGCTTCGCTCCTTTGAAAATCTGAAAAAATGAGCTTTGAGGGACTTAGTCCCTCAAACTCCCTTTTATAATAAAAAATTTATTCTCTCTAGGTTTCAAAGGGGCTACGCCCCTTTATACAATTGGATAAAATCTATCAATAAAGTCAGGGTCAAATCTCTTTGACCTCAACCTCTCACTGATTATTATGGATTTAAGGTCACCTATTGCCTTTTCAAGATTATCATTTATTATAACATAATCATAAAAGAAATATTCTCTCATCTCCTCAAAGGCCCTCCTAAGCCTCAGGTCCAGGTTTTCAGCACCCCTTTTGAAAAGTCTTTCTCTCAATTCCTCAAAAGATGGAGGCATTATAAATACAAGCACAGCCTCAGGATAAAGTGCCTTTATCTGCTTTGCACCCTGCACATCTATGTCAAGAAGGACATCTATGTTCCGTTCCATGAGGTCATTTAGCGTCTTTTTTGCCGTCCCATAGAGATTGCCATGCACCATTGCCCATTCTGCAAATTCTTCCCTTTGTATCATTTCCTTGAATCTCTTCTCATCAACAAAATAGTAATCAACTCCTTCTATTTCTCCCTCCCTTGGTTTTCTTGTTGTGTAGGATACAGAAAAGGCTATCCTGTCAAAGTCCTTCACAATAGCATTACAGAGAGTTGTTTTACCAGCACCGGAGGGAGCTGAGACTACTATCAGACTACCTTTCATCTTCGTCCCCTAAATTCAGTTCCTCTTCTACCCCAGAAAATCTTTGATTTTCTGGGGACCCCTCTGAATGCTCACCACAACTGTTACTTTCGCCACCAAGAAACCTCTGGGTGATTGTCTCTGTTTGCAGTGCTGAGAGTATTACATGGTCGCTATCAGTTATTATAATTGCCCTGGTCTTTCTTCCTTCAGTGGCATCAATAAGTTTTCCTTTACGCTTTGCCTCTTCCCTGAGTCTCTTCATGGGTGAAGAGTCAGGAGAGACGATCGCCACCACCCTGTGGGCAGAGACAACATTACCAAAGCCGATGTTAATTAGCATCTGTCCTGCAAGTCTTTTCATATCCTGTCCTTTGAGGGGCTTCGCCCTTCAAAATTTTAACGGAATAAAATTTTATTCAAATCTAAAGGAGTGAAGCCCCTTTCATCTTTACCCCGTTCCATCACGCTACATTCTGTATCTGCTCTCTGAGACCCTCAAGCTCGGTCTTTGCCTCCACGACGAGGGTCCTTATTCCGAGATTCATTGATTTAGCTCCTATGGTATTAAACTCCCTTAATATCTCCTGAACGAGAAAATCAAGTCTCTTACCTACGGGCCCTGATTGTTCCAGTAAGGTTTTAAACTGGCTGAGGTGACTCTCTATTCTAACAATCTCTTCACTGATGTCCATCTTCTCAAGTATTGAACCTATAGTAACCCAGAAATCCTTTTCTTTGTCCTCTTGTTCTACCTCAAGCTCTTTTAAAAGCTCCTGAATCTTTCCCTTCCACTTAGTGAGCCCCTCTTCGCGGGCCTGATTCTGAAGAAGTCTTATTTTATCATTGATAAGACCTATTTTTCCAATCCTATCATAAAGCTCCTTTTTCAGGTGTTCTCCTTCTTTAAGTCTCATGGACTTTAAAGCCATCAGGGTATCATCAAGTAAATGAAGGAGCTCAGCCTCATCATAATTATAAGCTCTCTCTATCATAAGGTCTTTCAGATTCACAACAAAGGGTAAGCCACCTGGCTCAAGGCCTTTCAGTTCTTCAATAATATTAAGCAATAATTGCCTATTCAGTTTAAAATTCGAAGGAGGTTCAAGAAATGTAATGGTGATATCAATCTTTCCTCTTGAAAATCTGGATTTAACAAGCTCCCTCATCTTGAACTCTGAAGGATAAAATATAGGACTCATCCTGAAATTTATCTCAAGGAAGCGGTGATTCAGAGATCTTGCTTCAATCCTCAGATTTCCTCTCTCTAAGTCGCCATATCCGGTCATACTTTCCATAAAGGATTTTCCTTTTTACTGACAAAATTATGCAACAATTTTTAATAAAATAAAAGGGGCGAGCCACCAAATACTGACAGAAATTTATAATAAACCTTTCAACGAAAAGGTGCAAGGGCCATATGCAGATTGTAAACTGCCGACAGATACGGGGTATGCCGAAGAGACTTTATTGCGAAACATTAATATAAACTTTTTAATCAACATTACCAAACATAAAAGGGGCTTCGCCCCTTTAAAACCCCAAAAATAGAATTAAAATTATCTAATAGGGAGTTTGAGGGACTTTGTCCCTCAATTACTTCACCAGTTGGGTGATAAACCTTTAGTTACAGAGCTTTGAGGGGCAACGCCCCTCAAAGCTCCCCTTATATTTTAAAAATTAAAAATTTATTTTCTCGGGTTTCAAAGGGGCGAAAAGCCCCATTGAGCTCATGCCCCTTTGAGCTTTATAAAGGCTTTGAGGCATACCCCGATAATCAGGAAATGTTTCTAATAGCAAATTTGGGTGCAGAAACGGCTAAGAGAAAATTTATAATAGACCTTAAAAAATGGATGTGCGTTACCTGCCCCTGAATCTTAAATCTGTATCCTGACCATTCACAGTGTAAAGGCCTTGAGGCAGAGGGGTCCTCAGAAAATTATTGTTTTCCTGGGTTACTGCCTTTTTCTGATGATAAATCACAGCGTTATACAGGGGCTTGTTTTTATATGTCAACAAATGTTATAGTA
>JBDOIG010000210.1:0-7684 GCA_041082235.1 Thermodesulfovibrionales bacterium | reverse complement strand
CATCCCTTCTTATAACCCTTTATTACCACCGCTGGGATGGTAAGTCGGCGGAGTAGAAATTTAAATAAACATTAAGCCTCAGGTGTAAGTAGCACAGGGCCTTTTGGGTCCTTCTTGATATAAGTTATCAGGGCATAGGAATCATGCTTCTCAATCAAAATCTTCATAATTTCTTCATAAATTTCATATATGCTTTAAAAAAGGGAGGTGCATTTATGAAGAGTATATTTGCCATCATAAGAACAACAGGTCTTGAGAGGATTGTGAAGGCACTGAAGGATAGAGGTATAAAGGGTATAACAATTAGCGATGTTAAGGGAACTGGTGAGCAGGTTGAGTTGTTTAAACCTTATACCATTCACAAGAGGATTGATATTATTGTGCCTGATGATAAGGCTGAGGAGGTCTCAAGGATAATCCTTGAAAATGGTCATACAGGCCTTGCAGGAGACGGAATCATCGCTGTATCACCTGTGGACTACATAATTAAGATAAAGACTAAGGAGAGGATTTGATTTACTGCCTTCTTGCCCTGTTCAGGATAAGAGAGATAGGTGGGTTGACCCATAAAGATCTCATAGAGAGATTTGAGAAGGAATATGTTCAGAAGGGAATATTTAGCAATGAATTGTTAAGGGTCATCCGTCATGCTCATGAATTGACACATGAGTGTGATTGCGAACACATGCCTATGCCTACGGACGCAGATATTGGATCAATAATGAGTGTAGCTCAGGAGTTTATAGTTCAATTAGAAAGAGAACTCGTGGAGAGGAATGCATGAAGAGAGACCCCATATGTAACATGGAAGTAGATGAAAAAATGTCTTCACATTTGTAATAATGTGGAAAGGCTGGAAGCTGGTTTATTGAAGCCTGCCTTTTTTATCACCGTTTATCAAAGAGGGAAGAAGGTGATATGATTAAGATATTCGGTGATGAATATAAATGCTATGGTAAGGACACCAATGTTTATACCAGACCTTCTCAGAAAGAAGGGGGTGAGAGCATGAGCATCAAAAAGGTAACGAAGAAAAAGGCCCTGTCCTGTAAATGTCATCAGTCCTGCTAAAAACTTATTTTACATGCACCAACAAAGGAGGAGAAAGATGAAAAGGTTAATAATTGTTTTAGTGAGTTTATTAGTTTTCAGTATTTCAGCACAGGCACAGATGGGTGGTGGTGAAGGACAACAGATGCCAATGATGCAGATGTGCATGCCTATGATGAAGCAGATGATGGGTCAAGGTATGATGATGCAGGAGATGATGCAGATGATGATGGATATGATGAATATGCAGGAGAAAATCATGATGGGTATAAAGCCTGATGAGAAAAAACAGATGATGAAGGACATGACCCGTATGAGAGAAAAGATGCAGAGGATGATTTCCATGGGCATGATGATGGGGATGGATGATTCTCATGCAAGGCTTAGATGCGCTGAGGAGTGGCTCAAAAAGGCTATAGACCTTCACGAATTGCATATCAAAGACCCAAAGACAGCAACAGAGGCATCCCAGATGGAGATGATGGAACAGATGAAAAAGGCTTATGAATGTATTACAGGGATAGGTCCTGAGATGGGCGGAACTCAGCCAGAAGAACCAGCTGGTGAGAAAAAGAAAAATGGCCATGGCCATTAATTAAGTATCACTGTTATTTCAAATCAGGATATTAAGACAAGATGGCTTAAAGATATAGCCATTTTGTCTGCAGGAGAAAAAAATGAAGGTCACAGACCCTGTCTGCAAGATGTCTATAGAAGACAGCGAAGCAACTGCCACATCAACTTATAAAGGCATAACCTATTACTTCTGCTCAAGGAGTTGCAAGGATAAATTTGATAGCAACCCAGAGCTCTTTCTTGAGGAAAAGGCTGCTGAGCCTCCAAAAACAGGTGTTATTTTCACCTGCCCTATGCATCCTGAGATAAGGCAGGAAGGTCCAGGCTTCTGTCCAAAATGCGGGATGGCACTTGAGCCTGTAAGTCCTCCTGCTGGCAAGACTGAATGGACATGCCCGATGCATCCTGAGATTATCAGGGATTCTCCTGGAAGTTGTCCTATCTGTGGAATGGCACTTGAACCAAGGACCATGGTAGCAGAGGAGGAAAGTCCTGAACTAATTGACATGACAAGACGTTTCAGGGTTGGAGTGATTCTCACAATCCCGTTAATCTTTATTGCAATGAGTAATTATATCCCCGGGGTTTCACTAAAAACACTCCTTTCTCATGAACTCCTGAAATGGATAGAGCTCCTCATCGCAACACCTGTTATCCTCTGGGCTGGATGGCCATTTTTTGTGCGATTCTGGCAATCCATTATAAGCCGTAACCTTAATATGTTCACATTGATAGGACTCGGTGTGGGTGTAGCCTATATTTACAGTGTTGTTGCATCCCTATTTCCAGGTATATTCCCTGCCTCCTTCAAAAAGGATGGTGAGGTTGGTGTATATTTTGAGGCTGCAGCAGTTATTGTGACCCTCGTGCTTCTGGGACAGGTGCTTGAACTAAAGGCAAGGAGTAAGACAGGTGCTGCAATCAAGATGCTCCTCGGTCTTGCACCAAAGGCAGCCCGCAGAATAAAAGACGGCATAGAAGAGGACATACCCCTTGAGCATGTAAAGATAGGAGACCTGCTCCGTGTTCGTCCAGGAGAGAAGATACCTGTTGATGGAATTGTTATTGAGGGGACAAGCTCTGTTGATGAATCAATGGTTACAGGAGAACCTATCCCTGTTGAGAAACAGAAGGGAGATCGGGTGGTTGGTGCAACTGTGAATGGAACAGGCATGCTGATAATAAAGGCTGAGAAGGTTGGAGCAGATACACTGCTTTCACAGATAGTTCGCATGGTTGCAGAGGCGCAGAGAAGCAGGGCACCAATTCAGAAGCTTGCGGATATTGTGGCAGCATACTTTGTCCAGATAGTTGTTGCCGTAGCAGTTTTAACATTTATTATCTGGGCATGGCTTGGTCCCGAACCCAGAATGGCCCATGCGCTCATCAATGCAGTAGCAGTATTAATCATCGCCTGTCCCTGTGCCCTTGGACTTGCAACACCAATGTCCATAATGGTTGCAATGGGAAAAGGTGCCTTAGCAGGAGTGCTATTTAAGAATGCAGAGGCGATAGAGGTAATGAAGAAGGTTGATACACTCGTTATTGATAAGACAGGGACTCTGACTGTGGGCAAGCCTCGGCTTATGAAGATAGTTCCATATCAGGGATTTAATGAAGACAGGATACTTTATCTTTCTGCGAGCCTTGAACGGGGAAGTGAACATCCCCTTGCAGAGGCAATTGTAAGGGCTGCTGAGGAAAGAGTTATAAAGCTCAATGAGATTAAAGATTTTAGCTCCATTACAGGCAAGGGTGTGATGGGCAGGATTGATGGGCATGAGGTTGCACTGGGAAACAAGAAACTCCTTGATGACATGGGCATTGACCCTGCTGAGGTATTGACAAAGGCTGATGAGATGCGTGCTGATGGGGAGACAGTTATGTTTGTTACAGTAGATGGTAAGGTAACAGGGCTTCTTGGAGTTGCAGATCCGATCAAAGAATCTACTCCAGAGGCAATTGATGCACTCCATAAAGAAGGCATCCGTATTGTGATGCTTACAGGAGATAACCGCATTACAGCAGAGGCAGTGGCAAGAAAGCTCAATATTGATGAAGTGATTGCAGAGGTACTGCCTCACCAGAAGTCTGAGATTGTTAAAAGACTGCAGGATGAAGGACGGATTGTTGCAATGGCAGGAGATGGAATAAATGACGCACCAGCACTTGCGCAGGCCCATGTGGGCATAGCAATGGGAACAGGCACAGATGTAGCCATGGAGAGCGCAGGCGTAACACTTATAAAAGGTGACCTCAGAGGGATTGTCAGGGCAAGGAGGCTTAGCAGGGCAACGATGCGAAATATAAAGCAGAACCTCTTCTGGGCCTTTATCTACAATACCCTCGGTGTCCCGATTGCAGCAGGTGTTCTTTATCCATTCTCTGGGATACTTTTGAGCCCTGTATTCGCAGCTGCTGCCATGAGCTTTAGCTCTGTATCAGTGGTTGGCAATGCCTTAAGACTGAGGAGGGTAAAGATATAAGCGGTCAAATACTCAATAATGCGTAATCCGTGATGAGTGATCTGATGTGTTAAAAGCTCATAACTCATTACGCATAGCGCATCACTAATCATTAAACAATAATCCTGTCCATGCTCCTGTACTGTATTGCCTCTGATACATGATAGGGTAATATGTCCTCACTTGCCTCCATATCCGCTATAGTCCTTGCTACCTTCAGTATCCTCGTATATGCCCTTGCTGAGAGATTCAACTTTTGTATGGCCCTGTCAAGAATTGAATGGGCCTCTTCTTTGAGTCTACAGTATTTTTTAAGATGTCTTGTCTTCATCTGTCCGTTTGCGTATATGCCTTCTTCTTTAAATCTCATGAGCTGCCTCTGCCTCGCCTCTGTTACTCTCTGACGAATTACCTCTGACCTTTCACCTGAATACTCTGAAGAAAGCTCCCTGTAGGGTACTGCTGGCACCTCTATCTGTATATCAATCCTATCAAGCAAAGGGCCTGATACCCTTGCCCTGTATCTCTGGATCATAACTTGAGTGCAGGAGCATTGATGTCTGCTATCACCAAAATATCCGCATGGACAGGGATTCATAGCTGCTACAAGGGTAAACCTTGCTGGAAAGGTAATGGATGCAACTGCCCTTGATACAGTGACCTCTCCATTTTCAAGGGGCTGTCTGAGAACCTCAAGGACATTTCTCTTGAATTCAGGAAGCTCATCAAGAAAGAGTACTCCGTTATGGGCAAGGCTCACCTCACCAGGCTTTGGAACCTGTCCACCACCTATAAGAGCCACATCTGATATGGTGTGATGTGGTGACCTGAAGGGTCTTATATTAATCAATGCCTGATTTCTTATGAGACCTGCCACTGAGTATATCCTTGTGGTCTCAAGGGCCTCTTCAAAGGTCATATCAGGCATTATGGTTGGAAGTCTCTTTGCAAGCATTGTCTTGCCAGCACCAGGTGGGCCTATCATGAGAAGATTATGAAACCCCGAGGCACTGATCTCAAGGGCCCTCTTAGCATGCTCCTGACCTTTCACATCAGAAAAGTCATCTTCGTATGTGGAGGAGTTCTTCATTATCTCTGATATG
The DNA here is from genome assembly GCA_041082235.1 of Thermodesulfovibrionales bacterium. GTDB lineage: Bacteria > Nitrospirota > Thermodesulfovibrionia > Thermodesulfovibrionales > CALJEL01 > CALJEL01. The sequence goes on along the minus strand of JBDOIG010000210.1, from coordinate 2,490 downwards.
TCAAGAGTGTATTGCTGAAGGGCTTTCTCATTTCTCAGATGAAGTACAATGTCTGTAAGACTCCTTGCTCCGAGCACCTCAAGACCATTCACCACTGCTGCCTCTGCAATATTCTCCTCAGGTATTATTAAGCCCCTCAGGTTAAGCTCCTTTGCCTTTATTGCCATCGGTAGCGCTCCCTTTACTGGTTTTATCCTTCCATCAAGGGATAGCTCCCCTGCTATAAGATATTTAGTGACACTTTCCTGAGGGATTATGCCCTCAGCTATGAGTATCCCTGTTGCTATGGGAAGATCAAAGGAAGAACCTTCTTTTTTAAGGTCTGCTGGAGCAAGGTTTACTGTTATCTGCTTTAAGGGGATATTAAAACCTATGTTCTTCAGTGCTGCTCTTATCCTGTCCTTTGATTCCTTTACCGCTGTATCAGGAAGTCCTACAACTGAAAAATGAGGTAGCCCCCTTGAGGTTATATCAACCTCAACCTCCACAGGCCAGGCATCAATTCCAAAGATGCTTGCAGTTATAACCTTTGAATGCATTATACCCTCCCGAATCTCTTGAGAAGTTCCTGTATTGTAATCTTTATAATGGTCGGTCTTCCATGAGGACAGTGATAGGGATCAGAGGTCTTAAGAAGCTCCCTGTAAAGGGCCTCTATTTCCTCTCTGTTTACAGGATCCCTTCCCCTCACTGACTTGTGGCAGGCAAGGGCTGCTGCAAGGGCCCTTTTCTTCTCATAAATCTCCTCCCTGCTGGCCATCCCTTCTTCTGAGTCTTTGAGAGTTGAGCCTATTTCTTCAAGGATTGCATGGAGGGACTCATCTCTATAAGATTCAGGTACTGTCCTCAGTATCACTGTGCCTGAGCCAAAATCCTCAAGCTCAAACCCCATCTCCTTTAAGATTTCCCTGTTCTTAAGGATGCTCCTGTATATCACTGGCTGGAGTCTGACCTGCTTAGGAAAAAGAAGTCTTTTTGTAGAAATTGTGCCATTGAGAAACCTTTCATAAAGCACCCGCTCATGAGCAGCATGTTTATCCATTATTAGAAGCCCGTCAGGCACTGGCATTGCAATAAAGATTTCCCCAAAATAAATAAATGGCTCTTTAGCCTCATAGGTTGAGTCCTTTTCAAAAAGTCTGAGCCCTATAAATTCAGTTGAATTTTCAGATGACGGTTGAATGTCTTTCCAGGTACTGGTTTCCTGCACCACCTGACTGCTGTCTTCACCTGTAGATCCATGCCTTTCTCTGAGCCCTGTATGCTCGCTTATCTTTTTATTTGTTATCTCTTCAACTGTTCCTCTTATAAATTCATAGATTGCCGCTCCATCACTGAATCTCACCTCTCTTTTGGCTGGATGGACATTAAAATCTACCTTTGAGGCCGGCATGCTCAGATAAACCACAAAGAGCGGATGCTTATCCTTTGATATTAAATTGCCAAGACCATCGTAGATTGCCTTTGTTATAATGTGGTCCTTTACAGGTCTCTTGTTTATAAATATATATTGCCCTGTCTTTTTTGACCTGAGCTCTGGTGGTTTTGAGATGAAGGCCTGTAACTTCATATCCTCAAAACTATTCTCAAACTCAAGCATGCGCTCCATGGTCTCCATTCCAAAGACCCGGGCTATCCTCTCCCTTGGCTCATAAACAGGACTCAGGAATAAAACCTCTGTATCATCAGCAATTAGTTCATACTCACGACTGAAATCCGCAAGTGCCTCTGCAATCACTATCTCTATAATATGATTTAGCTCTGTTGAATTCTGCCTGAGGAATTTCCTTCTCGCAGGGGTATTGAAAAATAAATCCCTTACAGTAATAATTGTTCCTTTCATGGGTGGTGCATCCCTTACAAATTTTATCTCTCCTCCGGTGACCTCAACAAAGGTGGCTGGCTTTGTCCGGTCTGTGCCTGTTTCTATTGTGAGTCTTGATACTGCAGCAATTGAGGCAAGTGCCTCTCCCCTGAATCCAAGGCTCTGGAGTCTGAAGAGGTCTTCTGTTGTTGAAATCTTACTTGTTGCATATCTTTGAATGGATAGAAGGGCATCCTCCCTGTCCATTCCCACTCCATCATCTGTGACTTTTATAAATTTTTTCCCTCCATAAAGGACTTCTATCTTTATCTTCTTTGCTCCAGCATCAATGGAGTTTTCTATCAACTCTTTTACCACAGAGGCAGGCCTCTCTATTACCTCTCCAGCAGCAATAACATTCCTGAGATGCTCTGGCAGGATATGAATTAATGGCATAAGGTAATTATACAATAATTCGTGATGGGTGAAGAGTTAATTAACTGATTGCGGATTGCTCATCACGCATTACTCAGCACGGATTATGGATTAATGTGATATAATCAATCATGGAGCTATGCCCTGTATGTAATAAACCTCTTGATGAATGCATCTGCTGTCCTGAATGAGGCCATGTCTGCCTCCTGGATCTGGGGGAACCATACTGTCCTGTATGTAAACCTGAGCCC
>JBDOIG010000205.1:0-3645 GCA_041082235.1 Thermodesulfovibrionales bacterium | reverse complement strand
CTTGCAGTATAAAGAAAGAGTATCACAGCGAATGCTCCAGCAAATCCACAGATGGGATAGGAGATATTGCCGATGCTATAATGAAGCCTTAAAAGCAGTCCAAGCGCCACACCAAGGCTTGCTCCGCCTGAAAGCCCGAGTGTATAGGGTTCAACAAGGGGATTTCTGAAAAGTGCCTGTAGAATTACACCAGCCATACTCAAAGATGCACCTGCAGAAAGGCCGAGTATGATCCTTGGAAGCCTTATCCTGAAGAGGATCGCAATTGATTTAGGCTCATGAGTGAAGATCTCTGAGATTGAAATAGAAGAAGGGCCTGTGGCAAGGGCTATTAAGATGCTCAGGATAAGCAATAAGGAAATAAACCCGAGGAGCGTCAATCTGTATCTGGCTTTCATGACCATGGATAAACTCATTTTCTTCCATGAAGAATAAAGACGAGCTCCTTAAGGGTATCAATAAATGTAGTAGGTGTTGGACTGCCTATTTTATAGGAGTCAATAATGTATATCCTGTTATTCCTGACAGCCTTCATGCTCCTGAACTTAAGCCATTCCTTTATCTCAGCCTGAGCATCCATACCCATGGTTGTAATGATTATAACATCAGGGTCTTTTTTAATAACCATCTCCCTGCTCCAGAGGCCTGAACTGGAATACTTTGCAATATTCACACCACCAGCAAGCTCTATAAGGTCATTTACAAAGCTATCTCCTGTCATTGTAAAGAGGGGTTTTGCACCAACCTGTATAAAGACCTCTGGCTGTGGAAGCCCTTTAATGGAGTTTTCTATTCTCTTTAATTCCTCTTCTGACCTTTTGACTATATTTAATGCCTCTCTTTCTTTTCCAATTAGTCTTCCGAGTCTTATAAAATTTTCGCAGAGCTCCCTGAAGTTCCGTGCAAGACCGAATTCCTCAACCTTTATGCCCAGCCTTCTCAGCCTCTCAATTGCCCTCCTGTCAGTAAGGGATGTGGCAATCACAAGGTCTGGCCTGAGGGAATAGATCTTTTCAATATTTATATCTGTCACAGAACCAATCTTTTCCTTTTTCTGAGCCTCAGGAGGTTTTATACAATAATTTGTCACACCAATAAGCCTGTCATCTGCCCCAAGTAAGAAGATAGTCTCTGTAATCGCTGGACCAAGGGATATTATCCTTTCTGGCTTACCGGGAACATTATCTTCAGCAATGATGAGACTCGGTAACAGAAGAAAGGGAATTAACAAAATGAGAACCTTATTTCTCAAGGACAAACCTCACTGGGACTATGACCACTGAAGATACAGGTATTCCGTTTTTCATTGCAGGTCTGAATCGTGAGCGTTTTATAGCATCCAGGGCAGCCTCATCAAAACCATATCCAGCCCTTTTAATAATCTCAACCTCCAGAGGTCTTCCCCTTTCATCTATATGAAGCTTAAGCAATACAGTGCCTTCTTTCCCGAGCCTTCTTGCAAGAGGTGGATAAACAGGCCTTATCAGCTCAAGGATGGATGGCTCTTCCAGAGAGTTAAGTCCGGACAGGGCCTCTGCTCTTGATGGACCTCTCGCATCATCTTTAAAGGAAAGGCCGGTAGAATGAAGTTCTTCTCTGAAATTGAAAACACTTGCTCCATCAGAGGGAATTGCCCTATCAAGAGCCTCTCCTGAAAAATTCTGGCCAGGCTCAAGGTCATTCTGCTTTGCTGACTTCAATTTATCTAAAAGATTCTCTGAGTCACTGTTTTTATTTCTTATCGCTATCTCTGATTGCCTCTCCCTTGATAGCTCCTTCTTTATATCTTCAGGGAAAGAAAATGCCTCTCCTGCGGGATTACCTTTTTCAGTTAGATCAGCAAGGGAAATTACCCTTATAAAGAAAATATCCCCTCTCAATGTCTCATCTGCAGCCACTGAAAGAAGCACAAGAAAGAGCCCTCCATGAAGGAGCAAAGAAATGAGAAAGGCATAGAAGGATTCTCCACGAATTTTTATAATATCCACGCTAACTCCCCTGCCAGAGGCATTATAAATTCAACTTTATTCCTCCATAAGCAGAAAAGCCAGGCCTTCCATATCCACCTGCCTCCTCATAGTCTTTATCAAAGAGGTTTTCTATCCTCATGAATGTGGTGATGAGCCTGCTCAGTTTATAATTAGCACTGAGATTAACTATCCAGTAAGGTGGTAGATTCCCATTTATTGCAGCATCATATCTTCCACCAACATAGGTATAATAGACAGTTCCTGTGAAGGCATCTTTTATAATATTAAGCTGCAGATTTGCCCTGTGTTCAGGTCTTCTTGTGAGCCTCTGGCCTGTCTCTCTGTCTTCTGTGTCAAGGTTTACATAACCTGCCTTAAGTTCAATCATTTGAGATACCCTGACCCTCAATCCTGTCTCCACGCCTCTCACCTCTGCTCTGCTGATATTTTTTGCAAGCCATGTATTGGGATCATAGTTTATCAGGTCTTTATAATACTCTCTGAAATAGGTAACAGATAGGGTCATCCTTTCTGAGAAGAGGTCCTTCTCTATGCCAGCATCCCAGGCATAGCTCTTTTCTGGCCTCAGGTCTGGATTGCCAAAGAAAGGATAATAGAGCTCATTCATTGAAGGTGCCCTGAAACCGGTTCCATAATTAGCCCTTATCCTTAAGCCAGCAGTCCTCAGGTTATAAAGGCCACCAATCCTGTAGGTGGTCCTGCTCCCTGATAATTCATAATGATCATATCTCATGCCAGCATTGAATATCAGGTCTTTAAGAAGGTTTATCCTGTTATGGAGATAATAGGCATAACTTTCTCTTGATTTATCAAAACTACCCTGATTAATGGCATCCTCTTTTCTGTATTCAATACCTGCTGTAATGGTGTAATCCCCAAAAAAGATATTATGCTGCCAGTCTATCTCATTCTTCTCTGTCTTTATCATGTAATTATTAAAAAGCGTGTCAGGGTCTGAGCCTGCAATTTTATCCTCATGCCTTGATAATCTTAATATCTGCTGCCACCTTTCATAGGGATAGGTCTTTACTGAAAGAAATGATAATAGATGGTCACCCCTCTGGATATAATTAATGTCATCTGCTGCCCTGTATGTCATTAGATCAAAACCATCAAGCTCTGTCCTGTCATGCCAGTAGCGTGAAAGTAGCTCAAGCTCAATCCAGTCTGCTGGTTTGACAGTAAAACTTCCAGAAAGTGTGGCATCCTCATAACCATCTCTTTCATCACCGCTCTTTGCAGCAGATATGCCATCTGTTTTAAGATACGAACCAGTGAGTCTCAGGGAATGCCTTTCCGAACCTGAATATACTGAAAAAGAAGGGCTATAGGTGCCATAGGAGCCTCCTTCAAAGGAGAGCTCAAGACCTGACCTCTTTGGTCTTTTTGTAATTATATTTACAATACCAGCCATTGCCTCAGAGCCATAAATAGTGCTCTGGGGACCTTTTATTATCTCTATCCTTTCTATGTCCTCCAGGAGGATTCCTGAGAAATCAAAACTGGATGTTGTTGGGCTGTTTACCTTGACACCGTCAATAAGGACAAGGACATGCCTTGAATCTCCTCCCCTCAATATTATGGATGCCTCTTTTCCCGGACCACCATTCTGGACAAGATTGACCTCAGGTACGGTTCTCAAGACATCGGTAAT
>JBDOIG010000231.1:0-1088 GCA_041082235.1 Thermodesulfovibrionales bacterium | reverse complement strand
TCTTTTCTTCTTTGACGGAGTGCCTCTACAGGGAAGGGATATAAAAGAACTTGAAAAGGGTATATATAAAGTGATAGAGGATATTAAAAATTCTCCTCCCCAGGAAAGAGAACTTGAAAAGGCAAAGAATCAGATAGAGGCAGCCTTCATAATGGAGATGGACTCAGTTTATTCCATGGCAAGGATTATAGGGACCTTTGAGCTTCTTGGTGGATGGACACTTAAAGACAAATATCTTGAAGCCATAAGGGCAGTGACACCAGAGGATATACAGAGGGTTGCAAGGAAATATCTCATTGAGGATAACAGGACAGTGGGTATATTGATACCGCTAAAAAAAGCTGATCAAAAGGACTGAGGAGATATAAACATGAAAGTGTTGCCACACCCGAAGGTTAAAGCTATAACAGTCTTAACCCTGCTTTTAAGCTTATTATTCCCTCTCATCTTCACGGTTACCACTTCCAATGCCTTTGAGCTTGAGATAAGAAAACAGAGATTTGAAAATGGTCTTACCCTCCTTCATGTGGAGAGGCATGAACTTCCAATTGTTTCAGTCAATCTCCTTATCAGGGCAGGCTCCAAGCATGAATCTTCAGATAAGGCAGGGCTTGCCTCACTGGTAGCAGATATGCTCCTTGAAGGAACTAAGACCATGAAGGCAGAAGAGCTGAGTGAAATGATAGAGTTTTATGGCGCCGCTCTTTCAGCAAGTGCGGATTATGACTACACAATAATATCTCTCTCTGTACTCAAAAAAGACCTGCCAGAATTATTCAGGGTTTTTAAGGAGATCATATTTTATCCTGTTTTTCCTGATGAGGAGTTAAAGAAAAAGAAAACCATCCTCACCACGAGCCTTATAAAAAAAGAACAGGAGCCTTCCTGTGTAGCCATGAAGACCTTAAGGAGAGAATTATTCAGAGACCATCCTTATTCAAGGCCTGTTGATGGGTATCCTGATACGATTAAGACAATAAAGAGAAAAGACCTGATAGATTTTTATAAAAATTTTTATAGGCCCAAGGGCTCTATACTTGTGATAGCTGGAGATATTGAGCAAAAGGAGATTGAGGGATTGATTGAGG
>JBDOIG010000155.1:0-9779 GCA_041082235.1 Thermodesulfovibrionales bacterium | reverse complement strand
GTAATGTCCACACAACATCCTGACAATGTAACAGTGCCATTTTTTGCCGAGACACCTGATATGTCAGGTGATGATGAGATTCAGGAGGCTTATTATGCCTTCAGCCATCTGGGCTGCGATGAGCAGATGTGGGACAGCGAGGGTAAGGAGATAGATGACTTTGTTGTAAGAAAACTCCTCACAAGATATCCATACTTTTTCAGGGACAGAAGACTCGGTAATGATGTGTTCCTCACTTTAAGACTTCCCAATCCTTCTGTAGAAAAGGATGAGGCAAAGGTGGTGGTGGAGACCCTTGAGAGTATCCCGAGGTCAATGGATGTGGCAAGACTTTTTTATGGGAGTGATACACCTCCAATCTTTGAGGTGATACTTCCAATGACCACATCAGCAGAGGAGCTCAACAGGATATATTATTTTTACAGGAATTTTATTTCAGGAATGCAGAACCAGCCGATCTCTGCAGGTGATATAACCATTGCTCAGTGGATAGGGCAGTTTTCTCCAGAAAGAATAAATGTCATTCCGCTTTTTGAAGATAAGCAGCACATGCTTGATGCCCAAAAAATAGTTTCTGCTTATTTGAAGGATAAGGAGGTTGATTACCTCAGGGTCTTTCTTGCAAGGTCTGATCCAGCGATGAACTACGGTATGATAAGCGCAATACTCTGTAATAAAATTGCCCTTCAGAGATTGAGAAGACTTTCCGAAAATATGGGTATAAAGATCTATCCCATACTTGGAGCAGGTTCTCCTCCTTTCAGGGGAAACCTCACACCCTATACAGTGGATGATGTGATTGCAGAGTATCCAGAGGTTGAGACCTTCACTGTCCAGTCAGCCTTCAAGTATGACAATCCAGTGGAAGATGTGATAAAGGCAATAAAGAGACTTAAATCTTTTGAGAGAAAACCCTTCAGGGAAGTGGATGAGGACCTCTGTATAGCCCTCATTGAAAAGATTTCAGGGGAGTATCAGGGACAGATAGAATATCTTGCTCCTTTGATAAATGAGGTTGCCCAATACATTCCCCGCAGGAGGATGAGGAAACTCCATGTGGGGCTTTTCGGGTATTCAAGGAGTCTTGGAAAGATAAGGCTTCCAAGGGTTATCGGATTCTGTGCTTCCTGTTATTCCATAGGACTTCCTCCAGAGATAATAGGTCTCAACGCCCTTGATAGTGAGGATATCAGCTGCCTTAAATCAGTGTATGTGAATTTTGAAAAGGACATGGAGAGGGCCTTGAGATTTTTTAATCCTGAATGTCTGGAGATATTTCCAGAGGAGGTAAGAAAAAACATAAGAAATGAGCTTTTTGATTATGAGCCTGATATGGCCCACAGGGAGGTAACCTCAAGGATAATAGGTGCAATAAAAGAGGGTACAAGGGTTAACCTGCAGGATATGGTCGTGGAGGCAGCTTATATAAGGAGATTCCTTGGATAGAGAGGGCCAGAAATCAGAGAACATAATTCATAGATCAGAAATAAGAAATAAGGCTTCAGTTATAATATCCTCTCTTTTTTATACAGGCTATATCCCTCTGGCACCCGGCACATTCGGTACCCTTATAGCACTGGTTTTTTTAATGATCTTCAGGATTGAGGGAGCCGTATTCTATAGTTTTTTACTTTTTATCTTTATACTTGGTGTTTATGTATCGGGTAAGGCTGAGCAGGCCCTAGGTGAGAGGGATAGCAGGCATATTGTTATTGATGAGTTCGCAGGCTATATGGTAAGCATGGCTGGAGTTCCACCGCAGTGGAAAAACCTCCTGATAGCCTTTGTGTTATTCAGGTTTTTTGATATACTCAAGCCCTTTCCCATAAGGAGTATTGAGAGAAGACTGAATGGTGGCCTTGCAATTATGCTTGATGATATTATTGCCGGGCTTTATTCAAATATCCTTTTAAGGCTCTTAATAGTTATCCCCCTTCTGTAGGCCTATCTCTGAACATCGAAAAATCTGCGATTTTTTGAGGCACCTCCTGTCTTCACAATTTTTCATAATTTCTTCTCCATCCCTTCACAATCACCTTATATGATAGAGGCAGAAAGGAGGTGAAAGAGATGAAGAGATTAATACTTATTGCCCTTGCAGCTATCCTTATACTTGGCATTGGTGCCACTGTCTATGCCCGTGGGCCATGGGCTCATGGAGGATGGGATTGTATGGATATGAGCGGTGTTGATATTGAGAAGGTCAAGAAATTCCAGAAGGAGACACTGAGCCTCAGGGATGAACTTCATATCAAGAAGCTTGAACTCAGACAGGAGTACGATAAGGAAAAGCCAGACCTTGACAGGATCGCCCAGCTCAGAAAGGAGATCATTGACCTTCAGACCAGGATTCAGAAGATAGCATCCAGTTATGGGCTACCCGCCATGGGCCCTGGCTATGGTAGAATGGGAAGAGGCCCTATGATGGGTGGAATGAGATGTGGATGCCAGAATTTTGACTTTCAGGATTAGGATTAAGGGTTGAGGTTAAGGTAAATAATTTAAGACTCAGGTAAAACAGATGAGGCGATTAAGTATAAAAGGGTTGGGATTAAGACCGGGTATGAAAATAAAAACCTTAATTTTTTTCTTCGCCTTAACCTCAACCTTATTTTTAATATCATCCTCTTTTCCTCAGCCTCCATGTCCTGACTGTCCAATGGGTCATGGAAGGCCTCCTTATGGAGCTTATTGCCCTCAGAAAGGATGGTATGGTGCAAAGAAACCTGTAAGAAGCCCTGAAGAGGCAATGGCTATACTCAGGTCTTATTTTCAGGATAGGGAACTGGTAATAAATATTGTTAAAGAAAGGAGATGGGGTTTTATTGCTGAGATAATGAGGAGTGATGGGACTCTGGTAGATATCGTGATAGTTGACAGAAGGACAGGAAGGATAAGGTCAATATATTGAGAATAATAAAAGGCCTTTAATTTTTTAGAAAGAGGATATATTTTATCAATATTAAGTAACTCCACGAAGGGCGAAGCCTTCAAAATTTTAATCACATTTTTAAAGGAGAAGCTCCTTTTATTCCTTCCTTTCTGATATAATTATCCATGATAAAACGGACACTTATCATTGCAATAATCCTTATAATGCTGCTCTTTGCAGGGGCTGCGGTGGTTGCCTTTTTGAGCCTTCTGAAGTTCAATGAAGCCATGACAATGATCAATACTGCTACAGATAGCCTTCTTCAGAGACAGAGGCTCAATGAATATGTTATAAGACTCCAGAAAGAAGATTTCTCTAAAGAATCCATTTTTTCTATAACCAGGCAGCTGGAGGCACTTATGTCAGGATGTGTAGAATGCCACAGAGGAGGTACTGATGCAGAGGCAGTTTTTTTGATCCAGAGGCTTTCTATGCTCAAAGAGAGATTTAAGGATATGGCTAATGCAGGAAATATTACTGATGTAGAAGTAAGGATTATTTTAAAAAAGATGGATGAGTTAACAACCGAAGCACTCATTAAGGGAAGAAACCTCATGAGCAGGAGGATAGAGGCTGGTATCAGGTCTATAAAGATAATCAGCATCTTTACCCTTTCTATAATACTTGCTGGAGGGGCTCTACTCTTTGCTGTATTTATAATAGTTAATAAAAGCCTTGAAAAGAATATCTTTTCTGTGGTGAGGGCATCAAAGGATATCGCAGATGGTAAGGATGTGAGGGAGATAAATTTTGGAAAGGACTTCATGCCTGTAAGGGATGCATTCCTGAAACTCCAGAATCAACTTAAGGAAAAGGAAGAAGAGATAAAGGCAATAGCAAACAGGGCAGCACAGGCAGAAAAGCTGACCGCCCTTGGAGAGCTTGTAGCAGGCGTGAGTCATGAGCTGAATAACCCGCTCCAGATAATAGTGGGATATGCAGAGATGGCAATGAGTGATGAGTCTGTCCCAGAGCATTGTAGAACCATGTCTTTAAGGATATATGAGTCTGCTATAAGGGCCTCAAAGATAGTGAGAAATCTTAAGGAATTTGCAAGGCAGAAGGAGCCCCTCAGAGAGCCTCTTGATCTGAGACAGATAGTTGATAAGGTTGTAGAGCTTCTTGATTATGAATTTTCTGCCTCAGGGATAATTGTTAACAAAGATTATGCTGAGATTCCTGCTATTTCTGCAGACCCCAATCAGATACAGCAGGTAGTATTGAATCTACTCAAGAATGCCCATGATGCCATAGTGGAGACAGGAAGGGGCGAGGGAAGGGTGGATATATCCATTTATAGTAAAGATAAATCTGTGGTGCTTGAGATATCTGACACAGGTATCGGGATCCCAGAAGAAAATATCAACAGGATTTTTGAACCCTTCTTTACCACAAAGCCTGTTGGAAAAGGAACGGGTTTAGGACTTTCCATTACCTACGGCATTATAAAGGCACACGATGGCAATATCTCTGTCAGGAGTAAGCCTGGCGAGGGCACGACATTTATAATAGAATTGCCAGCTATGATTTAGCTTGTCTCCGAACGAAGTTCGTAAACTGCCGACAGATACGGGGTATGCCGAAAAGACTTTATTGCGACACCTTAATATAAACTTTTTAATCAACATTACCAAACATAAAAGGGGCTTCGCCCCTTTAAAACCCCAAAAATAGAATTAAAATTATCTAATAGGGAGTTTGAGGGACAAAGTCCCTCAATTACTTCACCGGTTGGGTGATAAACCATTAGTTACAGAGCTTTGAGGGGAAACGCCCCTCAAGCTCCCCTTTATATTAATTTAAATTTAAACTTTAAAAATTTATTTCTGGGGTTTCAAAGGGGCGAAAAACCCCTTTGAGCTCTGCCCCTTTGAGCTTTATAAAGGCCTTGAGGCATACCCGATAATCAGAAAATGTTTCTAATAGCAAATTTGGGATATATAAGTTGGATACATATTCAACATTCCTCCATTTTCAATTAAATAGGTAGCGAGCGTATTCCCTATGACGCCGCAGGGAATCTTCAATACTCCTGGATACTTTCAGGCCTGAAGACTTTGCGAGGTTGTTAAGCCAGAAAAAACTGCCTTGAGCTCACTTAAGCTTCTTACATATTTACTTATTAATTTCCTGTCTGCTCAAAGGTCTTTAGCGTCTTTCGCTCCTCCGTTCTCAGGGCTTCTGATTTCTACCTCCTTAAGTTAAGATTTCACGAAGATGTCATCCTATAAAGATTTTTTATCTGAGGCAATGGCTACTTGACAGGGATTTTTATCTTATGCTATGTTTGCTAAACTTTTTTAAATGGTTTTGGGGAGAAGTTGGGGGAGAGGATAAATTTTTTAAAGTTTGTTATCTCTTTAACCTTCATATTTCTCTTATCTTTTATATGTGAGGGTAGTGATAGTTCTCTTGAAAGAGACCTTCAGAGATGCCTGCAAGACAGCAGGGTCATAATCAAGAATATAAGGAACAAATTAAAGAATTCTTTATCGGTGGGAGAGCAGATAACCCAGCTTAAAAGGCTTTCTGAAGATATAAAAAGACTTAACACCCTGCTTCAGGAGAGATTCAGTCAGAGAGAGGAGGCAATAAAAGACTTAGGGACAAAGGCAGTAGAGAGGCACAGGGTAATGGCAGAGGGCTATAGAAAGGCCATTGAAGAATATCTGGTCCTTGTTGATAGCCTCAGTAGTCAGGATTCAGCAGACATCATAGAGGTAACAACAGAGAAGCTCCAGTCCCTTCTTGATAAAATAGTTCTGCAAAAGAAAAACCCAATCCTTGGGACCCTTCCCTATAAAAATCTCAATTATCCATCAAGAGAGCCAAACATAGAGTCACCCATAAAACCTGCTTATAAAGGCGGGAATAAGACCGTCAATCCTGATGATTTAAAGAGCACAGAAGAAGCCCCTATATCAAAGGAGATAGCCTCTCTTGCACAGTCCTTAAACTGGCAGCCTGTTACCATATATGAATGGGTTAAGAACAACATAGAGACAGAGTGGTACTGGGGGTGTATGAAAGGAGCAGAGGAGACCCTGAGGCAGAGGTCAGGGAATGACTGTGACCAGGCAACACTACTCATAGCACTTCTCAGGGCATCAGGATTTCCTTCAAGATATGTGAGAGGGGTGATAGAGTTCTTTGCAGGGAGGGACGAACCAATCAATAAGATAAAGAATCTCCTGGGGATAGAAGACCCATGGAAGATAGCAGAATTCTTTCAGAAGGCAGGGATACCATATAAGCCTGTAATAGCAGGAGGGACAATCACAAACTTCCAGATAGAACACATATGGGTAGAGAGCCAGATACCCTATGCAAATTACCGAGGGGCAATAATAGACCCCTATGGAAAGACCTGGCTTGGTCTTGATACGAGTATAAAGGTGAATGGTTATACATACAATAATCCAATAGACCTATTTCAGCAATCAGACATCAGCACTCAACTCTCAGCCATAAAAGATGAATATCTGAACACCATTCAGATACTAACACCGCTGGAGTATTTTAAAGAAAGGCTATTAGCCATTAGCAACCAGCCTCCTGATAACTATAAACTAACACGCTCTCTTATTCCTGAGATAATGAACATCCTTCCCATGGGCATGCAATTTAAAGAGGTAAAGATAACACATGAATATACAGATATCCCTGATGAGCTCAAGCACAGGGTGAGATTCATTGCGAGTAAACAGAATATAGTAAACAGCATACAGGATAACCTTTTTGACATAACAATTGATACATTCAAACTCTCAAACAAACAAATTGCTATAACCTATGAACCTGAGACAACAGAAGACCAGACGATAATAAATTCCTATGGAGGGCTTGACAACACACCTCCATATCTTGTGAGATTAAGACCTGTGCTAAAGGTGAATAGAGGAAGGATAGCTGTAGGCAAAGACGGTCTGCCGATGGGATCGGACTATAATCTGACAATAGAACTCATATCTCCAAATGGGACTGAAAGAATAACAAACACACACATAACTGGTAATCTCTCGGTTATAGGCATTGTCTCTCAAAAAGTTACTCCCGATACCCCCTCTTTCTCTGTGGGAGAGGGCGGGGGTGAGGGGGAGAAAGACGCAGAACAACTCCTCTTTGAAGAAGCACTCAATTACATAGACCGCTGGAATCAGGCAGAAGAAGAACTTGCCTCCCTCATGCACCTTGCTATCTTAAGACCTCTTCCCACAGTTGTAACCATTGGCGGAGTCATAGATGTCATCTACCTTCTTGAGACGCCTCATAGGTTTGAGTGGAAGGGGGTTTTTATGGATGCAGATCTGCGAGCAGTAGAAACAGTACAGAGGAGACAGAATACAGGAGAGAGGAGAAAATTATTCATGCAGCTTTCAGCACTTCAGGGCTCTGTGCTTGAGCACAGGGTCTTTGAAGAGGACTGGCAGGTGGAATTCATTTCTACTGCAAAGCTGATGCAAATAATAAATTCCACGCAGCCGTCAATCAACGTGATCACGATAGACAAGACAAATCTAAATAACATAATCCAGACATTGCCTTTTGATGAAAATATAAAAGATGACATAATAAATTCGGTAAACCAGAACTTACGGATGAGGATTCCGGAACAAGAGACAACTTATAAGGATTGGTCAGGGGTTGGATATATAAAAGAGAATATTGAAACAGGAGAAGCAGGATATATGCTGTCGGGTATGATTGCTGGCAGTCAGAATAATGAAACACCTGAAAAATGGGTAAACCAGTATCTTGCACAAACACTGAGCAAGCCCTATTCAGGCGAGTCAAGTAAAGGCCCGGTAGCAAAACTGATAAAGATACCAGTAACAGACGGCCTGACAGGGACAGCAGGCCAGCCCCTATCACAACCCCTCGCAGTCCTTGCCCTTGACAGGAAAGGAAGGCCTGTTCAGGGTGCAAAGATAATATTTAAAGTAATAGCTGGAGGAGGGGACTTTGGTAAGGAGCCCTCTGGGAATCCTCTAACAACCTATGAGGCAATTACAGACAGAAGTGGTATAGCAAAGTCAGGTAAATTTTATCTTGGCAAGAAGACCTCAGAGAATCCCACATACTACTGGAGTGAGAAAGAGACCTATCCTCAAAAAGTAGGCCTTAATGAGATAGATGCATTTACTGATAGTGGAATAAGTATCTCAACACCCTTTTATGAATATGGATTTCCTGGCGAACCAGATCACATAACAAAGACCCATGGTGATGGTAAATGGGGAGCAATACTAAGCTTTGCAGGGTTTGTATCAGTCCTGATAGAGGATGAAAACAATAATCCCATAGCCAACCTGCCGGTAACCTTTGAGGCCGTAAATGCCTTTCAAAACACTGAACCACCAAACTGTAACAACTGGTTTATTGATTCAAGGCTCCCGAAACTTACAACCACAGATGACCCTTGCATAAGGAACTCGCCATTATACGGAGAATGTGCTGCAACAAACACACTTCAGGTAAAGACCAATCCTGATGGTATAGCAATAGCACAGATAATCCTTGGAGGGACTCCAGATGCAATATATCCCATAACAGCCATATCCGCAGAGCCAGGCTGTAAAAATCTAACCACAACATTCAATCTCTATACCTATTACCATGATGACTGTGATGAAGGAGATGAACCAAAGGCACAATTACTTGCCACATATGCATATCCTGCAGATAGATATGGAAACGACATCAATGCAGGCAAAACTGGCACCACAATCCCTGTTCAGGCGAGGCTATATTATCTGAAAGAGGGTGAGAAAGAGGTAGATGAGACCCTTTCCTGTGGAGCAAACTTTATAACATGCAAAAAGATAGCAGGCACAAGGCAATATGAAACAACAACAAAATTCAGTTCATCGAAAGTGACTTTTGCAGGTCAGTTAGGAACTCCGCAAGGCAAGGACACGGGAATCTTTACATCTTCATATACTCTAACTTCCGGCATTAATAATATAAAGATAGATGGCGAAGCCACAATAGAGACAAGGAGGTCTCACAACAGCTGCTCGGGCTGCAATATTAATGAAAAAGAGCAAATCACAGAGACTGCAACTGCATATATAAAGGTCTATGGCATAGACATAAAAATAAACCCAACACCTGTAATCCTCGTAGATGAAAATGGATACTCAAAAGACTACTATGAGATAACCTATACTGTTAATCCATCTGAGTATCAGCCGTTAACAACCTATATGTTCCTTTACAAAGAGGGCGACCCTGAGCCCTGGTGGTTCATGGCAAATACACAAAATGGCACAGGCAAATCCACCATTTCAAAAGGCTTCCTCTTTGATATAGACAGCAGATATGAGATAGAGATTGTATTAAATTATGGCACAGGGGTGGAGATAAGGAGTGAGAGGGTGGGGCTTATTGTAGCTCATATTGAAGTGCTCAATGGGAAAAACGAGGTCATCAATCCATCTGAAGGTGATGATATTAAATTCAGCGACGGAAGTAAAGAGGGCAAGCTCTACCATATAGAACTGAAATCAAGAGGACTTTTTGAGAAGTGCGGGACATCTACAGGTAAGATCAGGGTAATGGACAAGGATGGTGTGACAATAAAGACACCTGGTGACCAGTATTTTCCACCAGAATACGAGCTTGTCTTCTCATTGTTAGAAGGCAAATGCATGGTGCTGATTAAAGATACTACTGAAGGCAGCCCTGTGAATAAAAAGGACTTCATCATATCCAATCGTCTGGCCGTTGAACTGAAGGATAATCCTGCTGGAGTAGACCTGAGCAACATAGCAGTTCTTTATGGAGGGATAGGAAACATAATAGAGATAGATATAGATGGAGCGAAGAAAGAATTGCCAATAGAGCC
>JBDOIG010000148.1:0-13384 GCA_041082235.1 Thermodesulfovibrionales bacterium | reverse complement strand
TCTGTTATGTAAAAATATACCTCATCTGCTGATATCTCTGAAAGTAATGCTATAATTATTAAACCTGTGATTATTATTAACCTTCTCATACTCATACCCTTTAATTATACCATGTCTTCTTATGGAACAAAGGCAAACCAGTTTATCCTGTCCACTGTATTTCCATGACCTGTACCGTCATGATTTACTGCCCTGAATTCAAACCCTGTTGTTGTAACATTTCTTATCTCTACAAAGAAATGCCCGCTCGTTGAACTCACCTTTACAGGTGTTGCTATGACTATAGGTATATTCTCAAATGGCACCGGAAAAGTAACTAAAACCCATTTGTTTTCATTGTTTACACTGCCAGCCTGAAATGTCTGAGGAGCTATTACCTTTCCATTTACTGTAAGGTCACCACCATAAGTTGTGCCAGCGAATATTATCCAGATTGCAAATATCAATATCCATTTTCTCATATTTAAAACCTCCTCTGATTTTATATAGCCCATAGAAAGGCTTGTTAACACTTATTTCAGCATAAAACTATCAATTACTGTAACACCCTCTGTCACTGAGATATTCCCATGAAGTACAGTATTGCCTACCTTTGTTGTATAGTTACAGTCATAACCTCCATCAAGTGTTAACGTGATATTACGATTAATATTAAGATCTTCAGTAAATTCTGAGGCTATACTCTGGATAATACCTCCGTCACCTGCAACATTATATGCTGACTGGATATTTGAAAAATATGTTGGATTTGTTATACCTGTCCGTACAGGTGTCTGGCATGTATTAACAGTAATATAGTTGAACTTTGTTTCTGTATCCGTGCCCTTTGCATTTGTTACAGTAAGGGTTACAGCATATACCCCGGGTTCTCTGTAGATATGAACAGGGTTCTGAATGGTGCTCGTAAAGCCGTCTCCGAAGTCCCAGAGCCATGATTCTGCACAATAAAGAGATTTGTCAGTAAAATTAACTATAAGTGGTGCTCCACCAGTATCTGGTGATGCTGTGAAGTCTGCATTTATTGGTTTATAATTAAATACAGCCTCAATAACGATATTTTTATTATCAATTGCCACAGTGCAAGGGCCGGTGCCATTGCAACCCTCACCTATCCAGCCAGCAAAGTCAGAGCATGACTCAGCTATCGCTGTAAGATTTACTGAAGTGATTTGAGTATAAATCTCAGCGCAATCCGTGCCACAGGATATTCCTGATGGCTCACTTATTACAGCTCCTGAGCCATTACCTGATTTTATAATGGTAAGTCTAACCCCACCGGTCCCTGCTAATGTAATATTGGTTGAAGGTGCATCAGGGTCATTAGATTGGACTATAAGTGTTGCGTTCATATTACCAGTAGATGATGGAGTAAACATGGTTTCAACCGTGCAACTGGCATTCAGCTGAAGGGTTTTCCCTGAACAATTGTCAGTCTTTATACTGAAGTCAGGAGCACCGGTAAGATTGATATTATTGATTGTAAGATAAGCTGTGCCTTTGTTTGTAATGGTGAATATCTGTGATATAGCGTTGCCAAGCTCTACAATACCAAAATCCTTTAAAGAAGGAGTTACTGAAATCCCTGGAGTAGCCTTAATCTTTGCTATTAACTTATCATTCAGATAAATATATTCAGCTATCACATTCCCATCACTATAATTTTCTGAAATAATCCTGCCTGATTTGTCATAATGATAGACGATGGTCTTTCCATCTGAAGACTTGGTAATTCTCATCCCATCTCCATCATACTGAAATTCTGCAACTGGATTGCCATTATAATAAAAGCCCTTGAGGTTGTTTAAGGCATCATAGGACAGAGCATACAGGAATCCTCCTGTACTCATGCCCGTTATATTTCCATTGTTATCGTACTGAAATATCATAGGCTCACCACCAGATGCAGAGGTCAATCTATTACTGGAATAATTGTATGAAGTGGTGCCAGTGCCATCCACCCTTTTGCTCATTCTGTTTCCTGCTGAATCATAAGTAAAATTGCCTGTGCCCCATGAGCCATTAAACGCCGCCAATCTATTAAGGCTATCGTAGGTAAAAGACTGACTTTTTGTGCTGTCAACATAATCTGTAATTGCAGTTGTATTACCTCTACTATCATAACTATAGCCTAAATTAAATACTGTACCCGCCTTAATTTTGGTGGTAAGGTTCCGGTTATTGTAAGTAATATTAACTGTAAGGCCATTTGATAAGGTATATGATGTTGGTAGTCCCGCAGTGTTATATGTAACATTTGATATGCTCCCACCAAACCCAGTGATGCCTGTTACCTGATTATTTGAATTATATGAATATGTAACTGTTCTGCCCGAGGGATAGGTAAGGACTGTTATATTGTCATTATTATCATATTGATATTTTATTGAATAAGTCTTACCACCAATTGTCTCTGTCTTCTGAGTAAGGCGATTGGCAGAATCATAGACATAGCTTATAGAGGCAGAAGGAGAGGTCATAGCTATCCTGTTGTCTGCCTTATCGTATTGAAGGTTGATAGTATTTGAACCGGAAGTTATCTGTATAAGCCGGTTTATGGGATCATAGGTATAATATTTTGTTCCGAGTGCATCTGTCTTTGATACCATATTCCCCACATTGTCCCTGGTGTATGAGATTGTGCCTGTCTCTGGATGCGCCTCTGAGACCAGAAAGTTTCTTGAATCATACGTGAAACTCCTTACAATGGAACCCTGGATAATCTTTGTCAATGACCCGAGTATATTTCTTTCGTAGGAAACTGTATCACCATACGGATCCTTGACTGATACAAGATACTTCTCGTCAGGATTTCCAAAGGCTATATATGTTAAATATGTCTTTGCACCTGCCTCATCTGTAACTGTCACATCACTTCCACTATAGGAATATGAGATAGTGGTTCCATCCTGATGGGTGGAAGATTTTATCCTTTCAAAATTATCATAATAGAGTGTATCTCCTATATTTGAGGTGATATACTTCTTTGGTCCGCAGGACTTATATACAATATCAGTAATTACACCTTTACTGTCCTGAGTCCCTGATGGTCTTCCAAGACCGTCATAATAATGATAGATATAATATCCACCTCTGCTTTCTTTTTTATATGAATTATCTGCGGGATATTCAAAATTGGTGGGGTTGCCTGCAGGTGGCCGTATCTTTATAAGTCTCTGGTTTGCGTCATAGGTGAAATATGTTGTATATCCTCTGCCGTTTGTTTCACTTGCAATTGTACCATCGGTATTTATAGTCCTTGTGATGGAATATAAGGGGTTAGTTATCTTGGAGATATTTCCATTTGTCCATTGATAGTAAACAGTGTTTCCATTTCCATCAGTCTGAGAATAGAGATTGCCATTACTATAATAAGCATATTTTGTTATTACACCATATTTATTTACTTGAGTAGGCCTTCCATTACTATCATAGGTGTAAGATGTTGCAAATGAGCCCGGGAAGTCTCCTGTTACAGTCTCTGATAAAGGCTTCCCCTGAACAATATGTTTTGATGTATTATACCAGTAAGAAATTTCTGCAGTTCTATTCCTGTCACCTGCTTCTGATACAAGCTTAGGATTGCCATAGAAATCATAGTTGCTGAAACTGATTGTATATGTCTTACCATCACGGGTGATAGTCCTTGAGGCAAGGAGAGGAACCCAGATATTGTAATCCGAGTTAAAAGGCGTGTAATCTTGTTCATAAGAGATAGCCTCGGATTTGGTCCATGTATAATCCACAGTCTCTTCACCAGGAATAGACCTCTGAATAGGAAGGCCTATCCTCCAGACACTTCCGTAGGTACTGTTATATCCATAGCCGTAATGCTTATAGGTGATAGTCCTGCCACAGGAATCTGTTACTGTTGTAGTATCTCCATTGATACCAGCTGCATAATTAAAAGTCCATGTACCTGATGGAACATCTCTACCACCTGTTTGTTTTGTTTTAATTACTCTGAAATAAATATACTGAGAAGAGTTTATTACAAAGGCCTGAGTAGCATATTGATAAGATACGGTCCCACCCCACGGTGTGGTAAGTGCAATAAGTTCATATTTTGGGTAGTTATTTGTATTGTAAAAATAGGACCATCCATTACCAATAGCGGGGATGGCATTTGTGAGAATGCTATATTGATTTTCAGGAATACCTTCATGTGTATATGTAAATTTAATCCCAGGGCCTTCAATCCTTGCAAGTTTCTCCGCATTATTAATAAGAGTCGTATAAAAATAAATCTTCCTTCCTACGGTATCTTCCACATAATCAATAATTTCTTTCTGAGCATAGGGTTCTTTATATATAATGTTAATAACATTACCACCTGCATCCGCAATCTTTATAGCATAAAGTGTGGATTTTCCATCAATCATTGGACCAGGATGCCCAAAATATATCTTCTTACCGTCCGTTAATGTTAAAACTATCTGATTTTGATAATAAGAATGACCTGAATCATAGTAGTACTCAAATGTCCAGTAATCCCTTGTAATCTTTTTTGATGAGTCTTTACTATATATATAGGTTTTATGTCTGGAACCATCTGGCATCTCTATAATAGGGTTTGCTCCATAAGGGTCTATTATACGGCCAAAATGTAGTGTCCAGCCCAGACCCATCCATGAATTATCAACCATCCGCTCCTTGTTGGTGTTTATATCCTTCCATATTTTACTGTTATAGGTCCTTTGTATTATGAGATCCAATCCCCCATTTCCTGGAAGCCGTGCATCTATAAAATTGAGTATCAGACCACCTGTAAATGTATCTATATGTTCAAAGGGTACTATTGAGAATGTTTCACGATTTTGATTGAATCCTGCGGCATCATAGAAATCATCTGCAATGATAATGGTAGGGCTCAGGAGTAAAGAAATGATTAAAAGCAATCTTAATTTCATAAATATCCCCCTTTTTATGAAATTAAAAAGAAAACCCTCCTGCTGATTTATCTTTATTTTTTAAAAAATTTTAAATTGGGTAAATCTTTTGAATCAAATAAAAATTTTTAATAAATTTATAACTACCCTATACTACCACCCCTGCCTCTTTGAGCCAGAGGAGTCTTGAGCCCTTTATTACAGGTGCATTGAGGGATTCTATGAACCTCCTTGCATCTATGTCATAGCCTTCTTTTTTCTTAAATGGTGATGGTTTTATCTTATTCGGAAGTTTTACCAGTTTTTTGATCTCTGTTGATTTTGGCAATTGAAATGCTACCTTCATGGTCTTTGCAAGGTCTTTAAGAGCTTCTCTATGGGTCTTGAGATCCTCAGCTTCTATAACCCTGTTTAAGTTCCTCAGCCTTCCAAGATAGTCCACTATTGTTCCATCCTGTTCAAGATAGGTTGCTACAGGAAGCACAATGTCTGCAGCCTGTGCAAGGTCTGTCATGTATGAGCCCTGGTAGATAAGGACATCTACATCTGGCCTTTTCTGAAGAGGCACATCTCCTATCACATAGAGAAGCTTTACTCCTCCTCCTGCCATCTCCTTTATGGTCTTCCCTGAAGGAATTATACCCATCAATACCACTCCCTTTGCATTTGCTTCAAGAGGGACTGAAGCTGCCTTTCCCTTGATAAGCTCAAGATTTGCTGAGGCATTATAGAGCCCTGGTGAGCTGAGTATTAATGGTGAGCTTGAATCAGCTATGAGCTGAGCTGCCTTATCAGCCTGCTCTGAGACTGCTACATCTCCTACCAGCTTAAGGAGTGCGCTTTCCTTTGATAGCCCTTTATCAATCAATGCCTTTGCTATAGCCCTTAGGGCCTCTGCCTCATCTCCTTTAATGGTCAAAGTAGCTATTGATGAAAGGGGTATGTCCTCTGAATTTATCACAACAAGCTTTGCACCAGCATTTACCTTTTTCCTTATTATTGCATCAAGGGAGGCAAGAGCCCTTGTCCACTGACAAGGATTGAGGTCAACTACAATTAACAGGTCTGCTCCTTCAATCTCAGCCTGAGAGGATATTAGGCTTTCTCTGTCTCCATAAAGGCTTACTGTGGAATCAAGGTTCTTTGATTTTGCCACCTTTGAGACAAAGTTCTTTATTGTAAGGGCATCTTCATTTGTAATAGAGCCTGTTGTAATAAAACCTGAGTCCTTGCCAGCCTTCTTAAGGGCCTTTGCTACTGCCTCAAAGGCCTCCTGCCATGTGGCTTCTCTTAGCTGACCGTTTTCCCTTATCATTGGCATTCTCAGCCTTTCATGAGACTCTATAGAGTCATAGCCAAATCTTCCATAGGCACAGATGTATCTTTCTGCTAATCCTTCAGGTGCACCAGCGTTTATCTTCATTATGCGATTATTGAGTCTGCTCACTGTGATGCTACAGGCACCACCGCAGAGAAGGCATATAGAGCTTTCTCTTTCATAATCCCATTCCCTTCCCTTACGCCATCTGTCTGCCTCAAGTATGGCATTCACAGGGCATACATCTATACAGCTTCCGCAGAATGTGCAACCTGATTCCTGAAGGGGTTTATCTCCTGCAGTTGTGACCTTTGCACCTACACCCCTTCCCATAAAGTCAAGGACATTCGTGCCCTGTGCCTTGCATATCCTCACGCACCTTCCACAGAGGATGCAGTAGTCAGGGTCACGCTTTATAAAGGGATTTGCCTCATCAGGTGAAAAACCAAATCTCTTTCTTGTAAAGCTTGACTCCTTTATCTCAAACCCGTATGCATAGTTCTGAAGTCTGCATACGCCTGCCTTTGTGCAGGTCATGCAGTCAAGGGGATGCATGGAGACAATGAGGTCTATGACGAACTTTCTTATGTCCTCTATCTCAGGGGTTGATGTCTTTACAACCATGCCTTCCTTTACCTTTGTATTACAGGCAATCACAGGTCCCTTCTGACCTTCTATCTCCACCATGCAGAGTCTGCAGGCACCTATCCCACGCATTCCCTTTAGATAGCAGAGATTTGGAATATGAATCCCTGCAAGTTCTGCTGCATCTATGAGATTCATTCCTTCAGGGACCTGAACTTTTTTGCCATCAATTGTAATATTCACAAGGTTTGCCATCTATGCCTCCTTTTTAAGTGTTTACTATTGACATAATCTAAATGATTCCTTTAATTCCTTAATCTTTCTCAAGTATTCCGAAGAGTTTGATCTCCTCTGCAATATGGATATTTTTAAGAAGTTCATTAAAAAATATATCTTCACTGATCATATCAAAACCGCCTTTATTAGCTGAAGGGTCCTCTTAAAGGGATTAAATACAAGGCCCAGAATCTCAAGAGTAACCACTCCAAGAAGTGCCTCATCATCCTCTTCTCCAAGTATCACAGGTGTATGAGCCTCTCCTTCTTTAAGGCTCAGATAACATTCTGAGACCGGTCTTCTTATAATGGTTCCGTCAGCCAGTGTAAAATCCATATATCTCTTTGGTTCAAGCCCGATCTCCTTCCAGATATATTCTGGCAAAAGGCTATAAGTGGCAACACTATCTATGAGGAATCTCACCTCTGACTCACCCTTTGGACCCCTGACTGTTCCTGTTATATAGGTTATACCCATTATTTATTTACAGGTTCGCGGGCTTTTTCAAAGACTGACCTGCTTTCAAGGACAATAGCTCCTGTTGGACATACCTTTATACATTCACCACACCTTGTACATCTCCTCTGCCTTATCTCAAAAGGAAGATAGCCACTTAGAAAAGGTTTTCTCTTTTCTCCAAGTATTGCATTAAATTTACATACATCCTTGCAATCACCACACATTATGCAAAGCTCTGGTCTGATCCTGTATCTGATAAGGCCTCTGCACTCCATCTCAGGGCATTCACCCTTGGTATGGGCATCAAATACTCCTGTATCTATCCATTCAAGGACAAATTTTGCCGTGTTCTTGCCCTTCATACACATAGAGGCTGTAAGCATATAGTTCATAATCTTTTTAATGGCATTTATATCAGCAGGAGAGCCCTCTCCATTTACAAGCCTTTCAAGCCTTATTCTTGCCTCATATGTGCCCATCTCGCAGGGGAAGCACCTTCCACACATGGGACCATTCAAAAACTCGGTGATATAATAGAGGGACCTTCCCACAGGACACTTTATTTGAGCCTCAGCCTCTTTTTTTATGTCCTCAACCTTTTTTTCTTTTACCTCTGTCATAAACACCTCACTATTTTGCAACAGGCCTTTTTGCCCTTTCTATCTTCACAGCTCCTATAGGACAGGCAAGATAGCAGGCCTTGCATTTCTGACAGTAATCCTGATCTATAAAGTATCTATCCCTTGTCACCTTCACTGCATCATAGGCACAGGCCTGCTTGCAGAGTCCACATTTAAAACAGGTCTCCTGATCTATAGTGAATACACCGAGACCCTTACAGACCTTTGCACGGCAGTATTTATCGTATATATGCTCTTCATATTCTTCCCTGAAGTATCTTATTGTTGAAAGTACAGGATTTGGTGCGCTCTGCCCCAATCCGCAGAGTGAGCCCGTCTGGACAAGGCTTCCAAGCTCCTCAAGCCTCTCAATGTCTCCATGCTCTCCATGACCGGAGCATATCCTTTCCATAATCTGGAGCATCTGATATGTGCCAATCCTGCAGGGTGGACACTTTCCACAGGATTCAGACTGCGTGAAGCTCAGGAAATATCTTGCCACATCCACCATGCAGGTATCCTCATCCATAACAACCATCCCACCGGAACCCATCATAGAGCCAACTTTTTTAAGAGAATCAAAATCAACAGGCATATCAAGAAACTGTTCTGGTACACATCCACCTGATGGGCCACCAGTCTGGACAGCCTTAAATCTTTTATCTCCTATTATTCCGCCACCTATCTCATAGATTATTTCTCTCAGGGTTATACCCATTGGAACTTCCACAAGGCCTGTATTCTTTACCTTTCCTGTCAGGGCAAAGACCTTTGTGCCGGGAGAGTTCTCTGTCCCGATGCTCCTGAACCAGTCTGCACCCTTTTCAATTATCACAGGTACACAGGCATAGGTCTCTATGTTATTAAGATTTGTGGGATAGCCCCAGACACCTCCTCCTGGCTCAGAAAGTCTTGGTGGCCTTGCTCTTGGAAATCCCCTTTCACCTTCTATGGATGCAACAAGGGCAGTCGCCTCACCGCATACAAAGGCACCAGCTCCCTCACGTACATCAAGGTAAAAGCTGAACCCTGTGCCAAGGATATCTTTACCAAGAAGCCCGATTTCCTCTGCCTGTTTTATTGCATGTCTTAAGTGTTTCACCGCAAGGGGATATTCATGCCTCACATACACAAAACCATACTTTGCACCTATGGCATAGGCACATAGAAGCATACCCTCAAAAAGGCTATGGGGATCTCCTTCCATAATTGCCCTGTCCATAAATGCACCTGGGTCACCCTCATCACCATTAGCAACAACAAATTTTATATCTCCTGGTGAATGTTTTGTGTGCCTCCACTTCTTTCCAGCGGGAAAGCCTGCGCCACCCCTTCCACGAAGATTTGCCCTGTCGACCTCATCAAGTACCTGGTCAGGTGTCATCTCAGTAAGGGCCTTTTCAAGTGCCCTGTAACCACCTGCTGCTATATAGTGGTATATATTTGTTGGGTCTATCCTGCCATTGTTTCTTAAGGCGATCCTTACCTGTTTTTTATAAAAAGGCATGTCAGTCATGTGAGGAATGGGTTCATGGATTATATCTTCTCTAAAGAGATTCTGCCTGAAGGGCATTCCTCCAATAAGTGTGTAACTAACAAGCCATCTTGCATTTTCAGGTGTCACCTTCTGATAATAGATATTCTGAGGCTCCATATTTAAATTTGGTCCCCTCTGACACATTCCCTGACATCCTGTCTTAATAATCTCAAGTTCTATCCCTCTTGCCTTTGCCTCGGCCTCAAGGGCATCTATAACCTTTGCTGAACCAGAGGCTGTGCAAGCAGTACCACAGCAGACCCTTGCCATTGGCTTTTCAGCAAAAAATTCTGCTGAAAGTCTTTCTCTGAGTCTTCTCAATTCGTCAATGCTTTTAAGCCTTTCCATAAGTTACCTCTTATTTCTCAGCCTTTACAGTCCGTATTATTTCTTCTACTTTCTTAGGACTCACAGCACCTATAACCTCTTCATTCACTGTAACAACAGGGGCAAGCCCACAACATCCTACACAACCAACTGTCTCAAGGGTAATGGAGAGGTCTGGTGCTGTTTCACCTTCATTTAACTGGAGGGTCTCCTTAAATTTCTCAAGTACCTTTGATGCACCCCTCACATGACAGGCCGTTCCCATGCATACGCAGACAACATTCTTACCACGTGGCTTAAAATAAAAGTGTTTATAAAATGAGGCTGTGCTGTAAATATCAGCAAGGGGTATCTGGAGCTTCTTTGAAAGCTGTCTTAAGGCATCTTCTGGTAAATAGTTATACTCCTTCTGTATCTCCTGAAGTGCATGAATAAGGAGCCCCCTTCTTTTTTGTTCAGGTGTAGCAACCTCTGCTGTACCCTTATAGATGGCATCTATAAGCGAATCATTAAGCTCTTCTATCTTCATCTTACCTCCCTGTACACATACAGAGATCAGCTAACAGAAGCTAAAAATTATTGAATTTTTTTCGACTTCTGATTTCTGAAATCCTGACCTCTGTTTATGAGATACATCATATTGTTACATCAGGTTACATGCTCACTACTTATGGTAACAATAAAAATATGAGTATTTATTTTACCACAGAAATTATTTTTTGTTCATTTTTTTATTTTATGCAATTATAAAAAAGAAAGGTGTGGCTTGATTCACCATCTGAGGACAGGATAACAGGAAGTTGAAGGCTCAATATTCTGTGATATTACAGCCCCCTCATTCCTTAAGAGGTTTGTTGAGTAATCCTCTCCACCAAAGGATAAAAAGAGTGTAAAACCTCCAATAACAATACCAAAAGACACATAGAATGTAACCTCTGTGCGGGCTGCAGATTCTCCTGCATTGATAAGCAATAAACCAAATATTATGAAAAATACGATTATCTTTTTCATTTAATAGCGACCATCTCAGAATAGGTTTTACCATCATTAAGTGTTACTGATATCTTCCAGATGCCTGAAAATAAAGACTCTGTTGATAGATTATAGACATACTCTCCGGTCACATAATCATAGGAAAATAGGTCACCCCTGTCACCGAAGAGGGGCTCATCTTCTATTTCAACAGTAGGGTCTTCAGAGATAACCCTTGATACAAGCTCAATCATGAATTTAGCCTGTGCATCAATTATCCTGTTTCCGCATCCATCAGAGAGTTTGAATCTAATTGGGATTACACTTCCCTGTTTAAAGGGCTTTCTGTAACTTACAGGTACCCCAAATCCTTCAAACTTATAGATAATCTGATAGTTCCTGACCTCTTCAATTAGATTCCCGGCCCTGTCAGTTGCCCTGACAATGTATTTAAAGGAGCCCACTGCCCTGTCATCAGGGATTGTAAATGCCCTTGCATCCTTTACACCTGAGAGGCTGTCTTCTGCCCTGAAGTCAGCAGAAGGTTTATCGCAGAGGAAATAACTCCTTCCTTCCATAAGACCTGTTATAGAAATCCGAGGAGGGGTCCTGTCAATATTTATCTTGACCTCTGTAAAACCCTCATTGCCAACTTTATCTCTTGCAACTACTTTTATGACCTGGGAGCTTCCTTCCTCTGAGAGTCTTACTGGAGAAGGGCATTCTTTTATGCCAGATTCCCGATCCCTGCAGATAAATGAAATGGTTACCTCTGAATTATTCCATCCCTCAGGATTCGGAGATGGCTCTATTACAGATAGCACCTCAGGTGGATTTTTATCAATATTTATGGCAACTATTTTTGGCTTACTTATACCCTTTGACCTGATTCCTCTATAAAGGACTGTTGTTGAACTGCAAATCTCAAAGGGCACATTATAGGGAGTCCAGAGCCTTCCGCCATCAATGCTATATTCAACCCTGTCATCAAGATTCAAGATTGATACAGTAATACAGTCACCATAGAATCCATCTACCCCGGAGCCATTAACTTTGGCTACTGCTGTTGTTTCAAATCCCTGAGGCTCTTTCTGGGTATAATTTGCCTCTTTTACAGCAGCTCTGCAGGACAGAATTAGCAGGACAAATATAAAGGCTATATACGTCCTTGATAACATATAAAAAGTATACATTTAACCGCTGAAAGAGTCAAATAACATATCACTCCGGCGCAGGCGTGCCGTCGCAATCCCTTCTAAATGAGGTCAGCTGAAGGAGTGAGTCAGGAACCAGTGAACCAGTGAATTAGTGAATTAGTGAATTAGTGAATTAGTGAATTAGTTTTTGAGCAATCATTTTGTTTAACATTTTTAATATCTCTTGTAATAAATTTTCTCTTTCAATAAATCTTCTTTTATCAAGCCATCCCGGGTCTAAACAATTTACAAGCCAATTCAATGTTTCAGTAGCAGAACCACGGGCTATTATCAAGTAATGCACATACTCTTTACCCTGCCTTCTTCCAAAACCCTCTGCAATGTTCGCACTAATTGAACTACAGGCTCTCAATAACTGGTCTGATAAAATCTGAGCTGCTTGAATATGCGGAAATTGCTCAATATCTTTAACTACTGCTAAAAATAATTCATGCGCCTTTTGCCATACAATCAATTCCCTGAAATCTTTTATCTTTTCCATAAATTTCTGACTCACTAACTCACTAATAACTAATTCACTTCACGCCATGGCGTGCTGTCGCAATCCCTTCTAAATGAGGTCTTAATTCCTACGGAGAAGATGCCACCCGCGCCCACAAAAGAAGTGGGGTCGCAATCCCTTCTAAATGAGGTCTTAATTCCTACCTGATCTTTGAAAACTCATACAGCACGGGCTATTGTCGCAATCCCTTCTAAATGAGGTCTTAATTCCTACCCTGAGCTGTCAAAGCCTGAACCATCAGAGACAGAGGTCGCAATCCCTTCTAAATGAGGTCTTAATTCCTACTAAAATACTGTAATAAATAAATATACTGTAGATATAGTCGCAATCCCTTCTAAATGAGGTCTTAATTCCTACAAGATAAAATATCGAGATTGCTAAAAGCCGCAGAAATGTCGCAATCCCTTCTAAATGAGGTCTTAATTCCTACGTTTATTGGTGCTCCTAATCTCTCGTATAGTGACTCGTCGCAATCCCTTCTAAATGAGGTCTTAATTCCTACACGAATACATCCTCAATACATTTTTCCCTGTCGGTAGGGGGTCGCAATCCCTTCTAAATGAGGTCTTAATTCCTACTGAGGCTTTCACAAAGCCAGAATCATGAAGCCAGAAAAAGTCGCAATCCCTTCTAAATGAGGTCTTAATTCCTACAACAAGATAAAATAGATAGAATTTGGAGAGCC
>JBDOIG010000138.1:0-1827 GCA_041082235.1 Thermodesulfovibrionales bacterium | reverse complement strand
AAAATATCTGTACCTTTCATTTTTATAACCAATCATGGAGTCCATCGTGTTTATTGCCTTATAGGTCATCGCAAAAGGAAGGCCTCCGATCGCAAGATAAAAAAGGGGAGCGACAACACCGTCTGATAGATTCTCTGAGAGTGTCTCGAGGGTTGCCCTGAGCACCCCTTCTTCTGATAGATTCTCTGTGTCCCTGCCAACTATCATGCTTAAAGACCTTCTTGCCTGATAGAGATGGCCTTCTTTAAGGTTATTTATCACCTTAATACAGGAAGATATGAGGTCCTTTGTTGCGATAGTTTGAGAAACAATAAATACAAAAAAGAGGAATGCAAAGCCCTTGAGAAGGTAAGAGTCTACCTCTGTAGTTTTTTTATAGAGCAGAACAATTATGCCCGAAATAAGAAATGTAAAGAAGACCATAAAGCCCGCAAGGATAATACCAGCGGTTATTTCAAAAAAGGGACCTCTAAAGACTTTCCTCAGGGTAAGCTCGCCCCTCTCTATTAAAAATCCCATTAATCTTACAGGATGGGGGAGCCATCTTGGATCTCCAATGAGGAGGTCTATCAGGAAAGCAAGGGCTATCTCAGCTCCTTCTATCCTCAGTGATTCCTTTACGAGTTCAAGATTCACGAGATAAGCCTCCAGATAAAAGGCATATCGATGTGTTTCGCTAAGGTCATTGAAAGGGAATCTATCATCTGCTCCTTCAGATCCCTGTAGCTATAAGTGAAGGGCAAAGGCTCAAGCCCTTTTTCCATCCTTGCCGAGTTTATAACTGCCCGCCTGAAATGGTCATTCTCAAAGACTCCATGTATATAGGTGCCCCAACAGTGACCATTCATAGAGCCATCTAAAATAGGCTGAAGGCTAAAGGCTGAAGGCTGAAGGGAAAGCCTTTTTATTTTGAATAAACCAATGTCTCCCCTGCTAACACCCATATGGAGTTCGTAGCCTCTGAGAAAGGCTGGATGCTGAAGGCCAAAGGCTGAAGTATTTAGTTCTGCCTCTACCTGGAGGGTTATCTTGGTTGTCTCAAATACCGTCTCAATATTTAAAAGTCCGATCCCCTCAAGCTCTTTATAATGACTCTCCACACAATAAGGATCAGAGAGCCTTTTCCCGAGCATCTGATATCCACCGCAGATACCAATGATCATTATTCCCTTTTCATATGCCCTTTTTATGCTTGCCTCAATACCCTCTTCTTTGAGGAAGAGTAAATCCTTCACTGTATTCTTTGTCCCTGGTAGAATCACTATATCAGCATTCTCTATATCTGAAGGGTTTCTTGAATAAAGGACCTCCACATCAGGCTCATATAAAAGAGGATCAAAATCTGTGAAGTTGGAGATATATTGAAGCCGCACCACAACAATCTTAATTAAAGGCTTAAGGCTAAAGGCTGAAGGCTGAAGATGAGACTTAAGGCTGGAGGCTGATGGAGGGTGATGCTGAAGGATAAGTCCATCCTCCTCTGGCAATCCAGTATTTATATAGGGCAGGACACCTATTACAGGCCTTCCTGTTCTATCTTTTATCATCTGAAGCCCGGGTTTGAGTATCTCTATATCACCACGAAATTTGTTGATGATAAATGCTTTAATGAATCTTGACTGCCTGCCAAGGAGTTTAACAGTCCCATAGAGCGATGCAAAGACACCACCCCTGTCTATATCACCCACAAGCAATACAGGTGCCCTTGCATATTTAGCCATTCTCATATTTACAATGTCGCTATCCATAAGGTTTATTTCAGCAGGGCTTCCAGCACCCTCAATTATCACAAGCTCATACTGCTCCATGAGCTTATCAAAGGAGCCC
>JBDOIG010000107.1:0-1717 GCA_041082235.1 Thermodesulfovibrionales bacterium | reverse complement strand
TGGGCTCCAGAGGATATAAAGGCACTCTGCGAGGAGCTTGACCTTGTCCATGTGGTTGACCCCTTTAAAGATAGGCCCCTTTATGGAGGCATTATCTATTACAGACTTCATGGAATAGGAGGCCTGAGATATAAATATACAGATGATGACCTTCACAGGCTCTTCAAGCTATGCCCTGAGGAGAGGATTGTTTATATAATGTTTAATAATGTGTTTATGTTTGAGGATGCCCTGAGGTTCAGGGATGTTCTCAAAAATAGGGACAATCCCCATTTTTGTGGAAAATGCTATAATAAGCTATGAATCCAGCAAGGAAGGTCAAAAAAGAGAAGGTTATTAAGATAACCACCTTTGAGGATATTATTGATGTCCTCAAGAGAAGGCCAAAATGGCGTGAGGAGATGAGGCAGCTGATCCTCACAGAAGAGCTCATGAAACTCCCTGCTAAGGTGGATAAATTATCAGAGAAATTTGATGGATTTGTTAAAGAGGAATTTCATCCCCTCAGAAATAAGGTGGATACCATTGAAGGGGATGTATCAACCCTCAAACAGGATGTAGCGGTTCTCAAGCAGGATGTGAAGATTCTCAAGCAGGATGTGAAGATTCTCAAGCAGGATGTGGAGGCCCTTAAAAAGGATGTAACTATCCTGAAAAATGATGTGGCCTACCTTAAGGGAACAGACCTTGAAAGGACAGTGAGGGAAAGGGCTCCAGCCTATTTTGGAAAGCTTATCAGGAGATGCAGGGTTATTAACTTTGAAGACCTTGCAGATAAACTTGAGGATGCTGTTGATGCCCGATTGATATCAGAAGAAGAAAAAGATGATGCCCTTCTTATTGATGTAGTTGTAAGAGGAAGGCTCAGGACAGATAAAGAGGTCCTTTTAGCAGCAGAGGTCTCAGTAAAGATTGATAGTATGGATGTGGAGAGGGCAGCAAAAAGGGCAGAGATTATTGCCAGGGCCTTTAATATGGAGACCATACCTGTAGCATTCGGTAAAGAGAGGACCGAGGGTGCTCAGTTAAAGGCAGATGAACTCACCGTGGTTCTCTGCCCGTAAGGGTCAGGCATGGAGACCATACTTGCAAAGAGAAGGAGAGAGCTTAAAGAGCAGAGGAGGCAGAGGGCATTAAAAAGGCTTGAAGAGGCTGTAAGGTTTCTCTGGAAGCCCTCATAGCAGACATAGACTCAGACCTCAGGCTTCTTGAAAAAGAGGTTGACAGCATCAAAGGGAAGCTCAGGAGGTATTCGCGATGGCTCTCCTTTTAGAGAAGACCAAAAGGCAATACACCTATGAGGATTCTGCAAAATTGCCAGAAGGAGCACCTATCAATAGTAGGAGAATTGGTTATGTCACCATCACCGGTGCCTATCACCAGATAATTTCAAGGAGGATAGAGTTTGAGCTTGTCAAATTTGTAGAGGATAAGAAACTTGGAGAGGTACTGGAGAAAGTTTTTTGATGTTAAAGATAGAATTCAACCTGCTCAAGGCAGAGATAGAGACTCAGATAAAGGAGATCGAAAAGATATTCCTGGAGATCGAAGATCGGAAAAAAGGCGCAAGTAGAAGCAAGGTCAAGCTTGAAAGTCTTGCCTATAAGCTCCATAACCTGTATTGTGCCTTTGAAGACCTCTTTAAGATAGTTGCAAGATACTTTGAGAATCAGGTAGAGGATATTTCAAGGTTTCATAAAGAACTCCTCAAGAGGAT
>JBDOIG010000105.1:0-1762 GCA_041082235.1 Thermodesulfovibrionales bacterium | reverse complement strand
CCTTCCATAAATCTGTTAAACTCAGGTCAGTGAGTTCTTTCACTGCCATGGGTGTGTCCTCCTTTCTTTAAAAGTTAATTTCAGATCAATGGAGGATACACCCTCTTTTCTTTAATTTTCAATTTACACAGAAAATTTTACACTACCCAGGTTGCTCAGGATGAGGGCTGGGTTACTGTCCTGAAGATAATTCCTCCAAATGATGGAGAGCTTCATCTTACAGGAATAAAGAATATTTAAGATGTAATCCTGAGTGGAGCAAGTCATGCCATCACAGAGATAAAGGATATAGCAAGGTCTGAAGGGGCTATTATAAAAACAAGGGTAGAGACAGGTGATATAGGCAGTAAGATTATAGAAGTGGCAGAAGAGGAGGACTGCGACCTTATTATAGGAGCCCGAAAGAAAAAGGGCATTAAACGGTTCTTCGGTGACAGGGTTATAGAAAGGCTTATTAACCTTTCACCTCGGCCAGTGCTTGTGGTGAGAGACTAATATTACCATGAGGGAGGAAAAATGTTTCTTTATTTACCGGTTGCCCTGACCAGCATAAACACCTTTATGACAATAGCTGTTGGATTTATGGTGGGAATACTTACAGGCATATGAGATGGGCAGTAACAATTAAGGTTTCTTAGGGTGTATAATTATACATGGCTACTGCTCGTGCGATTAGGCTTTCTTTTGTAGAGGAGAAGATATTAACTGCTTTTCTATCCTTGTTGAGAATGAGATAGGAGAGGCCAGGAAGAGCATACTCTTTGGCTTCCGTGCAAGGGGTGGGTCTGATGAGGATAGTGATATGGATGTGGCAATGATTCTTGATGTAAAGAAAATAAATAAAGAACAATGGGAACAATTTTGCACTGGAGCACTTTATAAAGGCGCTTCTTGCAAGTGCAGGAATAGAGGCAAAATTACACGAAGGATTAAAGATACTCTTCAGTATGCACTTTATTAAGCCAGACGCCATAAGCCCAAAGATAGGGAGGTATTTAGGCAATCTCTATGACAGAAGAGTAACGGCTGAATGCAGTCCTTTAAGAAGGAGTGAATCCACAGAGGAGGAGGTAAACACATACCTTGAATGGGTAAAGGAATCTTTTCTGGAGATTTTCCGCTTATGGTAAAGAATGGAATAGATGTTGATGATTTAAGAGTAGTGGTTGAAAGGTTATAAACCACTGAAAGGAGGTCAAAATGTTTGGTCTTGGATTGCCTGAACTGATGGTTGTCCTTGTTATTGCCCTTCTGGTATTTGGTCCCAGCAAGCTTCCATCTCTCGGAAAGAGTCTTGGAGAGGCAATAAGGGGATTTAAGAAGGGACTTGCGGATGACCCCACGGAAGATAAAAAGAAGATAGAAAAGTAAGAATTAAGTAGAAAAAGCTAAATGACAAGATTGCTCTTTCTCATAATTGCCATCGCTATATTTATGTCCATTTTCAGGCTTGGCTCTGTTACGCTCTTTGATGTTGACGAGGCAGTCTTTGCAGAGGCGACAAATGAGATGGTTCAAACAGGCAACTACATAACACCCACCTACAATGGAGAGAACCGCTATGACAAGCCCATACTCTTTTACTGGCTCATGGCAGTCTCTTATAAAATCTTCAGTATAAATGAGTTTGCCGCAAGATTTCCTTCGGCAATCTCAGGCATATTACTCTGTATTACGGTCTTCCTCTTTGTAAGGTATTTTCATGGCGAGAGGGTTGCTTTTTATGCTGCAATTTCACTGGTGCTGTCAATCTATTTCCTTG
>JBDOIG010000098.1:0-3118 GCA_041082235.1 Thermodesulfovibrionales bacterium | reverse complement strand
TGTCCCCTTGTCAATATATTATAAACTCTTGAATCAGATTTTTCAAAAAAATTGTTTATCCCAAATTTGCTATTAGAAACATTTCCTGATTATCTGGGTATGCCTCAAAGCCTTTATAAAGCTCAAAGGGGCAGAGCTCAAAGGGGCATGAGCCCCTTTGAAACCCGAGAAAATAAATTTTTAATTTTTAAAATATAAGGGGAGCTTGAGGGGCATTGCCCCTCAAAGCTCTGTAACTAAAGGTTTATCACCAAACTGGTGAAGTAATTGAGGGACTTTGTCCTCAAACTCCCTATTAGATAATTTTAATTCTATTTTTGGGGTTTTAAAGGGGCGAAGCCCCTTTTATGTTTGGTAATGTTGATTAAAAAAGTTTACATTAAGGTGTCGCAATAAAGTCTCTTCGGCATACCCCGTATCTGTCGGTAATTTATGAATTTATTCCCTGTTTTGCCTATCTCATTCTTTCCACCTTTTATAGAGGTCATGTTCTATTGAGACCTCATCAAGGAGTTTCCCTGTGATAAAATTAAGTAGCTGGTCAAGATTTTCAGGCCTGTGATAAAAGGCGGGCACGGGGGGAGCTATTATCACCCCGAGCCTTGATAGTTTAAGCATATTTTCAAGATGTACGGGGCTGAAGGGCATCTCCCTTGGGGATATAACAAGCGGTCTCTTCTCCTTTA
Organism: Thermodesulfovibrionales bacterium; assembly: GCA_041082235.1. GTDB lineage: Bacteria > Nitrospirota > Thermodesulfovibrionia > Thermodesulfovibrionales > CALJEL01 > CALJEL01. The sequence goes on along the minus strand of JBDOIG010000098.1, from coordinate 2,432 downwards.
TCATTACATCAGCAGCCCTTTCTATGAGGTTGGACGCATAACCATTGCTGATGGCAGAAAGGGTCTTCATTGAACAGGGTACTATAAACATGCCATCTGTCCTGAAAGAGCCGCTGGCTATGGGGGCATCAAGTTCCTTTTCAGCAAAATAATGCACTTTTCCTTTTATAAAACTTAAAAGTTCCCTCAGGACCTCTTCCTTGTTTTTCTCAGTGAGGTCTATTCTGTCCTCTTCTTTCAGGATTGTTATTGCTGAAGAAGATACAACAAGATACACCTCAGCTTTTTTGCTGAGCTCTGCAAGGAGTCTGAGCCCTAACCTTGTTCCGCTTGCACCTGTTATGGCAAGGATAAATTTTTTCATGAGATCTCTAACATCCTGTCAAGGGCCCTTTTTGCAGGTATCCTGATCTCTTCTGATACCTTTATTATGTGTGACATTTCCCTGAGGGCCCTCAGGACACTTTTAAGGGTTATTTTTTTCATGTTCGGACATATCATATCCTTTCTTAAAGGATAAAAGACCTTATCAGGATTTTCTTTTTTTAATCTATGCATGAGGCCGATTTCTGTTCCAACTATAAATTCCTTTTCTGATGAGTTCCTTGCAAATCTGAGCATCCCTGAGGTGCTTGTAACAACATCAGCAAGCTCAAGGACTTCAGGCCTGCATTCCGGATGGGCCATAAAGATAGCCTCTGGATATTCTTTTCTTGCCTTTAATACATCATCCCTCGTTACCCTGTCATGCACATGACAGAATCCATCCCATGCTATAACCTTCTTTTTTGTATTCTTCTGTGCCCACATGGCAAGGTTTCTGTCAGGTATGCATATCACCTTTTCATCAGGCAGGGATTCTATTACCTTTACCACATTTGCTGATGTGCAACAGATGTCACTTTCAGCCTTTACCTCTGCAGTTGTATTTACATAGGCAACCACAGGTGCGTCAGGATGGAGCCTCCTCATATCCCTTAAGGTGAATTCCACGGGATATACGAGGGTTGGCTGTACCTCATATCCAGGAAAACTCTTCCATATGCTTCTTGGTCTGTCCACTGTTACCATTGCAGCCATTGGACAGTTTGCATTCAATTCAGGAAGTAGAACGGCCTTCTCTGGCGACAGGATTGAGGCACTTTCTGCCATGAAGTCCACACCGCAGAAGACAAGGACATCACATCTTCTGGTTGCTGCAGTCCTTGATAGTTCAAGAGAATCTCCCACAAAATCTGCTATATCCTGAACTTCTTCCCTTTGATAATTGTGAGAGAGTATGAGGGCATTTCTTTCTTTTTTAAGTTTTAATATCTCTTCTCTTATATATTCAATATCTTCCTTCAAAAGGCCTCCTTAATAGACAGATATATGATACATGTTTCAATAAAAAATTTTTGATACTCTACTGAACCAGAGACATATTTATCCTGGACCCTGTATCATATATCCTGAAAATGGTGTTCTCAGTGAGGAGAACTCAATCCTGAGTTTGTGTATAATATAGAACCATCTGCAAGCCTTATCATATATATCTCTTCTTTTTTTCTCACAGGATTTTTTCGATCTAAATTTTTATGATAACCGCTTAAAGAAAGAACCTTCTTCACATACTGAAGGGTCTCATTTATGGGTGGTATCTTGCCGAATCTTTCTACAATGGATGGCCCAGCATTATAGGCGGCAATAGCAAGGGCGAGGTCTCCATTGAATTTATCAATTAGATATTTAAGATACCTTATACCTGCCCTGATATTCTCTTCAGGGTCATATGGATTCTTTACATTTAATGCCTGTGCTGTGGTTGGCATGAGCTGCATGAGTCCTATGGCGCCTTTTTTTGAAACAGCAAAGGGATCCCAGTTTGATTCGGCTGTAATAACCGCCTTTATCAGGGCAGGGTCTAATGAATATTCGTTCGCTATCTCGTAAGCAAGCCTCTGGTACGCTGGTGACGCAAATTTTTTTGCAGATGTAAGGATAACGGAAGATTTATTGTATGTATTATTTTTTTCTTTTTTATGTTTATATCTTTCAGAATAGATAGGCTTTGTCTTTTTGCCTCTGGGAGGTGAGTCTGTAAAACATATCGTACCATTATCATCAATATACTTATAAATATCGGCAAAAAGACCCGCTGGCTGTAATATTAAAAATATTATCAAGAATACAACCATGATTTAAAATATACCATTAAATGCAGAAAGAGTCAAATGAAATTCTGTAACCTGCCGACAGATACGGGGTATGCCGAAGAGACTTTATTGCGACACCTTAATGTAAACTTTTTAATCAACATTACCAAACATAAAAGGGGCTTCGCCCCTTTAAAACCCCAAAAATAGAATTAAAATTATCTAATAGGGAGTTTGAGGGACAAAGTCCCTCAATTACTTCACCAGCTGGGTGATAAACCTTTAGTTACAGAGCTT
>JBDOIG010000096.1:0-8969 GCA_041082235.1 Thermodesulfovibrionales bacterium | reverse complement strand
TATTTACATCCCCCTTGCCATTGCCTCAAGCCTTGCTATCCTTTCTTCAATTGGCGGATGGGTGCTGAAGAGTTTCACAAGTGTGCCACCAGAAAGGGGATTTACTATAAACATATGGGATGTTGCTGGATTTGCCTCAAGGGGTATCCTCTGAGATGCATAATGGAGCTTTTTAAGGGCATTTGCAAGATAAAGGGGGTTACCCACTATCCTTGCACCACCAGCATCAGCACCGTATTCCCTTGTCCTTGATATAGCAAGCTGCACAAGCATTGCAGCAATGGGAGCCACTATCATCATCACAAGAGCTGCTACAGGATTTCCTGCCTCATCATCATCCCGCCTGCCACCGAATATCATTGCCCACTGAGCCATCTGGGCAAGATAGCTTATTGCACCAGCTATAGTGGCAGCAATGGTACTTACAAGGATATCCCTGTTCTTAATGTGGGTGAGCTCATGGGCAATAACACCAGCAAGCTCATTTCTATCAAGAAGCCTCATTATGCCAGTGGTAACAGCAACAGCTCCATGCCCTGGATTCCTTCCTGTAGCAAAGGCATTGGGCTGGTCAGCATCAATGATATACACCTTTGGCATTGGAAGCCCTGCCCTTTGAGCCAGTGTCCTTACAATGGAATAAAGTTCAGGTGCCTCTACCTCAGAGACCTCCTTTGCTCCATACATCCTTAGCACAATCTTGTCACTGAACCAGTAGGCAAAGAAGTTCATGGCAAGTGCCATAAACAGGGCAATTGTCATACCTGACTTTCCGCCAAGAAGCGCACCTATAAAGATGAACATCACTGTCAGCGTGACAAGCAATACCATGGTTTTAAGTGTATTCATATATCAAACACCTCCTTTTTACGATAATCTTTTTGCAAACTCTTTTGCCTCCTGAAGGCATCTTTTACTATTAAATTTTAACAGAACATAACAACGCCTATCTCTACTTTCTAAATCCTTTACCAGAAGAAATTCATTGCCCTTCAGAATCCCAACATAGGCACAACCGAGAGCAGTTTTAACATATCCTATATAGTAATTTCCCTCTATGCCTGATACTCAAAAGGCCCATAATTAATGTATCAGTTTCAAGAGAAAACTGTCAATTACCTGTTCAAAAATCTTTTCCTGATAGTTTCCAGATATTCAATATCTTCAAGATCCTTAGGTCTTCTGCCCATCTTCTTGAGACCTATCAGGTCCTCAATATCTGGAAGGCGGATGGTAAATCCTTTATCACTCACTATTATTGATCTTCTCAGAACCTCTTCTATCTCAAAAGTTTCTCCAGAGGAATTGGTTATTTTTTTAACAAAAAAAACATCCACCTTCTCACCTTTATCAGAAAGGAAACTTATCATCGCTCTTTTTATATCTTCAGGGTAACTTGACTCAAATCCCAGTATATCTTCAAGAACCCTGTAAGTCTTCCTTTTGTCTTCAGGATGAATCCAGAAATCATAATCATAGCTAAAAAGTGGTGCACCATAAAGCATTACAGCCTGTCTTCCTATTAAGAGATATCGTATCTTTTCTTTATTAAAGAGCCTTATTATTTCTTTGAAGATAGACATTTAAGCGCAAGTCCCCTCAATCTTTTAACCCTTTTTAATTCTCTTTCTTGAATAGCTATTTTTTTTAAAGGAGGGATATTAATAAACCATTTTATATTTTCAAAAATAGCCCTATCTGCATGCCTTCCACTGATTTTACCTCTTGCCATATCTAATTATATCATATCAGGATTAAGTCCCATATGATAGAATATATTGAAGACCGTGGGAATATCGTTATCCAGTTAGTTCTGAAAACTGACTTCTGCTTAGCTCTGTAGGAGAGGTGCCGGAGTGGTTGAACGGGGCGGTCTCGAAAACCGTTATCCCTTATGGGATCGTGGGTTCGAATCCCACCCTCTCCGCCATATTCTAATCCGTAAATCCGTGATGCGTAATCCGTTATCTGGTAATTAACTCATTTACCCATCACGCATTACTCAGTGTGCGCCGTGAATCAGGATCGGCAGGCACCTCACACAGACTATCTTCTCCACACCTTCATGGTAACAGGGAAGATAAACCCTTTGAGGGTCATCTGTACCACAGACAAAACATTTTAGTTCCATCTATTCCTCCAGCGAATTTATTTCATCCACAATCTTCTGTGGGTCCATATTGTGCATCATAGCTCCAAAGGAAATGGATTCAAGTTTAATTCCAGGACAGGTAAAACAACCATTTCCAAAATACTTTTCTATCACAGCCCGAGCACCAGGAACATCCCTTATCACGTCTCCTATAACAGAGTCCTTTGTGACCTTTTTCTTTTCTACTACCATAGTTAAACCTCCTCAGAATTATTTTACATATACTCTATCCTTTATGACACAGATCCTGCTATGATGTAAATCATATCATGGCTTTATGTTATAATTTTCTCACAGGCCTTGCCTGTATGAAATCAGCTAAAGGCTATTAGCCTAAGAGAAGGAGAACAGATGAAGAGGTTAATCATTATAGGTATTGCACTGGTCATAGCCTTTACAGGATGCCAGGGTAAAAAATCATCGGGTCCTGTAGTGGCAAAGGTAAATGATACTGTTATTACAAAGGACGATGTTATGAGGAAACTGGAGACACTTCCTTCTTATGCCCAGCAATTTTTCCAGGGACAGGAAGGAATGAAAAGACTTGTTGATGAGCTTATAAAAACAGAGGTCCTTTATGCAGAGGCAAGGAAAAAGGGATATGACAAAGATAAGGACTATAAAACTCAGGTTGATGAGTTTAAAAAAGAATATCAAACCCAGCTTGAAAAACTCCAGAAGGAATACAAATCAAGGGTTGAGGAATTCCAGAAGATTGCAGCAATCAGGCTCCTCCTGAAAAAAGAGCTCTCTCAAAATGTAGAGATTACTGATAAAGAGGTAAGGGAGTTCTACGAAAGGAATAAAAATAACTTCAGGCAGGGTGGGAAGATCCTTGAATTTGATGCTGTAAAGGACAGGTTAAAAGAATCCCTTATGGAAAACAAACAGGCAGAGGCATTTAATAAATATGTAGAAGAATTACAGAAGAAATACACCGTTACCATAAATGATAAGGAACTTGAAAACCTTTCAACTTCAAAAGAGGGGCATAAGACTAATTAGTGTCTGGCGAAAAAGTTGTCAGGGAGGGGCTGTCTTTTTGGCAAAATTAAACTACCTTTGTGCCTCTTTGAAGGGTTAATGCCTCTGAAAGGTATTTACTTCTTGCTAACCCGCAAATCTCTTCAGGAGATTTGCTCCCTGCCAAGACCCGTGAATTTTGCCTCAAATCCAGCCCCTCCCCTCCTTCGCTTTAAGTAAAAGACTTTTTCACCAAAAACTAATTAGTTTTTGGAATCCTGTAGGCACAATAACGACCGCCTTCAGACACACACTGAAGGCGGTCAACACCACGACCAAATAGCTCCCTGTAAAGCTCAAGCTCGTGCTTGCATGCCTCCCTGTAATGGGCCGAGACAACTGATATGGGACAATTAAACTGAATCAATTCTACTTCGTGAGGTCTTTCATGAACATCAACAATATAACCTTCCTCTCTGAGTGAGTCCACAAACATGGTTAGTCTGTTTTTGAAATTTTTTACATTACCCAGGATTGATGAAAACTGTCTTGAAAGCCTCTCCCTTCTCTTTTTGAAAAGTCTATCTATTCTTTCCCTTCCATCACTTTCTTCAATCTCCTTAAGTATCTCAAGGATAAAATTTCTATAGTTATTGGGAAAGAATTCCTCTGCCTTGGTGGTAAGACTGTAGATATACCCCGGCCTGCCAACACCCTTCCGCCTCATCTTGTAAGATATAAACCCATTTCTTTCAAGATTCAGGATATGCTGTCTGATACCAATTGGGGTTATGTTTAATGCACTGCTCATCTCTTCTATGGACATCTCTCCATTCTTCTTCAGTAGAAGAAGGAGCTTCCAGACTGTAGAATTCTCATATCTCTGAAGCATAAAAAAGCATAGCATATTTTTAATATGGTGTAAATACCCCCTGAAGTGTTATAATTTTATGTTATGAAAAGGGTATTAATGAAAGGCAATGAGGCCTGTGCAGAGGCTGCTATCCAGGCAGGCTGCAGGTTTTACGCAGGCTATCCGATAACACCACAGAACGAGATTCCAGAATATATGTCATGGAGGATGCCAGAGGTTGGAGGTGTCTTTATACAGGCAGAGAGTGAGCTTGCAGCAATAAACATGGTCTACGGCGCCTCAGCAGCAGGTGCAAGGGCAATGACCTCTTCATCAAGTCCTGGAATAAGTCTCAAGCAGGAGGGAATATCTTATCTTGCCGGTGCAGAGCTTCCAGCAGTAATAGTTAATATGCAGAGAGGTGGTCCCGGCCTTGGTAATATATCAGGAAGCCAGGCAGATTATTTTCAGGCAGTAAAGGGAGGAGGTCATGGTGATTACAGACTCCTTGTACTTGCTCCCTTCAGTGTTCAGGAACTCTGGGACCTCACCATGCTTGCCTTTGACAAGGCTGATGAATACAGAAATCCTGTTATGATTCTTGGTGATGGTGTGATCGGCCAGATGATGGAACCCCTTTATCAGAAACCCTATGTTCCGCCAGACAATCTACCTCCAAAGACGTGGGCAGTAACAGGAGCTAAAGGAAGAAAACCAAATGTGATTAAATCTCTTTACATGGGTGAAGGAGAGCTTGAAAAAAGAAATTATATACTCCAATCAAAATATAAAATAATGAAAGAGAAAGAGGTCAGGTTTGAGGAGTTCATGACAGAGGATGCAGAGATTATACTTGTTGCCTTTGGTATTGCTGCAAGGGTATGCATCTCTGCTATAAGAGGGTTAAGAAGAGCTGGAGTAAAGGCAGGACTCCTGAGACCGGTTACCCTCTGGCCCTTTCCCGAGGAAAAATTAAAGGAGATTTCTGAAAAAACCAGGAGATTCCTTGTTGTGGAATTGAACGCAGGTCAGATGTTAGAAGATGTGAAACTCTCAGTAAGGGACAGTGATGTCTTCTTTTATGGAAGACCAGGAGGTGCATTGATTGCCCCTGAGGAGATAAAAAATAAGGTCCTTGAGATAGTTGAAAATAAAACCGGGGTAATATCCGTTCCATGAAGATAACCCTTGTGTCTCCACCCTTTGGAAAGGGTGGACAGAAATCTAAAGGCCTTCCCATAGCACCACCTGTCCTTGAATATCTCACTGGCCTTACCTATAAGGTCAGACCAGATGTAGAGGTAGAGTTGATTGATGCAAACAAGGAAATCTTTAATCCAGACGCAATAGATTCTGACCTTGTTGGCTTCACAGTCCTCACACCTCAGGCGCCATGGGTCTACAGGATGGCTGACAGACTGAGACAGCATGGTAAGAAGGTAGTTCTTGGCGGTATCCATGTAACAGCACTTCCTGAAGAGGCAAGGCCTCATGCAGATGCTATCGTCCTTGGCGAGGCAGAAAATATATGGGAAGGATTATTGAAGGATGCTGAAAAAAATACACTTAAACCAGTTTATGATGGAGGCTTTCCAGAGCTCAAAGGACTTCCAAAACCTGTGACCAGTTTATGGAAGACAAGATATGTCTATGGTTATTTCCAGACCTCAAGGGGATGTCCTCATAGATGCACCTTCTGCTCTGTTCATAAATTCTTTGGTGGCAGGGTCAGGGTAAGACCAATTGATGAGGTAATAAAAGAGGTCTCTCAGAGCAAATGGAGACTCTTCTGGGGAATTGATGACAATATATGGGGAGTAAATATAGCCCACACAATTGAGCTTTACAGGGAGATGTCAAAGGCAGTGAAAGGAAAGTGGTGGTTTGGTTCAGGTGACCTTGTGTCAGTGGAGCACCCGAGGTCAGAGGAGCTACTTAAATATGCCCGTGCGGCAGGGCTTACTGCTGTGCTTGTTGGATGGGAATCAAACAACCTGAGGAGCCTTGAGGAATATAAGGCAACCTCAAAACAGGCAAAACAAAGAAGGGATGCCATAAAAAAGATCCGTGATCATGGTATAGAGGTGATGCTTTTTATAATGGTTGGTGGAAGGCAGGACATAAGAGAGGATTTTGAGGGGATATTAAAACTCTGTGATGAGCTCAAGGTATCTGCCCACCCTGTTATGACAACACCATTCCCTGGAACAGAGCTTTATGAACAGTACAGGGAATATCTTATGCCAGGCCTTGAATGGGACTTTTTTGATGGCAATCATGCTGTTTATGAACATCCCTCAATGAGCCCTGAAGAGAGGGAAGCACTCCTTATTGACCTCAGGGCAAGGCTCTTTACACTGCCAAGGATAATCTCAAGGATATTCCAGATATCATGGAAGGGCTTTCCCATGAGCCACATAACATCCTGGATGATACAGTATCCTCAGGGAAGGGCCTTCAGACAGTATGCCAGGGAAAAAGGAGCGAAGCTCCTTTAAAAAATTTGAATAAATAAAAATTTTTATTCCTTTGAGCCTTGAAGGGCTTCGCCCTTCAAGAAGAAAGGGAAATCTTTTATAATAAGTAGCCATGAGTCCTGAACTTGGTGTTCTCATAATGCTCAATAATTATTTTCACGATGTGGCAACAGCCCTTCTTGCTGCAAGTGGTGTGACCATGTGGATTGTTGTAAAAAGATATGAAAAACACAGAAACCCTGCCACCCTCTCATATTTTATTGACCTCTACAGGGGGATTACAGGTCTTGCAAGATTTGCCCTTTACTGGATACTTATTGGTGGAGTACCAAGGACAATCTTTTATAAAGACTTTGAATGGGCAAATGCAGCAGGAAAAGGTCAGGTCCCGGCATTAATAGTAAAACACATCCTTGCCTTTACATTTGTTGGCACAGGAGCCTATTTGTGGATAAAACTGAGTAAGAAGATAAAAGGTCTTATGGCTGAGTCAGATTATTATTTAAAGTCCTAATTCCTCAGGTATCCCTATCCTTCCAAGCACAGCACTTGCAGCAGCAATGGCAGGATTACTTAAATAGACCTCACTTTCAGGATGCCCCATCCTTCCAACAAAATTCCTGTTTGTTGTGGCAAGCGCCCTTTCACCTTTTGCAAGTATTCCCATATGACCGCCAAGGCATGGACCGCAGGTAGGGGTGGAGACTACTGCCTGAGCATCAATGAATATATCAATAAGTCCCTCTCTCATTGCCTCTTTATAGATCTGCTGGGTAGCAGGAATAACTATCATTCTCACATCAGGATGCACCTTTTTCCCTTTGATTACCATTGCAGCCTCTCTGAGGTCTTCAAGCCTTCCATTTGTGCAGGAGCCAATGACAACCTGATCAATTTTTATATTGCTCAGTTCCTTTGCAGGCCTTACATTTGATGGTAGATGGGGACATGCAACAAGTGGGTCTATCTTTGAGGCATCATACTCTTTTATATCCACATAATGAGCATCAGGATCAGAGGTGAAGAATTTATAAGGCCTCTTTGCCCTGGCCTTCACATATGCCTCTGTTATCCTGTCAGGAACAATAATGCCTGATTTACCACCAGCCTCTATTGCCATATTGCACATGGTAAGCCTCCCATACATTGGGAGATTCCTTATGGTCTCTCCCTCAAACTCCATTGCCCTGTAAAGGGCTCCATCAACTCCTATATCACCTATCACATGGAGTATCAGGTCTTTACCACCAACCCATTTTTTTAAAGAGCCATAAAAAATAAACTTCATTGATTCAGGCACCTTGAACCAGCATTCACCTGTTGCCATGGCAGCAGCCACATCAGTGGAGCCAACCCCTGTTGCAAAGGCACCAAGGGCTCCATAGGTACATGTGTGGCTGTCAGCACCTATCACAAGATCTCCTGGAACAACAAGGCCCTGCTCAGGCAAAAGGGCATGCTCTATGCCCATCCTGCCAACCTCAAAATAAAGACCAAGAGCATACTGTTTTGAAAAATCCCTGAGGAGTTTACACTGCTCTGCTGCCTTTATATCCTTCTGCGGTGTGAAGTGATCGGGTATAAAGGCAATCCTCTGGCGGTCAAAGACATCCCTTGCACCTATCTTCTGAAATTCCTTTATTGCGATAGGTGCAGTAATATCATTGGCAAGAATCAGGTCAAGCCTTGCATAGATAAGCTCCCCAGGATAAACCCTGTCCTTACCACAGTGTGCAGCCAATATCTTTTCAGAAATAGTCATACCTGACATAAAAAATATTATAACTGAATTGAGAAAATTTTTGTGTAACCCCCCTCATTTGCCATTAGAAAATTGGCAGCCTGTCTCAAAGTCTTTACAAAGCGACAATTTTTATTTTTTATGTAGCAAAAAGGTCTTCACCCAAAAGGTGAAGGTAGGCTATGTATAGGAAGCTTATTCATAGTATTACACTAAGGTGTCGCAGGCGGGGTCCCCAAAAAATCGTCAGATTTTTTGGGCTGTGGTATTGCCTTTTTGGCAGCCTGCCAATTTTTATTGAAGGCTTATTTATAAATTTCTATTGGCAGATTACGGTAAAACCCTCTTTTTGCCGATAGAAAATGGTAAGGTATGCTGAAAAGACTTTATTGCGACACCTTAATGTAAACTTTTAAATCAACATTACCAAACATAAAAGGGGCTTCGCCCCTTTAAAACCCCAAAAATAGAATTAAAATTATCTAATAGGGAGTTTGAGGGACAAAGTCCCTCAATTACTTCACCAGTTTGGTGATAAACCTTTAGTTACAGAGCTTTGAGGGGAAACGCCCCTCAAGCTCCCCTTATATTTTAAAAATTAAAAATTTATTTTCTCGGGTTTCAAAGGGGCGAAAAGCCCCTTTGAGCTCTGCCCCTTTGAGCTTTATAAAGGCTTTGAGGCATACCCAGATAATCAGGAAATGTTTCTAATAGCAAATTTGGGATAAACAATTTTTTTGAAAAATCTGATTCAAGAGTTTATAATATATTGACAAGGGGACA
>JBDOIG010000090.1:0-3754 GCA_041082235.1 Thermodesulfovibrionales bacterium | reverse complement strand
CCTGAAGCCCATCTGGAGGCTGTTGAGAAAAGCGGCAAGGGTTGTTGGACCTGTAACAGTGATCCTATATTCATTCTGGAGTGTTTCGAAGAGCTTCGGTCTCCTCAGAACCTCTGCATAGAGTCCTTCAACAGGCAGGAACATAATTGCAAAATCAGTTGTCAGCGGTGGATTCAGGTATTTATCTTTTATATCCCTTGCACTATTTTTGATCTTTATCTCAAGCTGCCTTGCTGCCTCTTCTATCATGGTATGGTCTCCAGTCTCGTAGGCCTCTATCAGTCTCTGATAATCAGCTTCATGGAATTTTGCATCAATGGGAAGATAGACATATCCTCCCCTGTCATCCTTCGCAGGAAGTTTTATTGCAAATTCCACCCTATCACTGTTCTTTTTCGGTGCAAAATTCTTGACATATTGTTCTGGAGTTAGTATCTGTTCAAGAATCGCGCCGAGCTGTATCTCACCGAGTATTCCCCTTGTCTTTACATTTGAAAGGACCTTCTTTAGATCTCCCACACTTGAGGCAAGGGCCTGCATCTCCCCAAGGCCTTTATGGACCTGTTCAAGACGTTCGCTCACAAGCTTGAAGGACTCACCAAGCCTTTTTTCAAGGGTTGCATGGAGCTCCTTGTCCACAAGCTCACGCATCTGGTCAAGTTTTCTGGTGTTTTCCTCCTGAAGAAGCCTTAGTCGCTCTTCCACTGTCTCACGGAGGCGTTCAAGCCTCTGCTCATTGGATTGCGTAAGATTTGAAAGCTGCCCGGAAAACAGTTCAAGCTGACCTTTCTGGAGTTCAGCCATTGTCCTTAGCTCCCTGCTTACCTCTTCCCTGAACTGGCCAGACCAGTTCCTCATCTCGTCCCTGTTCTGCCTCATTTCCTCTTTCATCTGAATCTCGAGCCTGTCCTGCAGGGTCTTGAGACTTAACATGGCATTTTCTAACTGGGAGAGTTTTTCAGAATTTGTCTTAATGAGCTCAAAAGGATTTTTAATGAGGTTCAGAAAAATCAAAAGTCCTACAAGGCCAGTCAGTATGATAAGCAGTATCTCTATCATTTTAAGACCTCCATACTAAATTTTTTAGCTTCTGGTAAAATTCATCCTTTTCACAGGCATAATTCCAGTCACAGTCATAGCAATAATTTGCATACCAGAGAGAGAATATCTCAGGGATTTTCTTTTTAATCTCATCCCATTTGAAGATTGAATCTCTTTTAACCTGAAGTAGACTCAATGCCATTTCATCCATCTCCCTTACCTCTTCATCTGCTCCTTCATCATATTCACACCTGTCATCCTTCAAATAGGGACAGGTCTTACATATATCATCTGCTCCATCAGTGACCTTTATTTCTTCCTCAGCCTTTCTGAGAACCTCCTGGAGATTTTTCACAAAGCCTTGATTATAGCCTTCACCATGGAAGAAATGCAGACATATAAGATGATGTCCTCTAAGAAGAGGCATGGGTATGCTTTTTCTCATAGTATTCAAATTCTTTTATTAGCACTTTCTAAAATACTCCTTTCCATAAGCATTAATTCATAAGTTTTGGAGTGCCATTGAGAGACTTCTTCATAACTTAAGAAGAAAGTTCTATTTTTAATTGGTTGAAAAGCTGACAGTTGAAGTCTTGAAATAAATTCTCTTTTCCTTTCTGCGGGAGAAACAATATGCATTCTGATATTAAAATCTTGTAATTCTAAAAATTTTAACATTGCACTTTTAAAATCAGTAGAATGCTCTATTTCAAAAACTGAGACGGGGAATCTTCTTTCATTAAACCAGAAGACATCTATAAATTTAACTTTTTCAATAACATCATCATATGTGAATCTGAAAATATCATTCAAAGTTACTATGTCTTTTAGTGGTTTATTTAAATATTTTTTATTTTTATCTTGTTGGGGTATAAAAGTCTTATACCCTTTCATGTTTCCTAACTCAACGATTATCCCTTGATAGTAGGAATGAGAAAAGGTGTCCTTTTTTTTATTTTCTTTTTCTTTAATTAGCGAAATAATTTCAACTGGTAATCTATTTTTATAGGTTTTTAAAGCCCACAGCCCTGGTTTTATTTTGAAGAAAAATCTGGTATCCTGTACAATCCTGCGTATAGATGCAAAAGGCGTTTTAGTTTTCCAGATAACCCCTGGAACCCTTAATACCTTTTCGTATAAATAGCTTAATGTGGCAAAACCTCCATTTTCTTCCATTACCTTTATTACTGCTTCATACTGCTTCATAGATTTCTCCTATCCAAACAATCTGACCTGTCTCTTTATCTTTTCTCCCTCCACCCATGGGCTACAGAACTGCCACGGGAGGTCAGGGTTCTTACAGCCGCAGACCTTTATCTGAAGGCCATATCTCCGAGCAATTGCACTGAATCTCTCATAAATCCCTTTTCTTAGCTCCATTGGAAGGAGCCTTGTCTTAGCAGAGGTTATCACCCTCTGCCAGGGTTGACCCCTGTAGAGTTTCAGTATCCTCCATTTGAGTTTATCAGGTATCTCGGAGAGGAATTCCATTATTGATGGTCTCATTACAAGGCAGCTTACTGCCAATTCCTTAACTCCAGCAGCCTTGCATCTTTTGATTAATGCCTCAATTGAGGTCTCAGAGTCTGTCACTGTTGGAATTACAGGGTCTATCCTTACAGATGTCTCAATGCCTCCATGAATCAGATTTTTCAGGTTTATTAATCTCTGATATATACTTGCTGAGTGAGGTTCAAAGAGTCTTCTATATCCTTCATCTACAGAGACAATACCTATCCTTGCCTTGACTTTCTCAGGATGCCTCTTGAAAAGCTCTATGAAATCTTCTGGTATTGCTCCTTTTGTGAGAAAAGATATGCCGATGCCTCTTTCAAGAAGGAGCTTCATGCAGAGATAGGTCTCTTTCAGAACCTCATCTATATCCTGAAAGGCATCAGAGGCTGTGCTGAAGGACACCCAGCTTGGAAGCCTTCTTTTTCTTTCAAGCTCTCTTTCCAGCTTCTCATGCAAACAATGATATAGATGAACCTCTCCCTTTGGTGGAGCATCACTGAATCCCCTTGCATAACAGTAAACACAGCTATGAATGCAGCCCTTTGTGATGTTTATTGATGGGACATCCCTCAGGCATCCAAAGGCTGGCTGCTTAAGTACTGGGGTCTTTCTGGTTATTTTTGAAATCTTGAACATACTCATTGAATAATCTCAGGACCCTTTATGACCCTCAAATTTTCAGACCATTCTCTTCAAATTCCTTTTCATAAAATTCAAGGAATGGGAATCTCTTCTCCCAGCGTTCATCGGGGTCCATATTCTGTAATGCCTCTATACCATATTTTTCAATCATATCCCTATCTGCAAGTCTGAAGAGCAGTTCATCCCAGAGGGTCTCATCGTTATATTCATCAATCAGTTCCTCCAATCCTGAATCCTCTATGTATTCCTCCTTGAGAAAGAATTGTTTGAGCCCTTCATCATATTCAATATGCTCTTCAATGCCGAAATCCTTTCCATAGGAAAGTATATACTGCTCCAGGTCCTCAAACTCCTCAATAATGTCATCAGTCCTATAGGCATTTGCCATCCATCTCCCAAGATAAAGAAGTTTGATAAGTGTCTGGTATTGCTTCTTTGATAGTTCAATCTTCATGATCTGTTCTCCTTAATTTAAATTTTATTTTCCTCAAGAAGCTGCCATTCGGCATAGCCTTCTTTTCTTTGTTCAATCCTCTGTCCTTTAAGAACTATCCTA
>JBDOIG010000058.1:0-17799 GCA_041082235.1 Thermodesulfovibrionales bacterium | reverse complement strand
AGAGCCATCACCGAAAGACCAGTTATAGGAGCAGTCGGAGCTTGAGCATGCAGCTGAGGAGGTTTTAACAGAGACTGTGAGACCGTTAAGGGAGTAAGTGAATTGAGCTGTTGGTTTTGGGATACCTGCGGTTGATGGGTCTGTAAGTTTTGACAGGGTAGTGCTATCATAGCCCAGAAGCTGGTTTGAATTGACCACTGTAAGTATCATACCTCCATCTGTGCAGGTCATGGTCTGTCCTGTTAATGGATTGAAGCAGATGGTTGCCTGATCCCAGGAATTTTGATGTCCGGCATTACCAGGATTTTTCCCGACAGAGATATTCCATACAACCCTGTTTGAACCATTGAATGTACTCTGCTGGAGTCTTGTAGCAAAGCGCTGTCTTGCCTCATCCCTTGTGAGAATTACCTGAGGATCACAGTTTGTTGGAAGTCCGAACATCTGCATCATAGGATTGCAATCAGGGTCTCCCTCTTTGATTGCCATCATCTGTATGAAATCAATTCCATCCATTGAAAGTCCAAGACCAGGCATAAGCTGTCCACCAATGTATGCCTTACATGAAGCCTCATCAGGGAACATGCCAGCAGGCACAAGCATATCACAGTCATAATCAGCAAGCTGGCTGAGGGGATGTTTAAGAAGCTCCTGATTCCTGTCAAAGAACCCGGTTGATTTAGGACTGTAGTTCTTTGATGCAGGGTCCGAGCTTGAATGGCAGGCAATGCATCCACCTGTCATTGAACCACCAAGGGCATATTCCTTTGGTACAACACCATGAGAAGGATCAAAGAATAACTGGAACATACCGAGCTTGGGATCATTCAATGAGGCATGGGGAGCAAGCCCACTGCCATTGCTATTCATGAGCTCATCAACCATGGCATCAATATCAGCCTTTGTATCAATAGCAAGTGCATCAGCAAGCTGGAAACCATCAAAAAGCGGTATCACATTTGCTCCATTAATGGTAAAGTTTATTCCTGTAAGGAGTCCATCGTTCATCTTTCCTTTTACCATTGCAGCTGCATTTGCTACGTCCCTGGTCTTTGTGGGTGCCCATACAGGGTTCCCATTTATTGTGAGCTTTTCTGTCCATATGGGTAATACACTGGGAAGTAGAGGAGCAATCTTTGTCCCCTCCGGTGTGGTTATCCATGCCCTTAAAATAGCCATTGGGTCATGTGAGCCTGTAAGCATGTTGAAGTTCCAGTCAAGCTGATTTCTGTTAAGTCCCCTGAACCATCCTACTGTCCAGTCCCTGTATTTAAGTCTTCCAGGTGCTGAATAGACACTTGGTATATGGCAGGTCCTGCAATCTATCTTCAGGAAATGAATGGACGGGAAGTTTGAATGAAGTGGTGTAGGTGCACCTGATGAGTTTGGGTGTTCCTTTGTTATATGACAGCTTACACAGGTAACTGTACCATCAAGATTGTCTTTTGATTTTTCAAGAGTTGAATATCCCTGTGCAAACTGGTGGTCTATCTTCTGAAGATTCTCCTCTGGATAGGTGACACCACCATAGGTTTTTGAAGGAACTGTACCTTCAATGCTGTAATGGCAGGTAGCACATTTCATATTGGCTGCATCATGGACATCTGTGTCAGGCATCTTATTGGGTATGGGTCTGCCGATATCATTCATTGGATTATTGTCTATGCTTATACCGAGCATCTGGCAGTATTGTTTCAGGGTTTGATTCAAACATATGCCCTGACCCCAGGCAAGTCCCTCACAGGCAATACACATCCCTGACTGACCGAATTTATCACTTGAGCCCTGACCTGTCTTCTGAGCCCTCTTGCCCATACCTGTTTTACAGCCAAGTTCAAACCACATAGTATTGTTTTTACAATCCCTTGCAGGATCTGATGAATTGCATGTGCCTGCTGAAGATATCTCGTCAAAGTCAAATCCATATCCGGGCATGGTTATCCTTGCATAGTTTCCAAACCCAGCGAGCATTGCACTCATCCCGGGAAGACCCACTGAGTCTTCAACTCGTGCATGACACTGGGCACAGTTTTTCGCCTCTGGTTTTGCGGCAATGACTGTCCCCGGTATTGTTTGAGGTGTAGATTGTGCAAGTTCACCTGTCATGGGATTTACAGGCACACCAAGCCCTGCTGTTGCTGCAATATTTAGCTTACCCATCAGAAGAGCAAGGTTTCTGTTATAAATATCATAGATCTGGCCTGGCTGGTAATTAAATCTTGGATCAGTTGAGCAATTGGGGTCATTCTTTGGACCAGGTACGCCATTCGGCTGACCGCATCCCATTGACATATACCATGCTACCATAGGCCTTGCATCCATAGAATGGCAGAGCATGCAGTCTATCTCTGCATTGTTTGAGCCATATAATTCAGTTTGCTGAAGTTCTGGTGTCTGGGAGATATCATATATACCTCCAGATACAATATTACCTGTTGCAGGGTCTACATGAGGTTTCACATAGACGTATCTGTCACCAGGAGGTGAGGCTGGCCCATAGGGATTCAGTGTCCTGTCATATTCAAGCTGGCCACCACCAACATGACAGGCTCCGCAGGACTTTACCCAGTCTGCAGGTGATGCCTCAAGCTGCCTGCCATAGGTATCACCACTCATATTAATATCCATTGCCGCCAACTGGCGGTTAGATGGAGGTCAAAACCTTCCAAACATTCCGGGTGAGCTCGTGAAGAAGGCCTGCTTCCAGGCAGTCCGCATAGCAGCTGTATAAGCCTCATTTCTTCCCATATTCATGTGCTTACCAACTGATACTCCATGCTCAAAGGAGTTCACTGTCTGGGTGGTGAATGTCACTGTGCCATCAGCAAGGATTCTTCCCACATGCTGCTGGACCTGTTTTAAGCCTATTCCGTAATCATCCTTATTCTGTTGCTGGATGGTGCAATAGCCCTCTGGGTTGTCAGGTGTTGGAGATTCACATTGAGGGATATGGCAGCCGCCACATGTCTGTTTTGGGCTGTACGCTTCAGCTCCAGACACAGGATTGCCTGCGGTATTTTTTACTGTCACATCTGGATGGGCTCCAAGGGCAACACCATTAGTGGCAATCAGAAAGATGAATATTATTGTGAGAACAACGCTTCCCATTTAAATCCTCCTTCCATTATTTTTTGCCTGCCAGAAGGGTTTCCATTAAATTTAAGCAAAGTTTATGCCATGTTTAGAATCTTTGAAATTATTAATTTTTGTAATTTTGACATCCTGTGAATTATCAGGAGCGAGGAGCATTTCACCCAAACAAGTGGTCATTTCACCCTTAATGGTAGGTTGAGAGAAAGAGGGATAAGGATATTTATTTAAAATTACTCAATTTTTTGTCTGGCATATTAATTGCTTTAATTAATGTGCCTGTCAGATAAGGGTTTATGGCTGCTCTTAGAGCAGCGTAGATGAATTGAAGGAGGTTTTCAAATGAAAAGGTCCTTTATTCTATTGATGAGCCTCTTTATTGTACTTCTTGTCTGTGCTGTGGCTATGGCATTTACCGGTACCTACACACCTGGAGCAGGTATCAATGGTACACCCCATGATCTGAGGCAGGGGCAGCCAGGTGGCAACTATCCTGCCATGCCAGCAGATTATCTGAACAGGATATGTGTATGGTGTCATGCACCTCATCATGCATATAGGCTGAGCACATCTGGCGGTGCTGGAACAGGTCCTGAGGCACCAGCTGACTACTCCTATCTACCTTTGTGGAACCATACAGTAACCACCCAGGTCTTTGCACCCTATGATCCAGGACCTGATAAACCCCTTTCAGGCCCAAAACATCCACAGTCGGTTGATTATTTTGATAAGGTGGGTTCTGTATCGCTTCTCTGTCTCAGCTGTCATGATGGAACAGTTGCTGTTAATGAGTATGGCCATGCACCTCAGGATACAAAGTCAAGGAGCTCAGGAGGAAGCACCATTGCAGACCAGTATAAGATTGGTAAGGATGGCTATCTCCTTAATCACCATCCAATTGGTTTTGATTATGACAGTGTGGCAGCAGAGGATACAGAGATATATGATTCTGCTACGGCCCAGTTTGACACAACTCCTGTAAGTAATTATCTCTGGAATGGAAAGATGGAATGCTCAACCTGTCATGCTGTTCACAATACCGGCAACAGCGGTGAGAAGTTCCTTTATGTGAGTGATGCTAATAGTAATCTCTGTCTTTCCTGTCACGCAAAAGGCAATAAGACTCCGTAGTCCTGTCAGAGGGAAGGGAGGAATCCCTTCCCTCTTTTTTAATGTTATAATTTCAATGTTTAGAATATAATAAATGATGTCGGTATTAAATATAGTATTCTTATCCCTCTTATTTATCATCTCTGCCTGTGCTGCACCTCAAGTAGAGATAAAAGAACCTCCTGTATTCTTTCCGGAGCCGCCTGATCCTCCAAGGATACAATTTCTCACCTCTTTTACAGGTGCAAGGGATGTGGAACCACCAAAGTCAGGTTTTGAAAAATTCATAACAGGTGAAAAAGAAGATGAGAGGAGGCTTGACAAACCCTATGGGGTGGCAATACACGATGGAAAGATATATGTCTGTGATACAAATGCAGGTGTGATTGTCTTTGATTTAAAGAACAAAAGATATGAATACCTGAAGGGTGCAATGGGTCAGGGCAAGCTCATGCAGCCTGTGAATATAAGCATAGACGCAGAGGGGAATAAATATATATCTGATCCCGTAAGAAAACAGGTAGTTTTTTTTGATAGAAATGATCTTTATGTAAAGTCCTATGGAATTATAGGAGACTGGAAACCGGTTGATGCAGTCCCCTTTGGAGATGAGTTATATGTTGCAGATATAAAAAATGGTGAGATTAAGGTCTTTGACAAATTAACAGGTGAGATTATGAGGACCTTTGGAAGAAAAGGTGATACCTCAGAATGGCTTGACAGACCTACAAATCTTGTCTTTGATAAAGAGGGTACACTCTATGTGAGTGATGCTGGAAGGTTTCAGATTGTGAAGTTTGACAGGGATGGACATTTTAAAGGAACGGTAGGAAGGCTTGGTGTTAATCTCGGTCATTTTGCAAGACCAAGGGGCGTAGCTGTTGACAGGGAGGGAAGGGTATATGTGGCTGATGCAGCCTTCTTCAATGTCCAGATATTCAATAAGGATGGCTTTCTGCTGATGTTCTTTGGTGGTGGAGGAACAAAACCTGGTAGGCTTATCCTTCCAGCAGAGGTTGTTATTGATTACAACAATATTGATTATTTCAGACAGTATACTACCCCTGATTTTGAGATTGAATACATTGTATTAGTTACAAGCCAGTTTGGTAACAGGATGGTGAATGTATATGCCTTTGGCAAGCAGAAAGGCATGAGGTATCTTTCAGACCAGGAGCTCCTTGAAGAAGTAAAAAAGAAACAACAGGTCTTTGAAAAACAGAATGTACCAGAGGGTGAAAAATCAGAATAAAACAATCAGCTCATGATAAGACTTTTGATAATATCCTTGATTGTAATGCTTCTTCCTGGATGTTCTGATCCAGTGAAGAGGTACAGTATACTTTCCTTTTTTTTTGATGGTGTACCGCAGCCCAGGATAACTGAACCCACCCTGACTGGTGGAGAACAAAAGATAGACTCAAATCTTCCAGAAAAAAAACCACTCCATATCCCTGCTGAGCATGGCCCCTATGCTGCAAGGATGTGCTCTGGCTGTCACAGAAAGGATACGAATGAATTGATAATGCCTACTGAAAAACTCTGTTTTTACTGCCACAATATGGATATTGAAAAAAAGTGGGTTCATGGTCCAATAGCTGCTGGTGGATGCAGGGTATGTCATATGCCTCACAGTTCAGGCTATGCATATATGCTGGTATCAGAACCCGGGGAATTCTGTCTTTACTGTCATGACAGGGAAGATATCCTTAAGAATGATGTCCATAGATACTCAGAACTCAGATGCCTTGACTGTCATGATGCCCATACAGGCAATGACAGGTTTCTTTTAAAGAATTAGTTTGAAAGACTCTATGGAGATAAGATTTTTTAGAGATGAAATTATTTTTAATCATGATATTTTTGTTGTTCATGGATATTACATGTGTCAATGCCCTTGATTTTACACCGCGACTTTACGATTCAGAAGGTGAGATTGAGATAAATTTTTCCTATGACAGAGATGAAAACAGAACAGATGAAAGTGGGTTTATGAGGAGGGATATATTCCTTAAGGAGAAGCTCAATCTTATATTCAGGGGCTATATATACCATCCAAGATTTATTACCATATATCTAAAGACATCAGCAGGCCTGAAACATGAGGATTTCAGGACGCAGACCATGAGGTCATCCTGGTGGACCGCCTCGTCCTTTGAATATGAATGGAGGAATTTTATACTTCCTGAACATCCCTATAATCTTGAGCTCTTCTTTGTTAGAAAAGAACCTCTCTCAAGGCAGGGCCTGATGAGGATATCCCCTGCTGTGATGACCCTTGAGGGCGGGAAATTCAAATATGAAAAGAAACCTTATTTCTTAAATATGCTTTACTCTGAGGCATCCACCAGACAGGAAGATATAAGATACGATACAAGGTTATTCAGTAATAGCTTAAGATATTTCAGGGAATTTAAAAGTGGAAGAAATATTTCATTTTCAGGCTCATATTTAAAGACAGAATCTTCTGGCTCAGGTTCACGGGAACTCTATCAGCTCGGTAATGGCATAAATCTCAGGTTTCTTAGTCTCAGCTCTTCTTTATCCTTTGACAATTCAAGACACAGAGACCTCCTGGTGCAGGAAACAGATTCCTTCAGCTGGACAGAAAGGTTATTGATGAGATTGCCCCTGAATCTTTCATCAGGTCTGTCCTTCAGTTATACAAAGGATGATAGCAGCGCTGATAACAGGATTAAGAGGAGGCGTGAGGTAAATAATGCCCTCTTCAGTCTTTCCCATCAATTATTTGCAAGTTTGAGCTCTACCTACAGATTCAATCATCTATCTTCCAGATCCTTTGAAGACAATCTCCTGAGGGAGAGTGACAGTGAGGTAAAGACAAGTTCTCATTTCTTTTCCACGAATTATACAAAATCTATCAGTGGAGGCAGATTTAATGGAGGTTTTAATTTAGGCACTTCCCTTTATGACAGAAAAGGAGAAATAAGCATAATAAAAGAACCGCATTCTGCCCAGCCAGGTGTGATAGGTAATGATGAATTTGATCTTAATGAAAGAAATATCCTTGTATCTTCTATAGAGGTCTATGTGGAAAATCCTGATAACAGGATACTCTACAGACTTACACCCATGATTCATTATGAGATTACAGGCATTGGCGATATTACAAGGATAAGGGTTCTTGACCTGCCTCCAGGAGTCTGGAGTGTAGATCCTTCAATAACCACCTATCAATTTTTTGTCTCTTACAGCACAGAAGACAGGGGAGCAGAATTGAGGACAGATACCTATGGTTATAACCTGCGGCTTGACCTTTTCAATAATCTTTTGTCTCCCTATTACAGCCACAGTCGCCTGAGGACATCGCTCAGGTCTGGTTTTTATGAGGGAAGGCTTCCGGAGACAGATATAGATACGATAGGTTTGATTGTTTCACGAAGGCCCTATTATCTCTTCCTTCAATATCAGGATGTGGATTCAAATATAAATCCCTCAGATTCCTTCCGCGGAGAATTCAGATACAGCCTTGATATAAATCCTTATTTTCATATTTTATCAAGGGTCTTTTATTCAGAGACCTGGTATCATAAAGGTTATATGCTTGAGAGGGATTACAGCGAGACCACAAAGGGAGCTGCCATTGATATAAGAAAAAAATTTCATAGAAACATGTGGTTAAATAGCGGTGCCAGATATACAAGGAGGGATTCCCTTTCTGATGCTGATTTTTATTCCCTTTCTTCTTCCCTTTCATTCAGGGCCGGGATGCTTGACCTTGTAGCTGGAGTAAATCTTCAATGGAACAGGACGTATTCAGACACCACTGATACAAGAAGATTTTCTGAACTCTTTTATATAAATCTAAGAAGAAGACTCTTTTAGGAGGAGATAGGATGATTAGAGGTTTAATCCTGACCTTAATTGTAATATCTTTATCTATAGCTCGGTGTCTTGCAGGAGAAGGACCCTCAGAGATTATTGTGGCTGAGATAAATAGAAGTCCTGTATATATGTCACGACTCCTAAGATTGCTTCCTGACAAAGCCGTATCAGATGCCTCTATAAAGAAAGCCCTTGATAATATAATCACAGAGGAGCTTGCCTTCCAGAAGGCAAAAAAACTCGGCCTCAGGCCTGAGCAGAGAAAGATTAAAAACGCAATTGTAGAGCTCAAGATGGACCTTGGAGATGAGGGGTTCAGGGATTTTCTTAAAAAAGAGGGCCTTTCAGAGGAAGACCTTACCTCATTAATTGAAAAGAAGATGCTCATAGAGATGCTCTATGCAGAAGAGGTTGTAAAGAGGGTTGTGATTTCAGAGGATGATATAAGGACTGAATATGAGAAGGAAAAAGAGGCATTTAAACTTGCTGAAAAGGTCGTGGTTGTTGATGTGAGATTCCTGGAAGCTACAGAAGAATCCATGAAGAAGGCAGAGTCCCTGTTAGCAAAGATAAAGGCAGAATATAATGGTGATCCCTGGAGGCTTGTTCAGGATGGTACATTCATAATAAACCAAATCAGGCTTAACAGGGTTAAACAGAGAGAACTATATGAAGAGGCAAAAAAACTCAATATCGGTGGGCTTTCAGGCATTATCAAGGCATCAGATGGTCTTCATATAATAAGGCTTGTTGAATATTCTGATGAGAGGTATCCATCTCCTGATGAGATGAGGGTTTATCTTGAAGGAAGGCTTTTCCCTGATGCATTGAAAAAGAGGGAGAAGGAGTGGAGAGAGGAGTTGAGGAAGGAAGCAGAGATAAAGATATACGAAGAGAGGCTCAGGGATTTAAAGAGATGAGATGGTTATCTCTATTGATCCTATTTTTTATCTCAGCCTGCAGTTCCAGCTGGGCAATCCTTTACCAGGCTCCTTCCATGACCCATTCCTGGTATCACCAGTCAGGTAAGATTATTTATGATGGCTGGCTTTATGGTTTTAAGGAGAAGAACTCAAGTATTCGTTCTATCTTTGCTGGCAGGGCTGAGGTAAGGCTTGTTAAGCCTTTAGCATTTGCAAAGGGAGCAGATGGAAGGATTGCCATAGCTGATGGAGGATGCAGATGTGTTCATCTCTTTGTGCCAGAAGATGGGAGATATATAAGTATATTTAAAACAGAGCAGGGGGAACTCCTCTCTCCGGTAGGAGTTGCCTTTGATAATAGAAACAGACTCTTTGTGAGTGATTCTTTAAGTGTTAGGATTTTAATCTTTGATGATGAAGGTAAATATGCAGGCTCTATAAATGGTTTCAGCAGACCAACAGGGATTGCCTGCGACAGGGAGACAGGTATCATCTATGCGGTTGATACAATAAAAAATATGGTGAGTGCCATTGGAGATAATGACACCTTACTTTTTAATTTCGGTGGAAGGGGCGAGAGGCCCGGTGAATTCAATTTTCCTTCCTATATAGCGGTCTCTGAGAGATTATATATAACTGATGCAATGAATTTCAGGATTCAGATTTTCAGCAGAGATGGTCTTTTTATAAATGCCTTTGGTCACCATGGAAATGGTTCTGGCGATTTTTCCATGCCAAAAGGAGTTGCGGTTGACAGGGATGGGATAATCTATGTGGTGGATTCCCTCTTTGATAATGTCCAGCTCTTTAATGAAAGAGGAGAGTTTCTTCTGACCCTTGGTGCAAGGGGAAAGGGAGAGGCTGAGTTCTGGCTACCTTCCTGTATTTTTATTGATCCTTCAGAGAACCTTTATGTCTGCGATACCTATAACCAGAGGATTCAGATCTTCAGATTGATGAGGCAGAGGAATGAAAAGGATATTCATTGAATTAATCATTTTTTTACTGACCATCTCTTCCATTCAGGCATCAACTGGTATTGTCAGCACAAAGCATAATCTATCCGTTACAGGTCATGGTGAGATAAAGGCCCTTTCAGAAACAAGGATATGTGTATTCT
Organism: Thermodesulfovibrionales bacterium; assembly: GCA_041082235.1. Lineage (GTDB taxonomy): Bacteria > Nitrospirota > Thermodesulfovibrionia > Thermodesulfovibrionales > CALJEL01 > CALJEL01. The sequence goes on along the minus strand of JBDOIG010000058.1, from coordinate 7,710 downwards.
GTCATGCACCTCACAATGCAAAACCCCTTACACCATTATGGAACAGGGAACTTGAACCTGTAAACTATGATGTTTATGCAAGCTCCACGCTCAGGGCATCTCCATCACAGCCTGAGGGTCCTTCAAGGCTCTGCCTGAGCTGTCATGATGGCATACTGGCAATAGGAATGGTACTCAGACCATCAGGTGGTATAGAGGTCTCAGGAGCAATAACACCTGGCAGGAGGTCCTATATAGGCACTGATCTTTCTGATGACCATCCTGTATCCTTTTCTTATCTTGATGCTCTCTCAAATCCCGAGATAGTGCCCCTGCCACCCTATGACCTTACATTTTATGGATTCCAGTATAATATCCATTGTTCTACCTGCCATGACCCCCATAATAATCAATTCGGAAAGTTCCTTTCTGTGGATAATAGATATTCAGGATTGTGTCTGAAATGCCATCTGAAAAATGGCTGGGAATTTTCAAGTCATAAAATCTCTATTGCCACATGGAATGGTGTTGAACCTAATCCGTGGCCTTTTACAGGAGCTGGAACAGATTTTGGCTGGCTCACAGTTGCTGAGAATAGTTGTGAAAATTGCCATACACCTCATGGTGCGGAAGGAAAGTGGAGATTACTTTATCACCAGGAAGAGGAAAGGAATTGTTATAAATGTCATAATGGAAATGTTGCTCAAAAGGATGTATACTCCCAGTTCCAGAGGATATCCAGGCATCCTGTTGAAGATACCACCATTGGATTAACTGCCTCTTATCATTCACCCGAGGAGCAGATACCCTTATGGGGTCATGTGGAGTGCATGGACTGCCATAATCCCCATACTGTAAATGATAGCCCTGCTGAACCACCCTATGCAGGAGGAAGGCTTACCCATGTTAATGGGATTGACAGAAACGGAGGCATTGTTACAAATGTCAGTTATGAATATGAGATATGCTTTAAGTGTCATGGAGATTCAAGTGGCTCTATCCCTTTTGTACCGAGGGTTGTAAATACAGTTAATACAAGGATGGAGTTCAACCCGTCAAATCCATCCTATCATCCTGTAATTGAATCAGGTAAAAACCCTGATGTCCCGAGCATTCCCAGTAGCCTGCGGCCTGAGCTCACTCCGTCAAGTATTATCAGATGCAGTGATTGTCATCAGGCTGATGATACCCCAGGCACAGGAGGAGGTGGTGCAAGGGGTGTTCATGGCTCCCAGTTCAGACCCATACTTGCAGAAAGGTATGAGACAGATGATGGGACACCTGAGTCTTATAACAGTTATGCCCTGTGTTACAGGTGCCATAACAGGGATAGTATACTGAGGGATGAGAGTTTTCAAAGGAATATTTCGGGCAGGGGTGGCCACAGTGGCCATCTTCTTAATAATATTACCTGTGCAGCCTGTCACGACCCCCATGGTGTTGAGCCGTCACCTGATTCAGGAGATCACAGCCATCTTATAAATTTTGATACAAGGATTACAGAGCATGCAGAGGGAAATTTATATCCAAGATTTATTGATTATGGAACCCTTTCAGGTGCCTGTGTGCTGGTCTGTCATGGAAGGCTTCATAATGAGTCCAATTCAAGATATCCCTGATTCATGATTTATATTCAGATGCCTTTATACCAAACTTTTTTAGGCGATAGCGAAGGGTATCCCTGGTGATGTTGAGTATCTCGGCTGCTTTTTTCTGATTACCCTTTGAAAGTTGCAGAGCCTTTTTTATGCATTCTATCTCTATGTTCATAAGAGAAAGGGTTGCTCCTTCATCTATTATCTTCATCTGCTCCTTTTTTGTGGTGGTGTCTGCCTTTAGAAAGGGGGCGGGCAGGTCATGAATGCCTATCTCAGATGAACCTGAAAGTATTACAAGTTTTTCAACGAGATTTTTTAATTCCCTTATATTACCTGGCCAATGATAATTAAGAAAGGCTTCAATAACCCCTGGTGAGAATCTCCTGGGTTCGTGGTTATATTTTTTAATATAGTGCTTGAGAAAATGTTCTGCAAGTAATGGGATATCCTCTCTCCTTTCCCTCAGGGGAAGGAGCTCCACTGTAGCCACATTAAGCCTGTAATAGAGGTCAAGCCTGAATTTGCCTTCGTGGACAAGCTGCTGGAGATTTTTATTCGTTGCAGCAAGTATCCTTACATCTGCCTTAAGATATTGCAATCCACCGATCCTTCTGAACTTCTTTTCTTCCATCAGGGTGAGTAGTTTGGACTGCATGGGATATGGCATGTCACCTATCTCATCAAGAAAGATTGTGCCACCATGGGCTATTTCCACGAGTCCTTTTTTCGTGTTCTTTGCATCGGTAAAGGCACCCTTTTCATAACCGAAGAGTTCACTCTCTATGAGGTGTTCAGGGATGTTTGAACAGCTCACCTCAACAAAGGGCATGTCCTTCCTCGGACTCATTTCATGGAGTTTTTTGCATAGAAAATTTTTTCCTGTGCCGCTCTCTCCAAGAACAAGTATGGTTACATCTGATTTTGTAGCAAGCTTTTCTGCTATCCTGTAGATCTCCTTCATTTTGGGATTTGCAGTGAGCAGACCTTCTGCCTGGGGGGTATCTTTCTGGACTAAGTGCTTTATTTTGGAGAGTGTATCCCTGAGATTTTTAAAGTCTATTGGCTTTTCCAGATAATCAAGGGCACCTATCTTCATTGCCTCCACAGCGCCTTTTACATCTGCATGACCTGTAATCATGATAACTGTTATGGATGGATTCATCTCCTTGATTGTTTGAAGAAGGCTTAATCCATTTGTGTCAGGAAGCTGAATATCAAGGATCACTATGTCAGGCTGGTTCTCCTCAATCTTTTTAAGTGCATCTATCCCTGTGCTCGCGGTTAGGGCATGGAGGCCTTCGTCCTCAAGAAATCTTTTCAGAGATAGCCGTATTATTGACTCATCGTCAACAACGAGGGCCTTTTTCTTTGAGGTACCTCTTTCAGGGCTATTATAGATGCCCTCCATATGGCCACCCCATCTTAAAGAGTTTAGATGTTTCATATATATTTTACACTAATAAATTATTTCAATCAAATAGATTTTTTATATCAACCCTGTAAATTCCGGCCCTGTAAAGGCTATCCTTTTTAAGGGTCCACATTACGGTACCTGTGACCACTCCTTTTGGTGTGAGTATTTCTATGAGCTGACCTGGCTTTAAGGGATATTCTGTTGACAGACCAAGACCCTCTTCACTAATATCCACAAGTATCGCCCGGATATAACCAGAGGCTTTTCCGGGAATATTTATGGATATCTCATGAAATATCTTTTTTCTTTTAGATTTCCTTTCAGAAATATTCATCTTACCTTTTGAGGATTTTTTCTATCGTATGTATATCTTCTGTGACATCCCGGTGCACAGCTTCCTCCTGTGTCTGTTTTTGAAAAACCAACAGGAAGATCCCAGTTCCCAAATCTTACCTTTTCTGCTATCAGTTTTGGTAATGTTCCTCCATGGATTGTATGGCAGAATCTGCAGCTTCTTCCCTTATCTTTTTTGTTAACATGGAGATAATGGAGATTCCTGTTTCCATCCCTGAACTCTGTTGCAAAGCTTGTGTCTGCATATCTAAGCAGGTCCCTGTTGTGACAGGAAAAACACAATTCATATACCTTTTCATCATAGGAGATATAGAAACCCTCAGGAAAGTCCTTTACAAGAAGCTTTCTGTACAGACTTCCATGACTCTCATGACAAGAGGTACAGGCTCTATTGTTAATAGACCCGTGGAGATATTTATCTCTTTTAGTCTCAATAATGGTTCTGTGACATCCAAGGCATACCTCTATGCCTGTTTTTTCCATGAGCTTTGGTCCTGTGCTTGCGTGGGGAAGATGACAGGAGGCACAGGCCTTATCAGTTTTGATCGGTCTATGGACTGACCTTGATTTGCTTATTTTTTCTTCGATCCCTGGATGACAGGAGAAACAGAGCCTGTCTCCTACATTAATTAAAAATTTATTAAAATCTGAACCGTGGGCATTGTGACATGAAGAACAACCTGAAAGAAGGGCAGGATGGACAGATGCTTTCTTCATTTCCTCAGTCATTTCATTATGGCAGCCGAGGCATAGGTCCTGTTCTTTGAGCCTTAAGAGGTGTCTGTTCTCTGATTGGTGTCCATCATGACAGAACAGACAATCTCCCGAAGCAGAGGGTCCGTGAAGAAATTTTGCCCTTTGTTTGTCCTCATGACAGGTGATGCAGAGTTTTTCAGAAGATTTTTTGAGCAGCCCCTTATTATCTGATTCATGCGGATTATGACATTCTATACAGAGTCCCTGTTTAAAGGGAAGATGATTTGAAGGAGAAGACTTTGGTTCTTGATGACATGTCCAGCATATTAATGGAACCCCTGATATAAGCCCAAAGCCCTTTTTATTTTTAACCGGGTGTTTGTCTTCTACTGGTTTATGACAGGTATCACAGGAATAAGCGGGAGGATGGATGTTTTTTGACCTGAGCATGGTCTGGTGGCATCTTACTGTGCAGGAATCATCAGAAAAAAGAGGTGAGGGAATAAATATAATCATTATTAAGACTGACAATAAATTCTTCATGCTATATGAGTAGCAAAATGTGAGCCATGATCAGGGATTGAAAAATTGTGGTTTATACAGAGAAAATGGGTTATTTCACCCACTGAAATGGTGATTTCACCCATTTTAAAAAAGATTATTAATATTTCATTTATGTTGTGATAGAATTAGTTCAGGTATTAAATTTGCACATAAAAGCTTAAAATGGACTATCCCCTTAATATAGGAGACAATAAGCTGAATGAGATGGATAATATGAGGTCTATTATTGAATATCAAGAAAAGGCGATTGATGCACTCTTTGCTATATCTGATGCCATAATATCTTATCCTAAGTCAAAAACACTCATAATCAATATACTGGAGATCATAAAGCCCCTTCTCAATGCAAAGACCGTTGTATTCTGGTCACTTAATCCAGATAAGTTGAAAAAGTGCTGGGAATATGTGGAGTGCGGAAAGGTTACCTGCCCGGCATACGGAAATGATGACCTGAGGTGTTGGTCAATACCTGGAACACAGTGCAAGGCTGATAATACTTCAGTAGGAAGTTTTGAAGAAAAGATGCCGGTGTGCTTTGAATGCCCTGTCCTGTTGGATACTGTCCTGAGTTTTGAGGCCTTTTGTGGAGAGGAACATGAATTTGTTGAAAAAGAATTAACTGTAGGAACCGTACTCTGTAGAGACCTTTTTCTGCAGAAACCTCCCATAGCGGTATACCATACATTTTATAATGATTCAGGATTCAGATGTTACAGACAGGCTGAGTGGCTACCAGGGAATGATATAAGAAAACCAAGGCTTATTGAGACAGAGGACTGTGTAACCATACCAGCCTTTTCCGGGTCATCAACCAAGATAGGTCTTGGTCTTTTAACAAAGAGCCAGCTTACCGGGCTCATATGCATGATGCTTGATAGGATACATTATTTATCAGCGGAGGAAGTATCACTTCTTACTAATATTGCCAGGATAGCATCTGTTGCCATTGAAAATAGCCATCTCTATTCAGTAATGGAAAAGAAGAACAGGAGGATTCTCAAGATCTGCAGGGATGCCCATCACAGGATCAAGAATAACCTCCAGATACTTTCGGGACTCTTTCTTCTTCAGCTTCAGCAGTGCCATGAGCCTTCCACAAAGGAGCTCTTGATTGATAACCTGATGAGGGTTAGGAGCATTGCCTATGTCCACCAGCTCCTTTCACAGGAGGATAGTGCCACTGTGAATCTATCAGAGCTCTGCGAGAAGATTGTAGAATCAGGCCTTCAGCTCTCAAATATAGAAAATAAATTCCTCAACTTTTCGATAACAGGTTCGTCAGTATATGTTGATTCAAGGAAGGCAACAAATATAGCAATAATTGTTAATGAACTTGTCACAAACAGTATAAAACATGGTTTCAGAGAAAGGCTCTTTGGAAGAATTAATGTGAAGATAATAGAGATGCAGGACAATATGGTCAGCCTTGAGTTCTCAGATAACGGGACAGGATTTCTTCCAGATTTTGATATAGAAAAAGATGCCAATCTCGGTTTGAGGATTGTGTCTGACATTGTGAAGGAAGACCTTAATGGATGTTTGAAGATAGAGTCTGAGAGGGGTGCAAGGATAAAAATCATCTTCAAGCCTTAACCCTTCTATGATATAATTTTTCATGACCCTCAGGGATCAAATTCTTTTTTCTTTTGAAAGATTCAGTGACAGGATTGCCTTCTTTCAGCCTGTAAGACGCTCTTCTCAGATGGACTACACCTGGAAGTCCTATACCTATGAAGATATAAAAGACCTTAGCCTGAGACTTGCAGGATATCTTGAAAATATATCCCCTCAGGACAGGGTCTTGCTTTATGCTGAAAATTCAGTTTACTGGTGTATTGCCTATATTGCTATAATCCTGAGGGGTGCCATAGCAGTTCCACTGGATGTGGAATCAGATAGAGGGACTGTTGAGCTTGTTATGAAGGACTCTGAGGCAGGGCTTGTTTTTTATTCAGAAAAGACTGCCTCTAATGTGAAGGACTATAATGGCTTTGATATCTCAGGGATTGAAAAATTGCCTCTACCTGATAGATTCGAACCTTACCAACCCTCTGAAGATACCATAGCCTCCATAATCTATACCTCTGGAACCACTGGAAGACCAAAGGCAGTGATGCTCAGTCATGGTAATTTCAGTTTTGAGATAGAGGCAGGTAAAAAGACAGGCATTATAAGGGAGGATGAAAATGTACTCTGCATATTGCCACTTCATCACACCTATCCCTTTGTATGTAATTTCCTTGTTCCATTCTGCCTTGGTGCAACTGTGACATTTTCTCCCTATCTGAGGGGGCCTGAAGTCTTAAAAAACATAAAGGAGAGGAAGGTCACTGCCCTGATTGCTGTACCTCAGGTCCTTGAACTGATGAGGAACAGGATTATGGAGCGTTTAAAGGGTATCCCTTTCTTTATCAGATTGCCTCTTTTTTGTCTCAAGGAATTGAGTTCCTTTTTAAGAAGGAAAGCTGACCTGAATCTCGGTAAATGTATATTCTTTTTTCTTCATCTGAAAACAGGTTTTCAATTCAGGTTCTTTGCCTCAGGTGGTGCAAGGCTTGACCCTGATGTGATGAGAGACCTTGAGGCATTCGGTTTTACTGTTATTGAGGGTTATGGTCTTACAGAGACCTCTCCAGTTGCCACATTTAATCCAGTTAACAGGAGAAAGCCTGGCTCTGCCGGAAAACCCCTTGAAGGAGTTGAACTGAGAATCATTGCCCCTGATGAGACAGGGACTGGAGAGATAGCCATAAAGGGACCTCTTGTTATGAAGGGTTATTATAAAAATGAGCAACTTACAAGGGAATCCTTTCAGGATGGATGGTTCCTTACAGGAGACCTTGGATACATTGATAAGGATGGTTATCTCTTTATCACAGGAAGGAAAAAGGATGTGATAGTACTTTCTTCAGGCAAGACCATCTATCCAGAGGATGTAGAGGAGAGATACAGAAGGGCGATTCCTCTTATAAAAGAGATTTGTCTCCTTGATAATATGGAGGCTGTGATTGTACCTGATATTGAATATGCAAGGAAAGAGGGTATAGTAAATATAAATTCTAATCTCCGCTGGCAGATAGATGCCCTTTCAAAGAACCTTCCTTC
>JBDOIG010000048.1:0-1105 GCA_041082235.1 Thermodesulfovibrionales bacterium | reverse complement strand
TCATTTTCTGCCTGTTCAAGGATCAGGGATTCCTGATGTTTTGCAATTATGTAAAAGGATATGCCAAGGCAGAGAAGGAGGAGTAAACCACTTGTGAGAAGGAATTTTGCTGATATGCTCAGCTTCATGTTATATTATAACTTAATGAGGCGTACCATGGAATCACTTAAGGATAAATTAAGAGAGGCCCTTGAAAGATTTAATCTCTTAAATGAGACAATAAAGGTGGAGTTTGCCTATCTCTCTGGTTCGGTCTCTCAGGGAACTTCAGGACCCATCAGTGATATTGATATTGCAGTCTATCTTTCGCAAAAACCATCCCTTGAACAGGAGCCTGGTCTTCATCTTTTTTTATCAGGGAGCTTAAGACAGACAGGATTGACCTCCTTGTTCTTAATACCGCAAAAAACATTATTCTAATGGATTATAAGAAGGGGTATAATTGTCTATGAGAAGACCCCTTTCCTTAGAGAGACCTTTGAACTCCGCATATTGCATGACGCAATAGATTTTAAAGAGCAGAGGAAGCTTATTCTTGTAAGATGACGGAACATATAAAAATTAGGGAGGTAAGATGTTTTTTGATGAGATCGGGCCTCAGAGGATTGAGGAGCTTTATTTTCCAAAGCTGAACCTCAGGGCTATAGTTGTGGTTGACAGCACTGCCCTTGGTCCTTCAATTGGAGGGGTAAGGGTTTCACCTGAGGTTACCAGAGAAGAGGTAATAAGACTTGCAAGGACAATGACATTGAAGAACTCCATTGCAGGCCTTGCCCATGGAGGCGGAAAGGCAGGGATAATTGCTGACCCGAGGTCACCACAAATTGAAGAATATTTCAGGGCCTTTGCAAGGGCAATAAAAGGCTTAGATGACTATATACCAGGGCCTGATATGGGTAGCAATGAGGAATCAATGGCATGGATATACGATGAGATAGGAAGGGCTGTAGGTCTTCCGGAGGAGATAGGAGGGTTACCTCTTGACAGACTGGGTGCAACAGGTTTTGGCCTTTCAATTGCAGGAGAGGTTGCCTGCAGTTATGCAGGGATAGCTCTTAAAGGCTCAAGGATTGCGATTCAGGGCTTTGGAAGTGTGGGTAGGGCT
>JBDOIG010000224.1:0-1629 GCA_041082235.1 Thermodesulfovibrionales bacterium | reverse complement strand
GACCACGAGAAGCTCAATGAGGGTAAAACCCTTCTCACTTCTCTTCTTCTTTGATAGTGCCTCAAAGACCTTAAACATCTTCCTTTCCTCCTTTCATTTAATCTTGCTGGCAATGCCAGCCTTTTAAACCTTAACATTTAGCCTTACAATCTTTCTTTCACTTATCACCCCCTTTTAAGTTTTCTCATATTTAAGAAGCAATCTTTATGCCAGAATTTAGATTTTGTAACTATTTGATTTTATTAGTTTTTAATTTATGAGCCTCCTTGGTCTATGACAATTTTTGTCAATAAAGGTTTAATTTATGTCATGCCACAGGCATATCTATTCCACCTTAGCTTTCGGAGCCTCAATCACTGGTTTTAACCTTTCATACCTGAATTATTTATCCTAAAAAACTGCACCTCCTAGGTGCAGTTTTCAAATCCTTTCGATCAAAAGACCTTCTCAAGCTCAACCCCAAATCTCTCAAGGAGCTTTGAGTTCACCCTGCCTTTCTCAATTGCCTGACTGTAAATCCTGAATTCTCCATTTACATTCTCATAAACTTCTATGCTTTTCTCTATGGGGTCAACTATCCAGTATTCCTTCACACCTGTCCTCTCATAAACCCTCTTTTTGTAACGCAGGTCATAATAGGCAGTGGATTCTGATAGTATCTCTATCACAAGGTCAGGTGCACCCTCTATCTTCTTTTCACCAATTATGCTAAGCCTTTCATTGGAGATAAAGATTATATCAGGTTGATAGGTCTCTGTCTCTGATAAATAGACATCCATTGGTGCGTCAATTACCTCTCCAAGTTTTCTTTCCTTAACAAATTTCATTAATTCAAACTCAATTCTTCCAGAGATTATCTGATGATAGGGCACTGGTGATGGTGACATAACCAGTTCTCCTCCTATTAATTGATAGGGTGCTCCTTCGGGCAACTTGGCATAATCATCATAGGTATATTGCCTTTTGGCCTTTTCCAAGACTGTCCCTGGCATAACATCACCTCCTCATGATTTCTAATTGAATTATACCAATTAAGCTATCTCTTTTCCATCTCTGCACCGATCCCGTAATATGAAGATAAAAATATATTTTGAGGTGAAGAGAGACCCTTAAACCTAAGTGCATCATCAAACATAAAGACATTATTAAACATAACATAAGAAGTTCTATCCTCAGGACAGAGGGCAAGGAGTCTCTTGAGGTCATCATCTGTATATTTATATCTCAGGCCTCCTATTCCATGAAGTCTGTAATAGATAATACCTCCATAAAGGGGCCTATCTTTAAAGGGGTCAACCACATGGACAAGGTCAAGCTCCTCGCAGAGTGCCTTTATATCCTCTGGAGCCCAGTGACCCCTCGGCTCCCAGGCGAAAATAAACTCATGTCTGTTGATATTCTTAAAAAATCTTTTCATATTCTCCTTGTTCTCCTCTGATGGGATAAAACTCGGAGGAGATTGAAAGACTATCAGCTTCGCCTTGAGTATCTCTGCTATCTCAGATGTCTTTTGCCAGGCATTGAGGACTTCATCAGTGGGCTTAAAGGAGCCATAATTTTGTTTCTTGGCCTCGGTAATATTTATCTTTAATCTTCTATAGGTAGGACTCTTTGGCTCATGGGTGATGA